>VBKY01000326.1 GCA_005879255.1 Deltaproteobacteria bacterium
GAGCAGCGCGGCGGTGACGCCATTCTCGGCGGCGCGGCCGACATGCAGCGGCTTGGTCATCGTGCCGAAGTTGCAGCGAATACCGGCCGCAAAACTGGCTGCGATGCCAAAGCCGCTGCGCAGTTTATCGCCATTCAACCCGACCAACTTCGCCGCTGCCGCGTAAGCTCCGAAAGTTCCTACGGTGCCACTTGAGTGCATTCCCCTCACGTAGTGTTGCGGCAACATCCACTCGGAGATCTTGCATTCCACTTCAAAGCCGGTGAGAAACGCGAGCATGAATCGTTTGCCGTCAACACCGCCAAGCTTTTGCGCCATTACTAATGCGCTCGTCAACGGCGGAATGGTCGGGTGCGTCAACAGCCCATAAACGTGGGCCGGATCGGTGCTGACCTGGCTGTCGTCCCAGTCGTGCGCGTGACCCGCCGTGCCGAGCACGCGCGCGGCCACGGTGGCCGGGACTCTGTTGCCACCGCGACTCAACAATAACGCGTCCTTCCGGCCGCCCATCTGTTCGGCTTCTTCGACGAGAATCTGTACCGAGTGTTCTTCCGATCCCGCGACAAATAGCCCGAGGCCATCCAGCAAACAGCGCGTGCCGATTCGCAAAGCCTCGGCAGGGATCTCGTTGAAGGTGACGTTCTCGACAAACTCAGCGGCTGCCGCCGTCGTGTTTAGCGCGTCGGGAATCGTCGCGTAAGTGTTTTGATTAGCGCTCATCAATCATCCTCTGGTTGGCGAATTTAAGTGAGAGGCACTTTACGTGGCAGCAGCGAGCATACGCGCAAGAGGCCCCGTTTGTTCGGATCGGCCATCCTCCTTCCTCAGTCGACGACCTCGGAAATGTAGTAGTCGATGTAGCGGCGGTTAGCGTTGGGCCGGTCATGTCCTTTGATCATTTGCTCACACTCCTCTTGGCTGTGGGTCTTTAACGTTCCAAGCGGGGCGGCCATGATTTGAATTCTCGCGGATCGCACGAGATCGAGTCCGAGTCGAAG
>VBKY01000327.1 GCA_005879255.1 Deltaproteobacteria bacterium
TTGCCAGGCGGCATATGCGGCGTGCTCAGGATTCGACCATCCGGCAGGCGCGCCGTAAGATGGCCGTAACCGTCGAGCACGCGCTGCTTTTGCAGCACCTTGCAGGCCAAAACCATTTTTTCTTTTGTCGCTTCAATGGGATCGAACATTTCATTCTCCTAAACCTTTGAATGCGGTCAGCGGGTCTCCTGTTCCACCTTGGGGTTTTTCCCGTCATACCGGCCCTTCGGCTATGCTCAGGATAGACTCCAGCCGGTATCCAGGCGGCTTAAATTCCTGGATTCCGGGTCGCGCTAGCTATCGCCAGCTCGCCCGGAATGACGAGCCAGTGTGTAAGGAAGTCGTGGACATCATATTAGGATACTTTCGAGCGCTTGAGGAAGTCGGCGAACAGCGCCGCCATCTCGCCGGCCTTTTCGTCCCATTCTTCACGCGGGCTGAGGGCCTCATTGTAGAATTTTGGAAACAGCTTATGCACCTCGGCGTGGGGCATAGCCCGACTCAAGTTTTCAACGACCTGAGGTCCGTGAGTGAGATCGTTTCCCGGAACGACGCAGGTGGGGACTTTGATCGACTTCAATTCTGCTTCTGTGGCGCCAATCACCGGCAGGTCGGCGCCTTTGATAAAGTATTCGCGCCAGTGCGACATCACCTCGATGAAATGTTGCGGGTTCATTTTCATCAATGCGTCACGGTTCTGTGGACGCGCTTCGATACGTTCCTTCCAGTGTTCCATCTCGCACACGGCGGCCATGCCGCCCGCTTTCGCGGCCGTGATGAACTGGCCGTAGTATTCTTCGGCTAGACGCTCGCAAGCGAAGCGCCCGCCGGTAACGCGCCACAGAAGCAGGGCGCGGACCGAGTCGGGATGGCGCAGCGCGAAGAGCAGGGCGGTGCGGCAACCCGATGAGCTACCGCCGACAACGGCGGGCAGAGCATTGATTTGTCTGAGCAACTCGTGAACATCATCGGCCCAAATCTCGTACTCTGATTCATTCCCGTCAATCACGACATCGGATGCACCGCAGTTGCGCCGGTCAAAGATCACGACGCGGTGCCCTTTCTCGGCCACTTTGCTGGCGAGCAGTTCGATGCCGCTGATATCGCGCCGGCCACCCGGCGATAGCGCTACCCAGGGACCGTGATCACCGAGAACTTTATAGTTAATGTTGGCGCCGCGTACTTTTGCTATGGGCATGGGGTCCTCCAATTTGTTGTTTGTCATTAGGGGCGGGCGTCGAACCCGCTGTTACAATTTTGAGTTAAGACCATCTTTCAAGACGATAGTCGTTCAAGCGATTGCCGCACCGTGGGTCGCTTGCCGGATTCGACATCCTCTCGTCGCCGCGAGTGAAACGCTGTGAGCGTTTTGTTGGCGCGCGCGAGCACGGCGATCTCAGCGCAATATCGATCGAGCTTACTTGCCGGCAACGCCCACATGGCGACGCTATCAGTCATCGCGTCGAGATAGGCGCGCGCGCCGCAGCAACCCAGGCTCATCGTTGCGTTTCCGTGATTGAGCGCCTGGGGCACCACAGCGCAGGCGGGACGCCCCATGGCGAGCGGCGATCCTTGATCAACGCGAGCGATCGCTTCGCTGAGAATGAGCCCTTGCCGCGCGTGAGCGAAGAGGAGGACGACTTCAGGATCGAGCGGAAAGTCGGCGAGCGGCCCGTAGACCACATACTTCACCGCGCGCTTGATCACCGGGATGGCCGCGACTTCTTCCGGCCGAACGTAATCAAGATCATTCAGGGCCTTTAACGTTTCCGCGAGCTCGGCCTGCTGGGACGGCGCAGGCTCTGCCAGATGGTGAGTGTGCACACCGATCGAACAGAGCGCATGATCCTTCGCCGATGTGACGAATGTACGAGTCGCCGCCTGCTGCCAAAAGACACATCCTGCAGGCACGACGCCGTCGTAGGAGCGTACATTGGCCGGTGCGACGTCGGCGAATGACACGGCGATAGGCGGTAGAGCCAATTCCAAAGAAGAAATCAAATCCTCGGCGAGGTTTGCATGATTACTCATCTGTGCACCTTTCTCACTTCATCCGTTCGAAAATCTCACGGGCACGGTATTTCCGTCTCATGGTTTGAACAACTGAGCGGACTTTATATCTGCTTTCAGCCCGTGGCAAGATATTATCGGCTTGTCTTTTGGGGCTGTTAAGGTATTTTTGGCTAGCCCGATGGTAAGCTGCAGTCACGGAAAAATAATTCGCACGCTGAGGCGCGCGGTTGCTTTGAGGTTCGGAGGTCACAATGGATTGCTGCGAAAAGCTAACGCCGGAGTTCACCGGCGAGCCTGAAGTAATCGGTGATCAAAAAATAATCGGTCGACGAACGGCGCTAAAACAGTTGGCCGGCCTGGCAAGCGGCATCATGTTTATCTCCAAGAAAAATGCCTACGGCCAGGGCCGTCAGGTGTTGCTCGCGTTCTGCGGCCAGCTCCTCTGCGTCATTCCCTACGAGGTGACCCGCGCGCGCGGACACTTCGCCGACGAAGGTCTCGATGTCCGGTTGGTGTATACCCGCGGCGGCAATGTGGCCATGCAGGCTCTCGTCGGCGGCTCGGTGGACTACGCCGGGACGTCATTCGATGTGGCGCTGCAGGCCTATGCTCACGGCGCGAAGATCTCCCGCTTCGCCTCCACCGGCAGATTGCCGCTGTTTGCTCTCGCCAGCGGGCCAAAGACGGCCAAAGAGGTTCGCAGCCTAAAGGATCTGGAAAATCGGACCGTCGGTATTTCCGCGTTGGGCAACGCGGATCACATTTTGGTGCTTTTTCTAATGAGGCGAGCCGGCGCCGATCCCAATCGCGTGCGCTTTGCAACGATCGGCACCAATCTTCTTGACGCGCTTCGGCTTGGCCAAGTCGACGCCGGCATGGTGCAGGAGCCGGCATTATCGCTCATTACCGAAGCGGGCGGTGGCGTGATCGTGAATGCCATGGATATCGAGGAGGCAAACCGATATCTCGGCGGGGCGTACGAGTTCATGGGCGTGGCGGTGCGCGTCGAGGAGCGCGAGCGGCGCAAAGACGAGATGGCTCGGCTCGCGCGCGCACTCGCCAGGGGCTTGCGCGACACACGTTCGATCCCAGTCAAAGAGGCTGTTGCCGCGCTGCCAAAGGAATTGATCACCGGCGGTAATCGAGATCGGCTGGCAACGATTCTGGAGCGCTATCGGCGGTCCCTCTATCCTGACAACGTCAAGATCGACGTCGCCGCAACCAATCGGGTGGCGGATGCGCACAAGGCGGCAGGTCTGTTGGCCCCAACGGTCGATTACAAACCCCTGCTCGATCTTACGATAGTCGGAAGTTAAGTGCTTCGCGTCCGCGATCTCGAACTTGGTTATGGCCAAGAACTCATCATCGAAGGAGTCAACCTCGAAGTTGCCGCGGGCCAGTTCGTAAGTCTCGTCGGACCGTCGGGCTCCGGCAAGACGAGCATCCTGCGCGCCGTCAACGGTCTCTTGATCCCTCGCTCAGGCAGTGTGGAATTGAGCGATGGCGACGCTGCCCTCGGCTTTCTCTTTCAAGACGACGCGCTGCTGCCCTGGCGCACCGCTCGTGAAAATGTCGCCCTCGGGCTGCGTATCCGAAAATTTTCAAAGGATGCCGCGCTAACCGAGGCCGACGGATGGCTCGCGCGGCTCGGGCTGGAGGGTTTCGGCGGGCGTTTTCCCCACCAGCTTTCCGGCGGCCAGAGAAAGCGCGTCGCCATCGCCCAGATCCTCGCCATAAAACCGAAGCTCCTGCTGATGGACGAGCCGTTTGCTTCGCTGGACGCGATCGTGCGCACGCGCATTACCCAGGAACTTTTGAATTGGGTAGAACGGGAGCATCTGAGCGTACTCCTGGTCACTCACGATCTGGAAGAGGCATTGACGGTGTCTGACAGGATCTATCTGCTTTCGCAGGGGCCGAGGGCGCGGGTCTTGGCTTCTTATGATGTATCGATTCCCCGTCCGCGGGATATTTTTGCAACCCGCAAGCATCCAAGTTTCACGCCGCTTCTCGAACGGCTTTGGAATGACCTATCGGATACCATGAATTCACCCGAGGTCGAGGCGCAGAAATGACCACGGATATTAAAAAAACGGGTTCGCGGCGCTTCTTTTCGCTTTTCATGCTCGTGATTGTCTGGGAAGTGCTATCGCGCGCGGGCATCATCAATCCCTTCTATGTTCCCGCCCCGACCGCAGTTTTGCACGTCGTCTTTTCGCTGTTCAGCGAAGGCACGATTTTCAGTCATCTGGAAGCTACGTTTTTTGCATCGCTGGTGGGGCTCGCGATCGGACTCGTTCTCGGGATATCTCTCGGCTTCGCCGCAGCACTGATCTCGTGGGTCGCCGACGTGCTCGAACCGATCATGCTGCTGCTAAATGCTATACCCCGCGTGATTCTCGCGCCGCTCTTTGTCATTTGGCTCGGCATCGAAATCCCGTCCAAGATCGCGCTGGCTGTAGTTCTCGTTGCCGTCCTGATCTTTTTCGCCGTCTACAATGGCATTAAAGACGTCAACCAACTTCTGGTCGATCGCGTAAGAACTCTCGGCGGCGGACGCATGGTCTTGCTGCGAGAAGTGTATGTTCCCTCGGTGACGGCCTGGGTGCTTGGCAGTCTCAAAGTTGCCGTCGGGTTCGCTTTTACCGGCGCCTGCGTCGGTGAATTTGTCGCCGCGACA
>VBKY01000328.1:0-6464 GCA_005879255.1 Deltaproteobacteria bacterium
CGCACGCCGCTCTTCAACGGCGCGCTCGAATGCCGTCTTTTCGAGTACAAAATGGTGGAAGGGGGAATGAGGAAGAACCCTAAAGGGTAATTCCTTTATTTAATCACGGTGCGTTTGGATTTCCGGCAGCTTGTTGCCTAAAGAGCTACGTTGCCTAAAGAGCTATCTCAGATCTCATAGTCCGTCATTCCCGAAAGCTTCTATCGGGAATCCAGGCGAGGCCGAACTGGACCCCCGATTAAAACATTCGGGGGTGACGCCTTCGGTAGACGTCAAGGCGCCAAGAAAACTGCGTAAATCCTTTAATGATGAATGATGCGGGTTAAATCACCGTCCCGTCAGGAATGGTTGCGTTCTTTATTACAACGACGATCCCGCTTTGAATTACAAAGCCGAGATCTTCCCGGCTCGCTTCCATTATGCAATCTTTATTCACGATCTGTACATTGCGTCCGATGCGCGCGTTTTTGTCGATAATTGCTCTTCGGATCGTCGTGTTCGCGCCCACTCCCAAGGGAACTTTTCCACGCTCTAAGTTTTTCAAGCGCTCAGCAGGGGATTCATAGAAATCTGCGCCCATCAACAAAGCATTATCGATGACGCACCCGGTTTCGATACGAGATCGAACTCCGATGACTGATCGTTTCACCGTGCATTCCTTGAGTATACATCCTTCACCGACCATCGACTCAACTACCTTGCTGTCGAGCAATTTTGTCGGCGGCAGGTGGCGCGAGTGTGTATAGATTGGAGCCTTTTCATCGTAGAAGCTGAAAGGCGGATCCGGTTGAGAGGTGAGCGCCAGATTGGCATTGTAGAATGATTCGATGGTCCCGATATCTTCCCAGTAATCTTTGAAAAGATAGGCCTGCACATTATGATCTTTTGCCGCTGCGGGAATAACTTCTCTGCCGAAATCCGTTTGGTGCCTGGCCCGGTTTAATAAATCGTGCAAGATCTGCTTTTCAAACACGTAGATGCCCATGGAAGCGATATAGGGTGACTGCTTCGCTTTCTCTTCGGGCAAGCCGAGAGCGGTTGTGTCGACGCGCATTGCCTTGAGCGCATCACCTTTAGGCTTTTCGCTGAAAGACGTCACGCGCCCCTTCTTATCAATCTTCATCAAACCGAAGTCGGACGCCCGACTCTCATCGACCGGCACGACCGATAACGTGATATCTGCTTTCGTGTCCCGATGGCGATGGATGAAGTCGGCATAATTCATACGGTACAAGTGATCGCCGGAGAGAATCAGGTACTGGTCGACATCCCACTCGGCAAATAACGAGAGATACTTGCGCACGGCGTCAGCCGTTCCTTCGAACCAATTGGGGCTTTCCGGCGTTTGATGGGCAGCCAGCACTTCGACAAAACCCTGAGAGAACCCTGCGGCTGCCAGCGCGTAGGTGCGCGCAATATGCCGGTTGAGAGAGGCCGAGTTAAATTGGGTGAGAACGTATATCCTCTGGATCTCAGAGTTAATGCAGTTACTAATGGGGATATCGATCAAGCGATACTTGGCGCCGAGAGGAACAGCCGGCTTGGCGCGGAGTTTGGTTAAGGGATAAAGCCGGGTTCCGGCACCGCCGCCCAAAATAATGGCTAATACTCTCTTCACGAGCGACCTTCGCTGTTTCCAATCTACCTGCGGGCTATCCGTCGTCTCCTGCAAACAGTATTCAATGACGCGCAGATATGTCAACCCGACTCAAAGACGGGTAGTGGTTCAGTTTGGGAAAGATCTCTCACTTTGTTCGAGATGACACATGGCTTATGTAGTTGTCATTCCGAGCAAAGCGAGGAATCTTTCTCGATTTTAAGAGCCATGGCGGATTGAAAATGAACCACACTCAAAGACGACGCAAGCTTCACAAATCAAGTGTGTTGAGTGGAAAATCCGAGCGGGAAACCGGACTGTCAGATAAACCTTGCGGCAGATTTTGAAAAACTTGCGCCGCTTCCCTTATTCGAACGGCTTGGTGGGGCGAAATCCTAGATCACGGTACCAGCGGCGCACCTCGTCGAAACCGGGGGCGCCGGCAAAGTAATTGTCCTGGCGCCCCGAGTTTTTCAGCTCCAGCAGCATCGTCCGTGCCGCGGCAAGCGCGGCCATCGAGACGCTCGAAGTCACAAGCGCGACCTTGTAGCCCAGGGCGAAGAATTCGGCCATTGTATCTATCCCTGCCCGCGGCCAAGGGTTTATGAGCGGCGCGGACGCGGCCGTCCCGAACCATTTGTGGTCCTCGGCGTCGGTGAGATGAACCCCGATAGCGTCAGTCCCCGCATCGACATAAGCCCCAATACGGTCTAACACCTGCTCGCGGGTTTCAGTTGCTCGGGCATCACAACGCACCACGAGAACCAATGCCGAGTCGGTGCGTTCGTCGGCGGCCGCCTTTATCTTATCTACCATGTTCAAAACCGAGACGGGCGGACGAACACCATCGATGCCATTTTCGCCGAAGTTGCTATCTTCAAATCGAATACCGGCAACGCCTGCGCGCTCGAACGCGCGCACCGCCCGCGCGGTTTGCAAGGGTCCACCATAGCCGGTCTCGCCATCGACCAACACCGGGATATCCAGGACTTCGGCAATCGTGCCTGCTCGGCTGGCCATCTCGGTCATAGTCACCATGCTGCAGTCGGGAAGCACGAGGCTCCGATGCATGCCGTTGCCGGCAAGATGGAAAAGCTTATAGCCGCAGTCTTGAACCAAGCGCGCGAACATGGGGTCCGGCGCGCTCGGAGCTATGACTCCCACCGGCGCATTCAAAATCTCTCGGAAACAGAGCCGCTTGGCGTGATCGTCCATCTTGTCCGTCCTTTGCTGCGCGATTTTGGTGGACAGCTTCTCTCTGGAGAAACTGCTTGTCAATCTTCGGAGAAAACAGGTAGTGGTTCAGTTTGGGAAAGATCTCTCACTTTGTTCGAGATGACACATGGCTTATGTAGTTGTCATTCCGAGCAAAGCGAGGAATCTTTCTCGATTTTAAGAGTCATGGCAGATTGAAAATGAACCACTACCAGAAAACAGCTCTCGCGGGCGCCGAGGAAGACGGCTGACGCAGCTGAACCTAAATTGACAAGATCACCGAGGGCTCGATATAGTCCGCACGCCATCCATCTTCGCATTCGATTGCTACTAGGAAAAATAAGCGAGGGGGTGAATATGGAGTTGCTTCGACCAAGAACGGCTGATCGTTTGATCACTCTTCTTCTGATAATTTTCGGGATAGCAGATACGAGCATTTTTGCCACCGAACTTAGCCCTGCCTTGCTCAAAGCGAAAAAGGAGGCCGAAGGGAAGGCTTATCTTTTTGCCGCCAGCCATGACGAGATCGTGAATAGGGCTAAAAAGGAAGGTAAGTTACGCGTTATCGTCTCCCTCGACGCTGGAATACTCAAACGGTTGAGCGAAGGCTTCACGAAAAAATATCCTTTCATTCAAGTCCAAGCAGACGAGATCCGGGGCATCGACGCTTATACGCGGCAACTTCAGGAATTAAAGGCAGGATTAGCTAAAGGGATCGATGTCAACGAGGTCGATTACGACTATTATAATGAATACCTGCCTCACCTGAAAAAGGTGGATATGTATGGAATGGTTGAGCAGCGGGTGCTTCAGATGCCGCTCCAGATGGTGGACCCGATCAACCGAAATATCGTCGCCGTAGGAAGTGGAATACAAGTCGTAGCTTATCATAAAAAGCTCATCCCGGCCGACTCGGTGCCCGATACGTGGGAAGGATTTTTAAAGCCGGAATTCAAGGACAGGAAATTTGCTCTGGGAATTCGTCCCAAGGATGTAGCAGCCCTGGTGCCGGCATGGGGTCTTGAAAAGACTCTTGATTTTGCGCGGAAGTTGACCGCGCAAAATCCCATTTGGGTCAGCGGAGACACGCGCACGATCACAAGCATGCTCGCCGGCGAATATTCCCTCTTCTTCGGCCCTAACTACGACGCTGTTCTGAGAGCCAAAAACAAAGACAAGACGGATGTTCTCGGCTACAAGTTGGTAGAGCCCGTTATCGTTCGACTCAACGAATCGGAAGGCATACTGGCTGCGGCTGAGCACCCTTACGCTGCGCTGCTCTGGTTGGAGTTTGCGGCGTCTGCCGAGGGCCAGAAAGTACTCGAGGAGGCCGGACCGTACGAAGGCTCCGTCTTCATTCAGGGAACGGTTCAAGAGAAGGCTGTCCGCGGCAAAAAGCAATCGCTGGTTGACTGGAGTCACTACACAAAGATACCGGAGTACATAAAAAGAGTCGTCGAAGCGTACGGTTTTCCGAGAGCGGAAAAATAGATTCACGAATCGAGGCTGTGTAACGAGAGGAGGACTTGGCGATGGAATATGATTTGTTGGTTCGCGGTGGTCGGGTCGTGGACGGTTCCGGCCTGCCTTCTTACAATGCTGACGTCGCCATCAAGGACGGAAAGATCGTCAAGCTGGGCCGCATTGATGGCGGCGCGGCCAAGACCTTAGACGTCGGCGGACTCATCGTCGCCCCCGGGTTCATCGACCATCATACCCACATGGACGCGCAGATTCTTTGGGATCCTTACGGCACCTGCGAACCCCAGCATGGAATCACTTCCATCATCGCAGGAAATTGCGGGCTGGCATTGGCGCCGGTGAAAAGCGGCGACGAAGACGCGCTCGTAAAGAGCTTTGTCCGGGTCGAGGCGATTCCTCGTTTTGCGTTGGAGAAAGGAGTGCCTTGGGGCTGGCATTCCTACAGGGAGTATCTGGACGGTCTGAACGGACGTCTCGGCATCAATATGGGCGGGCTCGTGGGTCACATCGCCGTACGCCAGTATGTCATGGGCGAGGAGTCGGTGGAGCGCCAAGCAACTAAGCCGGAAGTTCAGCGCATGCAGCAGTTGGTGCGCGAGGGCATGGAGGCTGGAGCATTCGGGTTTTCGACCAACCGCAACGAGCGGCATATGCGCGAGGACGGCAAGCCGGTGCCGAGTCGCATGGCCGACGTCGAAGAACTTTTTGGCCTGTGCGAGCCGCTCGGCGAGCTCAATGCCGGCGTAATCCAATCAACCTTGGGACAGTACACGACCAAGCATTTCGACCTTTACGGCGAGTGGGCGCGGCGCACCGGTCGGCCCGTGGTCGGCCTCACGGTTGTCCATCGATCCAATCGGCCCGAACAGTGGAAAGAACAGCTCGATCATACGGCCGCGGCGTTTCAGAAGGGATACCGCACCTACCGTCTGTGCCACACGGTGCCGCTGGTCAGACATTTCGATCTCAAGACCACCCAGCTTTTTGACGAGTTTCCCACCTGGAAAAGCTTGATGTTCACGGACGAAGCGGCGCGCAAACAGGCGTTCGCGGATAGCGCGACGCGGCAAAAACTGCGCGCGGACCTCGCTGACCCGCGTCCGACAAGTTTTCACGGCAATTTGAATATTGTGAAAGTCGAGAAGGCTGCCAGGCCCGAGAACCAGCAATACGTCGGCAAAACCATCGCCGAGATGGCCGCGATGCGCGGCCGCGACAGCCTGGATGCGTTCCTTGATTTGGCCCTGGAAGAAAATCTGGAGACGGTTTTTTGGAACGCAAATTCAGGCGGGGATGCCCAGGCGATGGGGCAGATCGTGAAGAGCCCCTACGTGCTTATCGGCACTTCCGATGCTGGCGCCCACGTGTTGTTCGGCGCGAACTTCGGCTATGCCACCACTTTGCTGGGACTTTGGGTGAGGGAAAGAAACGTACTGAGCTTAGAGCAGGCCGTACAGAAGCTGAGTTTCGAGGTCGCCTCGGTTTACGGTATCGAGGACAGGGGATTGGTCAGGCCGGGATATGCCGCCGACCTCGCGATATTTGACGCTCGTACAATAAACGCTTGTGAGCCTGAGTGGGCGAACGATTATCCGGCCGGGACTAAGCGGATGATCCAGCGCTCGGTCGGCATGCACTATACGGTCGTCAATGGTCGAGTAATTTGTGAGGACGGAAAGTTAACCGGCGAACTTCCCGGCAAGGTTCTGCGCAACTCGGCCTACCGGCCGGCAGCTTGACCGGGTTGGAATCGGTGTTCCTATGGGGTCGAAAGCCTTTCTGGCTCCAGTTAGTGCTCCATTGCCTCCACGGTCCATCTTTCCTTGCAAGTGTTTGTTTCACGTTTTCCACATTGCGAAAACGTGACAATATCCCCGGATTAACGATGGAGAAAAAATAGGTGAAGGGGTTGCTTTTACGTGAATCGATAATCGTTGCCGTATCCGCAGACTCACAACTAAACGTCGGATTATTTACGGACGTGACCATGCTTGTGGAAGAGAGAAAACCGTGTTTCGTGTTCGTGAGCTGTGATTCTTGCTCATCTCTACGAGCCTACCGGAAATAAAAGCTGGTTTGCTGTTTCTAGATGGCGTAGAGCCCGCTTCGAGCTTTTTGTAATTCCATGCATCACCTTCCGCGCCGCTTGACGGCCGTTATGACTCCGCCC
>VBKY01000328.1:6476-12902 GCA_005879255.1 Deltaproteobacteria bacterium
CTGATTCCGTTCAGTCAGTTCAATGATACATGGGCGCGTCCGAACGGGGCTTCGCCTTTCACTCCTGTAATCCACAGACGAGGAGTTCGAGCAAATAGAAAAAACTTCAAAGGAGTCAATTTATGACGGCAAAAGATATCACGTTAGATCTTATCATCCGGTACGGCTTCCAAGTGCTTGGCGCGATGATCATTTTAATAGTCGGCGTTCTCTTGGCCCGCTGGATCGGGAACATCACCGATCGATGGCTCGAATCGCGCGTGAAGGAGCCGCCGATGCGCTTGCTGATCGTCCGAGTAATTCGAGTTCTCGTCCTTATGCTCACGCTGTTGGTGGCGCTCGACAAGTTTGGTTTCCAGATCGCGCCGCTGGTTGCCGCGGTTGGGGTCGCCGGCGTGGGCGTGGGATTTGCCTTTCATGGCGTACTCGCGAACGTCATCGCCGGGCTATCGATTATCTTTACTAGGCCTTACCGGGTTGGAGAGTATATTGAGCTGCTCGGCGTTCACGGGCAAGTGGTGACGGTCGAGCTTTTCTCTACGACGCTGGTGCAGCTCGATCAATCCCGCGTGGTCATTCCGAATCACAAAATCGTCGGTGAGATTCTCCATAACTATGGCACGATCCGTCAGCTTCAACTGAAGGTTGGCGTGGCTTACGGCGCGAATCTGGATGAGGTGCTCGTGGTTGCCAAAGAAATCGTTGCGGCAAGCCCGAGTGTCTTAAAGGAACCGGCACCGTTGATAGGAATCAGCGAGCTTGCCGACTCGTCGGTTACGCTTTCTATTCAACCATGGGTAGCCGTTGCAGACATGGTCAACGCAAGAGCCGAGCTGTATAAAGCCATTGTCGAGCGATTCCGGGCGAGCAAGATCGATATTCCATTTCCTCTGAGAGAAGTGCGCCTGCTCGGCGCTTCATGAGCAGGAACGAAATCGTGTTCGTGATCCGTGCTCGTGGAAGAGAGAAACGCGTGGTCGTGTTCCACCGTCTTCTTGACTACAAGATCCAATCCAAAGTAGTCTCGCGTCCGCTGAAGCGGAGTGGAGCTGACACGAATGATTTTTTTCGGAGGTAAGAATGTCGCTACTAATAGTGGACTATCTGAAAGCTTTTGGCTGGGGGTTGGTGGGTGCCGTTACGATGGCTATTTCTCTCTGGATCTTGTTGAGGGTCTTCACCTGGCTCACACCCGTGGACGAGTGGGAGGAGCTGAGAAAAGGAAACCTGGGGATTGCCATTGTCATGGCTGCTGTGATTATTGGGTTTGCGATTGTGGTCGGGTCGATGGTGGCGCCGCCGCCGATTGCTTCGGTTACTCCCTAGCCTGTTAACTCTCCTTATCCTACTTCTTCAGCTCCCGGCCGAGTAGGTGGAGGATTTCGTTGAATTGGCGCTGCATGGCGATCATCTGTTCGCGCATGTGGAGCGCTACCTCGGCGCCTTCCAGATTCACTCCCATTTCTGCGATCAGCAGATGGGCGACGCGCACGCGATCGACTTGATCCATGGGATAAAGTTTCTGACTGCGCCGCACGATCGGCGAGATCACCTTCTCCTGTTCCAAGCGCATGACGAACTTTTTATCAACCCGGCAGATTTTAGTCACCTCGGTTATGCGTAGATATTTTCGCGGCATTTTTCTTCTCTCCCTCTACAGCCGCACGTCTTTGCGCACGTCTTCGCCGTAAGCCTGGTCGATCTTTTCGATAACGTCGTGGGCAACCTGATCCTTCGGCACACGCACCATAAGTCGCAGATACAAATCACCGGCTGGAGTTTGCCCGTGGGCGGCGACTCCCTTGCCCTTGATACGCAGTTGCTGGCCGCTCTGCGCACCGGCTGGAACCTTCACTTTGATGGTGCCGCTCGGCGTTGGCACGTCCACCTCGGCGCCGCGGACCGCTTCGCCGACCGTGATTGGCAGTTCCATCGTCAAGTCTCTACCCGATCGCGTGAGCATCGCGTGCGGCCGGATGCGCGGAATAATATAAAGATCGCCGGCCGGGCCGCCGCGAATTCCCGCCTCGCCTTTTCCGCGCAGGCGAATACGTTTTCCCGGATCGACGCCAGGCGGAATGTTGACCCGTATCGTGTCGGGCCGCAGCACTCGACCGCTGCCGCCGCATGCCGCGCAGGGATCGCCGGGCAATTGTCCAGTCCCCATACAGCGTCGGCAGGTCTGGCGAAACTGCAGCGGCCCCTGAGTTACTGATTTACTGCCGCTGCCCTGACACTCGGGGCAAGTCGCCGGCTTGCTCCCGGCTTTCGTCCCCGTGCCGTTGCAGACTTCGCAGGAGACCGGCCGCTGAAGCGTTATCGACGTTTGAAAGCCGCGCACGGCGTCGAGAAAATCGATTTCCATGCTCGACTCGATATCCTGGCCGCGCATCGGGCCGCGTGGCGCTCTCGGGCCTGCTCCGGACATGCCACCGAGGCTGGCGAAAAGGTCGCCAAGATCGTCTACGTTAAATTCGTAAGCGCCGCCCGCTCGCGCAGACTGCTCGTGCCACTGCTGATAGCTCCGCGCCTTTTCGGCATCAAAACCAGCGGCAAGGCCTGCTTCGCCGAATTCGTCATATAGCTTCTTTTTCTTTTCGTCGCTCAGGACGTCATAGGCAACCGACAGATCCTTGAACTTGTTTTCGGCGTCTTTGTTTCCCGGATTGATGTCGGGATGATACTTGCGCGCGAGCTTGCGGTACGCCTTGCGGATGTCATCGCGTGAGGCGCTCCGTTCGACGCCGAGGATCTGGTAGTAATCACGGTCCGCCATGTAACTCTAAAATAACCACGAAGCTGCGAGTTGCAAGAGAATCGGGCAGCGGCTGCTATTGGCCTGTGGGCTTGATCCATCTTTACGCGTGCCGATTATTCCCACGGTGTCATTGGAATTAGCAGTGTCATCCTGTATGGTAACCTTATCCTGGTTGCTACCCTCCGAAGTGAATCCAGCTCGCAATCCAGAGTCAACGTGTTCCGCCACGAATAGGTGATCTCATCCGCGTATTTTTAATCCACATTCGTGACCCTCAGTTCTACGCGCTTCCCGCGGCGACTCGCGCCAAGAACGGCAACATCCGGGTCATGGGTTTTCCGCCGATCGGTATCATGTCGCTCTCTGCTGTGCTCAAACGCGCCGGCCATGAGTGTGTGATGTTCGACCAAGCCAATCCGCAGACACCCAACGAAGTGATCGTCGAGGAGATCCGCAGACAGCGGCCCGAATTGGTCGGATTGAGTTTTTTGAGCACCACGAGTTATCCTTATGCCAAGATTCTCGCCCGTCAGATTCGCGCTGCCGATGCCCATGTACGACTGGCATTCGGCGGGGTATTCGCAACTCTCAATGCCCAACTCGTCAAGGTCCAGTGCCCGGAAGTAGACTTCGTTTGCCGTGGTGACGGCGAACAGCTCATTCTCGATTTGCTCGAGAGGCTGGATGATCCAGACGACGTGGCGGGTGTTACCTGGACCAAGGATGGCTGCCCGGTCCACAACCCTGACCGAATGCTGGACCGCGCTCTTGATCAGTGGCCGTTCCCTGACAGAGAAAGTTTGCCTTTGGATTTTGTCGAATCGATGCCGCTCGACGTGCCGGCCGTTTTGTCGATGGAGCGCTTCACCACCATGCAGACGTCACGTGGATGTCCTTGGCCGTGCGTGTTCTGCGATATCCCGATCTTCAACGAAGGGAAGTGGCGCGCGCGCAGCCCGCAGCACGTTGTCGACGAGTTCAAACACTTGCAGGCGCAGGGCTACGGCGCCGTGTACTTCGTCGACGACCATTTTCTGCTGCAGCCCAAACGTATCGAAGCGATCTGCAAAGGCATCAACGACGCCGGGGTCACCATCCAGTGGGGCTGCGAAGGACGGGTCGATTCCACCGCGCAACACCTATTTCCCGCGATGGCCAAGGCCCACTGCCGCACGCTGATGTTCGGCATCGAAAGCGGCAGCCAGAAAGTGCTCGATAGGTTGAAGAAAGACCAGACGGTGGAGCAGGTCGAAGGCGCGGTAACCAACGCGAAACAGGCCGGCATCGAAATCGTCCACGGCTTCTTCGTCGTCGGCAGCCCCGATGAGACCGTCGCGGATATGCGCGCCACCTTTGACTTAGCGTCTAAGCTGCGGCTGGACACTTTCGGCTTTAACCGGTTATGCGTTTACCGCGGCACGCCGTTATGGAAGGAATACGTAGAGCGGGGCTTGGTTGACGAGGCAAACGATTGGTACAAGTATTTCAAATGTTCGGAGATCGATCCGACTTGCCTGCCCGGGGAGGCTATCAATGCTGAGCGCACGGCCGGTCTGAGGCGGCTGTTCCGCTATAAGTTAACGCATTACCCCATCCAGACGTTTCGATTGCTGCGGCGCTTCATGCGTTACATGCGATTTCGCGATGTTGTCTACCTGATCATCAAACCGTTCCTCGGACAAAAGCAGGGACCGACCAAAAATGAGGTGCTGTCGCGCGCCGTCGAGCATGGCGCGTTGAAGGAAGCGGCGGCGAACCTGACGACCGTTCCGGACAATCTCCTCAGTGCGGCTGTCGAAGACAGAAAAGCAGTAGGTAGCCGAAGCCGTCGCATCGCCTCGGCGGATTCCCGACGACCGAGCGTCTGATTGAACCGCGGTAAGCTGTTCTAATCATAAATCGTTTAAGGTAATCGGCCCTGAATTATCGGCCCGGTGTGTGTCCTCTCGCCCTCAGGCAGCTATCCAAAGCCTTTCCTTTGCTGCCGGCATCAGCTAGCGCAGCTTGTCGCTCGCACTCGACTACGTCACGGCTATAGGTGTTCGCAGGATTACTGCCGGTGGTTGTACTCCTGCTGTTCGGTCCGGCGGACGGTGGCGAACTGGCGCATCCCGCTAAAAACATTATCGCGGCGAATAGTCCTAGTTTCATTATTATCCTTTCTTCAAAATCCGCTGGTGTGACATTAGCGGGTTCGAACGCAAAATTTCTTCTTAACTTAGTTTTAACATTTTAGACTCGCAGCGCTAGTGTTCTGTTACAGCAGCTGCCTAAAGTTCAGCGACAGTATCATCGTGATGGGCGAACGCCCGAATTCAGTATGCCATACGCTCCTACAAACATCGTACGTTAAAAACAATCGGTGAGCCTTAATCTGGCTGGGTAACGCAAGAAAAGATTTGCCGCAGCAACTAAACGCCCTGTTTCACACCGGGGCGCTTACGCTCCGAGGGCTTTTCTTAGCTGCACGAACGATTGCAACTGTCCTTGATTGATCGCGATCTGATTGTCTTGCGCTTGGTACAAGCTGCGCTGGGTTTCAAGCAGAGTGAGATAGTCGATAGCACCGGCGTCGAAACGCGCCTTGGCAATGTCGTAGGCATTCTGCGATTCTTTAACCGATTCGAGAGAAATCGCGGCTTGCTCGTTGTTGCTCTTGAGCGCCGCGAGGGCGTCTTCCACTTCTTGAAAGGCGACGAGGACGGTCTTTTGATACTGCGCCGCGAGTTCTTTCTGGCGCGCTGTGACGTTCTCGAGATTGCCGGTCAGCCTGCCTCCGGTAAAAATCGGCGCGAGCAAACTCGACGCAATCGAGGTTGCCGCGGCGGCCGGGCCGCCGAAGCCGGCGGAGATCGCTGTATCCAAACCCAGTGTCAGCGACGGGAAAAAAGCCGCTCGCGCCACACCGATATCGGCATTGGCGCTGCGCAAACCGGCTTCGACGCTTTCGATATCCGGTCGGTTAGTGAGCAGCGTCGCCGGCGGCGTCAAATTCACTTGGGGCATCTTTAGCGACGCGAGTTGCGCGGTTGGCGTCGGCAAATTCTGCGGCGCTCGACCGATCAGGATCGCCAGGGCATTAGCGCTGGTGCTGCGCGCCTCGACGAGTGCGGTAAGCGCCGTGCGAAAGCCGTTGACGGCAACACGCTGTTGAGAAACTTCCAGGCCCGAGACGCTGCCCTGGCCGAAGCGTGCTTCGATGATGCGCAGGATCTCTTCGGCGTTTTTGAGATTGAACTCGGCGATGCGAATGCGGTCGTTGAGGCTTAAAATCTGCGCGTAAAAGTTCGTCGCGTCCGATGTGACGACGAGGCGCAGCGCCTCGCGATCGAACTCGCTCGCGTTCACGCGATAGTCGGCGGACTTTGCCGCGTTTCGATTCTTTCCCCACAGATCGACTTCGTAGCTGATGCTGCCGCCGCCGCGCGCCGAATTGGTGTCGCGCGGATCTTGGAAGGTGCGCGAGGCCGAGGCGCTGGCATTGATCGTCGGATAGAGTGGCGCTGCGCCGATCTTCGCCTGGGCGCGCGCCTGCTCGATGCGATGCAGCGCGGCTTCGAGATCGAGATTCTGTGCCAACGCATTGTCGATTAATCGGTTGAGATCGGCGCTGCCGAACTCTTGCCAAAACAACGTCGTGTTCTGTTGCGTGGCGCCGACGCCGGCGA
>VBKY01000328.1:12945-15788 GCA_005879255.1 Deltaproteobacteria bacterium
CAAACTGCAGGCCGACAAAGCCAAGGATAACGCGACGGTTCCATTCAATAGCTGTTTACGCATAGATCACCTCACTCCGAAGCTAGGGCAACCACTGGGTCGAGCTGCGCCGCTTTGCGCGCGGGCAGGTAACCGAAAATCAAACCGGTGGCCGACGCGCAGGCAAAGGCGAGCGCCGCGGGCATGACCGAGAAGATCACGGTCATGCCGCTGTAGCGGAGCACCAGGCCGGCGATAACGCCGACGAGTATGCCGAGCAGGCCGCCGGCGGCGCATACCACCGCGGCCTCGATGTTGAATTGCAGCATGATGTCGCGCATGCGCGCGCCGGTGGCCATGCGGATACCGATCTCGCGGGTGCGTTCGACCACGCTGACGAGCATGATGTTCATGACGCCGATGCCGCCGACGAGCAGCGAGATCGCCGCCACCGTGCCGAGCAGCAAGGTAAAGGTGTCCTGGGTTTCCATGGCGGCCTGGAGAAACGACGCCATATTGCGCACGCTGAAATCCTCGGCGTTATGGCGGGCCTTGAGCAACGTCTCGACGCGCACCTGGGTGGCGTCGATATCCGCGGCGTCGTTGACCTTGATGGTGATGCTGCTCAGGTAATTCTTGCCGAAGAGGCGGACCAAGCCGGTGCTGATCGGCACGAAGACGACATCGTCCTGATCGCTGCCATTGGGTGACGCGCCTTTTTCGGTCATGACGCCGATGACGACGAACGGCACGCTGCGCATAAGGATGTATTTGCCCACCGGACTGCCGCCGTCAGGAAAGAGCGTTCTTGCCACCGTGCGGCCGAGGACGACGACGGCGGCATACTGTTTCATGTCGTCGGCGTTGAAGAACTGCCCCTCGGCCACCGGCCAATCGCGCGCCGAGGGAAAATCTTGACCGGTACCTTGTGCCGAAGTCTGATAGTCCAAGTTGCCGTAGCGCACCGTCAGCCGGCTGCTGCGCTCGGCCAGAGCGGTTTCGATATTGGGCAGCGCCTTGATCGCGACGGCGTCGTCGGGCACCAAGGTGGCGATATCGCCGGCGTTGCGAATGCCGGCGGCGCCCGGGCGGATCAACATTAAATTAGTGCCGAAGGAGCTAATGCGATCGAGAACTTTCTGGCGGCTGCCTTCGCCCACTGCGAGCATGGCGACGACGGCGGCGACGCCGATGATGATGCCGAGCAAGGTAAGCATGGTCCGAAAGATATTGACGCCCAGCGAGCGCCAGGCGGTGACCAGCGCTTCCTGCACGCTCGCCATCAAGCCGACGGCGCTTTCGAAACTGCGATTGTTGGCCGCGACACTTTCCGTCGCTTGCTCGGTGAAGCTTCCGGTGTCTTCAAGAATTCGGCCGTCCTGGATGCGCACGATGCGGCCGGCGTGTCGGGCGACGTTTTCGGCGTGGGTGATCAAAATGATCGTGCGCCCTTCGGCGTGAAGTTGTTTGAGCAAAGCGAGGACTTCGTCGCCGCTCTTGCTATCCAAGGCGCCCGTGGGCTCGTCGGCGAGAATCACCGGCGGGTCGTTCACCAGAGCCCGGGCAATGGCGACGCGCTGCTGCTGGCCGCCGGAAAGTTCCGAGGGACGATGCGCGGTGCGGTCGCCGAGGCCGAGGCTTGCGAGCAGGCTCGCGGCGCGCTCGACGCGCTTGTGCTTGGGCAGGCCCGCGTACACCGAGGGAATCTCGACGTTCTCGCCGGCGCTGGCCGTGGCCAACAAATTATATTTCTGAAAAACGAAGCCGAAGGTTTCGCGTCGTAGCGACGCCAGCTCGTCTGGTTCGAGATTCGCCGCTTCTCGGCCGAGCACCTTATAACTGCCCGCAGTGGGGCTGTCGAGACAGCCAAGAATATTCATCAAGGTCGACTTGCCAGAGCCGGACTGCCCCATGATCGCGACAAATTCACCCCGGCGAATTTTTAGCGACACGCCGTCGAGGGCGCGCACTGTGGTATCGCCGTTCTTGTAATGCTTCTCGATTTCGCTCAGCTCTAGGATGGTCTCGTTCATAGCTGCGGTCCTCGGTTCAAGCGCGGTGCGTTGCCGGTACCTCGCTGCTGGTTATTCGCCTGACTGGCCGTCCGGTTGGCGGTGCCGGCAGGACGATTCACCGCTATCCTTTCGCCTTCATTAAGCCCATCGACGACTTCGGCCTGGGTACGGGTTTGCAAGCCGACGTGAATGACGCGCTGTTCCTGGCCGGTCTCGTTGATCACAGTGACGCGATACGCCTTGCCTTTGTCGTTGTCTTCCCGCGCCGCGCGGCGGGTGAGCACTTCAGCGGGTATTACGAGCGCGTTTTCCGCCTCGCCGAAGATGAAGAAAACCTGAGTCGTCATGCCGGTCATTAGCTTACGTCCTTCGTTTTTCACATCGATCAGGACATCGTAAAGCACCACGTCGTTGACGATCTGCGGCGTCGGCAAAACCTGCCGCACCTTGCCCGGCCAACGCCGCTCGTTGTTGCCGAGGGTGGTGAAGTAGGCCGGCATGTTCTCCTTGATGCGGCTCACGTCCGCCTCGGCCACCTGGGCGCGGACGGTCATGGTATCGAGATTGGCGACTTGCAAAACTACTGGCGCGGTCTGGTTGGCGTTCAATGTCTGCCCTTCCTTGGTTGGCAGCGTCGTCACCGTGCCCGCCATCGGCGCGTAGATTTTCGTATAGCTGAGGTTGGTGCGGCTCGCCTTGAGATTGGACTCGGTTTGCTGAATCTGGGCGATGATCGAGTTCACTTGGGCATTTTCCACCGCGGCCTGGGATTCTGTCTCCTGCAGAGCCTGCTGGCTAACGGCATTGACGGCGAACAGATTTTGATTGCGTTTGAGATTCTGTTCGGCC
>VBKY01000328.1:15880-21552 GCA_005879255.1 Deltaproteobacteria bacterium
CGATCTCGGCGAGCAGTTGGCCCTTGGTCACGGTATCGCCGATGTCAACGTGGATCGCCTTTAATTGGCCGGAGACCTGGGTGCCGACGTCGACGTATTGCTTCGCTTCGAGCTTGCCTTGGGACGTAACGACTTCTTCGATGTTAGCGCGGGCGACGGCGATCGGCTGAACGGTTCCCTGCTCTTGTTTTTGTGCAGCGGAACTGTACCAGTACCATCCGCCCGCCGCGATCAAAACAACGGCGAGAATGCTGATCGATTTTTTTAGGTTTTTTGGTACGAATGTTTTCCAATTCATGCTGGTTTGCCCCTCTGCAAGATTGTCACTCATTAATACGAGCGAGCCGTCGCCAGTCTTCGCTTTCGGTGCGAAAAAAAAGTGATGGAATTTCAGGCACTTAGACTGCAACGGGTGATCTGGTTAACGATTTGCTGATTTTAGCTGGATGGCGGCGGGCGGCGCAGCAAATCGGCGAGCATACGGCGCTCTTCGGGTGAGAATTCTTTGGCAGTTTGCTTGAAGTCTTGCCCCATTCGCTTGAACATTTCACCACGCAGCTCTTCGATTTTGCTTACCTGGCGATCATATGCGGTTTCGTCAAACCGCTCGGCCGCCAATAATCGAAGCGTCTCGGCGCGCGCCTCATCGATCTGCTGGCGCAGCGGATCGTTGACGGCGCGAATCTGCGCAAACTTTTCGCGAAAGCGTGATTGCGCAGGTTCCGGAACTTTCTTAAGCGCTTCTTCCATCCTTTGCGTGCGCGTCGACGGTGTAGTTTCCAGGCCGCGCGGCACCTGGCCTAAAATCACGCCGAGCAACAGTAGGTTCAGCACAAGCGACCCAAGAAACACTAATTTGAGGGCTTTTGTCATAACAACGCCTCATCGGCTGATAAGAAACTTTGCACGGACACGCCGCTGTCATCGGCGGCCGGACCGGTATCTTGGGGCGCACTGAATCCGATGACTATGCCGAAAACCAAAGCGCTGGCGAGCACGTAAGCCGGTTTAGGCAGATGAAATTCGCCGAACATCTCGCGCACCGACTGCCAGAGCGGCATGGTTTTTGTTTGCGGCAATTGTCGCGCCTTAAAAATAATCCGCTGGGCCAAGTCGGCACTGGCCGGTTCATGGCGTCGAGAACGAAGCATTCGGTCGAGTTTTTCGTCGCGATTGTCGCTCATAACCACCTCACAAATACGCTTTCATGCGCTCTTTCAAAGTCGTCTTGGCGCGCATGACCAGCGATTGCAATGCTTTCAATTTCACGCCCATCACCGCGGCCGCCTCCTGATTGCTCAGACCCTCGTCGAAACAAAGATTCAAGGCCATCCGTTGGCGCTCGGGTAGGGCGGCGATCTCTCTTTCCAAGGCTTTTTGCTCTTGAATTTTCACCATCGTTTCATCCACCGGCTCTCGATCATCGATCAACGGCATCTCTTCATCGAGCGCCACCGGCCCTTTCCGTTTGCGCAAATCGAGACATAAATTCACCACGACGCGATAAAACCACGTGGTAAATTTGCTGTTGCGCTCGGGCTGCCAGAGCGCCGGATTTTCCCATAATTTGAGAAAAGCGTCTTGAACCACGTCTTCAGCCGCTGCTTTACTCTGGAGGTAGCGATAAGCCAGCCGATAAAAGCGCTCGGTATGGCGCTCAACCAGCGTCGCAAACGCTTGGCCGTTGCCGTCCTGAATGAGCACGAGCAATTCGTGATCGTCTTTCTCCGGCCAAGCTGTCGCCATAGTGTTGGATTATCAGTTTTGCGGCTGCGACGTATTCGTTCGATCATACAACCCACGGGCTCCGAAAATAAGGCCGGAGACACTCCTGTTCAATGGTTGATACGACCGAGGCGGGTAAAGTCTTCGCCGCCTGGCAATTCTTAATAATTTAGGTCCGTGAAGGCAGCCGGCCTCCGAGCAAATCACAAAACTTGGCCCGATCGTGCTCGGAGGCGGCTTGAAATGAGCACCAAGGATAATCACCGGCGTAAAGGCGGACCGTCGGCTTGAAGCCATATTGGCTTGGAACCAGATCTCTCAGGGTATCGTACCAGGCGCGGCGCTCATCGCGATCGAACGGTTGGTAGTCCTTGGCATCGATCTCGCGGCATAGCTCTTTCCAATGAGAAAGCGAAAACCCTACGTCGATTTCATCGGGGTAGAGCGAAAGCGCAACCAGCCGCGGGCGCGAGAAGTGTTGGCTCTCGTCGAATTCTAAGATAAAAGGCGGATCTGAAATATAGAAATCGCAGGGCGGAACTTGCGCGCTTTTGATGAAGTCGCGGTGGCCGCGGAAATTGCCGAGCTCGGTTTGAATTTTTTGCAATAGATCACCTACCGGTGAATTTTCATAAGCCTGCGGTTGAGCCGACCACGGAAACGAATGATTCACCCGGCATTCGCCGTAGACCAGGGTTAAGATTTCCCGGCCCCGTTCTTTGCAGGCGCGGCAGCGGGCAGAGTGCTCAAGATTCATGATGCGGCGATAGCATAAACACCATCATCGTAGCAGAACACCAGTAAAGGGAGAACCCAATATGGCAAAGCCATCTTCAATCATCGGTGCTCCGGTCGCAAGAGTGGAGAGCGCCGAAAAAGCCAGTGGCCAGGCTATTTATGGCGCCGATGTGCACTTTTCCGACACGCTGTGGGGCAAAATTCTTAGGAGCCCGCACCCGCACGCGCGCATCTTGCGCATCGATACTTCCAAGGCTCGGCAGGTGCCAGGCGTCAAAGCGATCGTCACGGGCCAAGACGAGCCGAATCATTTCCAGGGCAAGAGCATCCGCGACATCCCGGTGCTGTGTTGGGACAAGGTGCGCTACATCGGGGACCGAGTCGCAGCGGTGGCGGCGGAGACACGTGAGGCGGCTGAAGAGGCAATCGATCTCATCGAAGTCGAATACCGGGAGCTGCCGGCGGTCTTCGATGTTTTGGAGGCGATGAAGCCCGGCGCGCCGATCGTGCACGACGACGCTTCGGCCTATGACGGCGCACCGCAGGATATCTTGGTCAAAGACATTCCCAACGTACTTAATAAGCTCACGTGGGGTAAGGGAGACATCGAAAAGGGCTTCGGCGAGGCCGATCTGGTGTTGGAGCACACGTTCCGCATCCCGATCCATCATCAAGGCTATCTCGAGCCGCAATCTTTTCTGGTAAAGGTCGACGAGAACGGCCAGGTCGATGCCTGGTCGTCGACCAAGGGTCCATTCGGAACACGAGCGCAATTTGCCAAGGCCGTCGGCATTCCCGCCAGCCAGATTCGCATTCACGCAGTTCACGTCGGCGCGGACTTCGGCGGCAAAAGCGGCGCGGGCGATCTGCCGATCTGCTACTTTCTCGCCAAGCAAGCAAAGCGGCCGGTGAAGATCGTCTTGACGCACACCGAAGAGCTAACGGTGATGAACCCGGATCACTACACCATCGTCAAGGTGAAGACCGGCGTGAAACGCGACGGGCGAATGACCGCGCGCTATTTGAAGGCGATCCACGGCACCGGCGCATACGCGGGCATGAAGCCGGGGCGGGCCAGCATCGGCGGCGCAGGCACGGCCGGGCCGTACAAGATCGACAACACTTATATGGAAGCGCTGCAGGTTTACACGAATACGGTGCCGTGCGGTTTCTGGCGTGCGCCCGGGGCCATTCAAGCCGTTTTCGCCTCGGAATCGCATATGGATCTCATCGCCCGCGAGCTCAAAATGGACCCGGCGAAGTTTCGCATGATCAATCTCGTCGGCGAGGGTGAAGAGAATGCCCTCGGCAGATCGTGGAGCGGCGTCAAGGCCAAAGAAACTCTGCAGGCGGCGCTCGACGCCGCCGGCTGGAAGACGAAAAAGCGCAAGCCAAACTTCGGCCGCGGCGTTGCGATGTACGAGCGCGGCACCGGAGCGGGAAAGGCTTGGGTAGTTTTGACCGCGGAAGCAGATGGATCGATTACGGTGTTTACCGTCGCCGGCGATCAAGGCACCGGCTTGCAGACCGTTCTATGCCAGACGGTGGCCAACGAAATGGAAGTGCCCTATGAACGCGTGGCCTGCCGTATCGGCAATACGTCCGATGTGCCTTACAGTGTCGACGTCGGCTTCGGCGGCAGCCGCTCGACCAACATCAACAGCGCCGCGGCAGTGCAGGCCTCCGGCGAATTGCGCGGCAAGCTCATTCCGCTGGCGGCGAAGCTGCTCGGCTGTGCAGATGATCAAGTGGCTTACAAATCCGGCAAATTTTCGCGCCGCGGCAATCGCAAGTCGGTTTCGCTGAGCGATGTCGTCAAGAGCAGCGGGGCGCCGGTGAAGGTCAGTATCGAGCTCGAAGTACCGCGCAAAGGGTCGTCCACTTCCTTTGTCGCGCAAGTGGCGGAGGTCGAAGTCGACCGGGAGACGGGAAGAGTCAAACTGCACAAATTTGTCACGGCGCACGATGTCGGCACGATTATCAATCCACTCGGCCATCAGGGGCAGATCGACGGCGAGGCGATTATGGCGATCGGCTCCGGCTTGATGGAAGAGTTGATCGATGACCAAGGCAAGATCACGACGACGAATCTTGGCGAATATAAGATTCCCAACATTCTCGATATTCCGAAAATTACGACGGTGTTGGTCAAAGGCAAAAATGGTCCCGGTCCTTACGAGGCAAAGGGTATAGGCGAACACGCCAACGTCACTCCGCCTGCGGCGATCGCCAACGCCGTACACGATGCTTGCGGCGTGAGATTGTTCGACATTCCGGTGACGGCGGAGAAGGTTTACAGTGCCTTAAACGGCAAGGTCTTCCCCCTCCTTCATCCTCCCCCGCACGCGGGGGAGGAAAGAGGGGGGGGCAAGGAGGATTAATGAACGGCGGAATTCACGGCAACCGATGTTTGATCTGTTCGATGCTGTTATTTTTTATCGCCATCTTGTCAGGTGACGCCCAAGGTCAGGAAAAAATCAAAATCGCTTACAGCTCGACGGATACGCTGAATCAGATCTGGACCATCGCGCAGGATGCGGGCTTTTATAAGAAGAATGGCTTAGACGTCGATTTGGTTTACATCGGCAGCACGACTGTCGGTATCGCGGCGATCATGGCACAGGATATCCAGGTCGGAAATGCCGCGGGAAGCGGCGTCGCCAATGCCAATGTGCGCGGGGCGGACACCGTGAGCGTCGCCTGCACGATCAATGTTTTGGCTTATGAGCTTGTCGTTCGCGACAGCATCAAGAATGCCGAAGATCTGAAAGGAAAATCGATCGGCATCAGCCGTTTCGGTAGCGTATCCGACGTGGCTGCCCGGGAATTACTCAAAGGACTGGGTCTTCGCCCCATGGAAGATGTGAAGATCCTGCAAGTGGGCGGCGCATCGGAGCGCGCCGCCGGATTTAGCCGGGGAGTCATCGCGGGCTTTCCTTCGCCGCCGGGCAACGTGCATTTGATTCCCGGCGGATTGCCACACCGTATCCTGGCAAATATGGCCGATTTGAAAAAGCCCTATCCGCTGCCGTTCATCTGCGCGGTGACGACTAAAAGTTACCTCGCCAAGAATCGCTCGGTCGTGAAAAGAGTGGTGATGGCGCTGATCGAAGCGTCGCACTTTTTCAAGACCAACAAGGACGCGACGCAGAAAATCGTCGCCAAATATTTAAGGGGAGCGAACAAGGCGTATCTCGATAGCTCCTATG
>VBKY01000077.1 GCA_005879255.1 Deltaproteobacteria bacterium
TGGACTCGATAGCCGGTAAAAACATGGATATGGCCGTCGTCCATTCGAGTTGGCACGCTCACAATCATGGCTCTATCGGCCCGTCGCAACCGTCCCGCGACGTTCGGGTCGATCACCAGCCTGTCCGCAGCGATATCGAACTGCTGTACGGCCATTTCACTCGTCGCGCTGCGCCATTCCTCGGTCGCCATGATTTCCTCTAGAGAATTTGTCGATGCAAAGCGATACTTAGTTCTTACCCCGGCGGCCAACTCATCTGGCGGCCGCCAAGTAAATGGTAATGCAAATGAAAGACGCTCTGGCCGGCATCCGCCCCGACGTTGACGACCACGCGAAAGCCGCTCTCGGCGACGCCATGCTCGCGCGCAAGTCGCGCCGCGACTTGAAAGATTTGCCCGACCAGCGCGCCGTCGTTCGGGTCGATATCGAGGACACTGACGATATGCTTACGGGGAATAATCAAAAAATGCACCGGCGCTCGTGGCCTGATGTCTTTAAAGACCACCACGGAATCGTCTTGATAGACGATATTCGCATGAACTTTTCCCTCGACAATGCCGCAAAATAGGCAATCACTCATCAAAATTTTCCTCCGCAAAAGCAAACCGATCAATCGTTGTCGGCCGCGCCGGGAAGACGAGCGTAGACCTGTCCGTCTTCGATCTCTATGGGTACGCTTTGAAGAGCAAGTCCCACGCAAGGACCCCAAATACATTCCCCGCTCGGCGGTTCGAACACGGCGCCATGGGTGGCACACATGAGGTAACGGCCATCGACGCTGAAAAATTGGTTGTTGACCCAGTCAAGGGTGATGCCGGTATGCGGGCAACGGTTGACATAGGCAAAGAGATTCCCATAGTAGTTGACGAGCAGAGCCTCGAGCTCCCGTGAGCCGCGCCGGAGCGTGAACTTTTTACTCGTGCCGTGTGCCAGCTCGCCCGCGGAGCCGACGAGTTTCCGATTGGATTTTTTATCCGTCTTCGCCATCGTGCCGGGCCTCAGTCTACAAGCTGCTTTAAGTCGCCCTCCGGGCAGCCGACCAAGACCTCGCCTCGATCGATGCGAACCGGCAAACGAAAGAGTGACTCGCCTTTGCAAGGGCCGTCGACGCAAAGACCGGTCGAGAATTCATAAAGGGCGCCATGCGTGTAACATCTTAGAAACCGACCATCGTCGCTGACAAATTCGTCGCGAACAAAATCGAGTGGCGTTGGCATATGCCGGCAGCGATTGACGTAAGCGTGAAAGCTTCCTCGATCGTTGATCAAAAAACCATCCAAGCGATATTTCTGGCAGATGAGCCAGAACTTCCTCACCGTTCCTGGCGTGAGCTCATCGACCTTAGCAATCACGCGAGATTCCTCCCGACTTTCCTCCCACATCCGCCGCTTATCGCGCAAAAATATCAAGCGGTGAATTACCAGAGCGGCGAGATAAAGCGCCAAAAAGACCAACGAAAGGTAAATCGTGATCGCCATACGCCCGCTTAGGAAGCGATTTATTCAGAGTCTTTGTCGACGAGATCGCGGATGCGCTTGACTCCGTGCGCCGTTTGCTGCCCGGCGATGCCCATGACTTTCATGAGCTCGGTGGTCATCTCAGCTGTCACCTGGTCTTGAATGCTGCCCGTTCCGTCCGGATTGGCGGTGAGAAACCTCAAGACTTTCTCCTTGTCAACTCCTGTCTGCTCGAGGCCGTCAAGAAATTGTCCATAGCTCACCTTGCCGCGGAGTTCCTGAACACGAGCGAGAAGTTTCTTGCAATCGCCGCACACTCGCCCGAAGAATCCTGAGCGCGCTCCGCAATAAACACATTTGCTCATCGTTAGCCCACCCAAAAAACTGCCGATTTATTTCCGCGCGTTCATCGCATCCGCCCAAAGCGCTTGCAAGTCGCCGGTGAGCCCCGCATTGGCCGCCACCACGCCACGATGCTTCGGCAGCTCGCGATTAAAGATCATCGGCTTACCGTCACCGTCGACGACTTTACCGCCAGCTTCTTCCACCATAAGCACGCCGGCGCAAATATCCCACTCATGGATGGTCCGAAACGTAAGGGTGCCGTCGCCGTCCCCGCTGGCAACTTTAGCGAGCCGGTAGGCAATACTGCCGACGCGCCTGAGATCGCAGCGCTCGACGAAGACTTGAAATCTTTTCTGCGGTTCGGACCGGCTCACGAGCAACGAGGCGCCGCGCACGTCTTGCCGCGGGCTGACTCTAATGGCTTCATTATTCAAGTAAGCCCCTTGACCGGCCGCCGCCTTATAAAACCGGTCCTTCGCCGGGTTGTAAACAATCGCGATTTTCGGGCGCCCCTCGACGACGAAAGCGATGGAAATCGCAAACTGCGGCACGCCTTCAATAAATTCCTTCGTTCCGTCGATCGGATCGATCACCCAAATGCGCTTGAGAGCCAATCGGCGCGAGTTATCCACATCTTCCTCGGACAGCCAACCGTCCTGTGG
Organism: Deltaproteobacteria bacterium; assembly: GCA_005879255.1. The sequence goes on from VBKY01000077.1 coordinate 2,465, forward strand.
AAACGATTTTTGAATATTGTCGCGGATAATGCGGTTAGCCTCGATGTCCGCTGTAGTCACCGGGTTATTTTTGCTCTTCTCATGGACATCGTACTTTCCCTTAAAAAGGCCCATCACCATCGAGCCGGCCTCCTGGGCCGCCTGTTCGGCGATAGCCAACTCCTTTTCGTATTGAAACGTCGTCATCAAGCTCACACTCACACTGCGATTCGCAGATCGATTAAGTATTAAACACCAGAAGCTGGATGACAGCAACTTGCAGCCGAGGCGGGACTGGGCGCGCGCCGGCTTTCATGCGGAAATTTCTGTGAAATCGAGAACCTTGACGGCGCCGGCGCGAATCATTTCAGCGATAGCGAGTTCCCCATCGTGCGGCTTGAGATTAACGGCGCGAATCGCGTCAGCCAAGAGCAGAACTTTGAAGCCCTCCTTCAAACCGTCCAGCACCGTGTGCTTGACGCAATAATCAGTGGCCAAGCCGCCGACAATTATCCGCTCGACCCCCTTGCGCTGGAGCAGCTCGGCGAGACGTGCCCCAGATGGATCGCGGGCTTGGAATCCGGAGTAGCCATCTTCGTCGGGAACCATTCCTGCCGACACGACAACGGTATCTTTGCCAAGTTCCAATCCGGCGTGAAACTCTGCGCCTCTGGTTCCCTGAACACAGTGCACGGGCCAGATGCCGCCGTAGGTTTTGAAATGGTTGGTTTTTTCCGGATGCCAGTCACGCGTCGCAAATATTGGCAATCCGGCCTTGGTAAATCTCTCTATCGCGCGATTTAAAACCGGAACTACTTCATCTCCACCCGACACGGCGAGCGCCCCACCTGGGCAGAAATCGTTTTGCACGTCGACAATGATCAGCGCGTCTTTTGCCTGCATCGATTTCAATTATAAATCATGGTACTTTGGTTGCAATCGGGTTCATTCTCTAAGCCGATTATCAGCATGACAATCAAAGCCGTTTTTTTCGACGCTGCGGGCACCCTTATCAAGCCCGCCAAGCGGGTTGGCGAAAGTTACGCGGCGCTTGCCGCCAAGCATGGCAAGGATGTTTTGGCTTCCGACGTCGCGGCGCGCTTTCGGATCTGTTTCGATTTGGCGCCGCGCCTCGCTTTTCCTGGAGTCACTGAACAGAGTCTCGGCGCGTTGGAACGAGATTGGTGGAAGCAACTAGTTCGTCGGGTATTCGAACCGTGGAGTCCCTTTGAAAAGTTCGACGAATGCTTTACGGAGCTATTCGCTTATTTTGCCGAGCCAGGGGCATGGTCTCTTTATCCGGAAGTGCCCGAGACGCTGTCGGCGCTCAAAGAAAGGGGCTTGATTCTCGGCGTGATCTCGAACTTCGATTCGCGGCTGGTGCGAGTTCTCAACGGCCTCGGGGCCGGCTCATCGTTCGAAGAGATTTTCGTTTCGAGCCGAGTTGGCTACGCCAAACCGGATCCAAGAATCTTTCATGCTGCGTTGAACCGTTATCGCCTGAAGCCCGAAAATGCTATACACGTCGGCGACAGCGAAACCAATGATTTACATGGCGCCAACAACGCCGGACTGAGGGGTGTTCTCGTCGACCGCGCTAATGGAACATCGCCAGCTGATCGTGATTGCGTGACCAGCCTCAAGGCGATTGTTTCGATGCTCGATGACTGATTGGGCTAACTTGAGGAAGCTTGACACATTTGTTTAGCTAAGGTACACGGCTGCGATCTCAGTGGAAAATCCGATGACTTCATCAAGCTGGCAACAGACGGAAAGCGACAATAGCTCGATGCGCATGCATCTCAGCCTGCCCGCCGATGCCGGCCTTTTTCCCGCAGTGGTCGTGATCCAACATCAGGGCGGCGTCGATGAGTTCGTCGAGAAGATGACCATCAGATTAGCCGACGCGGGTTACGTTGCTGCTGCGCCGGATCTCTATCACCGCGACGGCCCGGACTGCCAAGATGATATCGCGACGCGCCGATCCCGCCTCGGCGACCGGAGAATCATCAATGATGTAAACGCCTGTGTCGCCTTCATGCAACGCCACGACTGCGTCGACCGAAATCGTATCGGCATCATCGGATTTTGCATGGGTGGACGCATCGTCTATCTGATGGCCGCGGCCAATCCGGTGTTTAAGGCGGCGGTGGCCTACTACCCCGGCAATACCTTTCGCGCTTGGGGGCGCGACCTTCCGTCGCCATTCGAACGCACCGCCGAAATCCATTGTCCGCTTCAAGGCCATTTCGGCGCCGATGACAAAAATCCTTCACCGAAAGACGTGGCGAAGTTCGACGCCGAACTGACCAAGTTTGATAAGCCGCATGAGTTTTTCGCGTATCCCGACGCCGGTCATGCTTTCATGGACAGCACCAAGGCGAGCTATCGCCGTCATGCCGACGAGGCTTCTTGGCCCCGAACACTGGATTTTTTACAGCGGCATCTTGCAGAGAGATAATGAGCTAGTCAAAAGCGCTTATTGCGAGCCTGAACCCTTATGAAATCTTGCGTATCATTTCGACCGACAACCGGTTTGGTTCATCTGCCACCGGTCGTGTAGGACCGTGGGAAAAAAACCGCCTAAACAAAACCACGAAATTTGGAATGCGGTCGTCGAGGAACGGCAACGAATCTCTCGTGAGCTGCACGACCGCGTGTTGCAACTGTTGTCGAGCGTCAGGATGCGGGCTGAGAGTTGCCGCCGCCGTCTTCCCGGTAACCGGGGCGCGCTCGAGAACGAACTTCATACCATCGAAGAAAACATCGACAAGGCGATTACCGAAATTCGAAACTTGCTCACGGAAAATCAGAGCCTGGAGGATCTCCAGGCCGGTTCCCTGGAACGACGACTGAAACAAGAGTTGGATATTTTTCGCGCTCGCACCGGCTTCAAGCTCGATTTCCGATGCGCCATCGATACCCACAAATTGCCCGCGGCCATCGAGCGAGAGTTGTATTTCACTCTGCGTGAAGGCATTCTCAATGCGGTTCGTCACTCCCGCGCGACCGAGCTGCACCTTTTGCTGACGAAAACCGCAAATGGCTGCGCAGCCCGTTTGCGCGACAACGGTGAAGGTTTCGACGCCGCTTCGAGCGAGGGAAGCAATCATTACGGGCTCAAAGGGATGAGAGAACGAATCCGAAAAATCGGCGGCGAGCTGGATCTCCACACAGCGCCAGGGAAAGGCACAGAGATTAAGATCAGAATTCCTTTCGCAAATTAAAGACGTGCTGCCGACGAACTCGCAATGACGCGGCGCTATCCAATAGCCAGTTAGTCGCGACTCTGGTGGCGCCGAGTTTCCGATACGGCGAACCTCGTCAAGTTTTCGCCGGTCAGGCGAAAAACCGTCCACTCATGCATCGGCACGGCGCCGAGTTTTTTGTAAAAGTTGACGGCTGGCTCGTTCCAATCGAGCACCGACCATTCCAATCTGCCACACTGTCGTTCTTTGGCTACTCCTGCGACGTAACGAAGCAAAGCGTTCCCGAAGCCGCGTCGGCGAAACGCTTCGTCGACAAAGAGATCCTCGATATAGATCCCCGGCAGACCGAGAAACGTTGAATAGTTGTGAAAGAATATTACGAAGCAGACCGGCTGTCGCTTGAAGTAGCCAATGGCAACTTCCGCGGCGTGACGGCGGCCGAAGAGTGTCTCACGCAAAGTCTTTTCCGTGGCGGTGACTTCATGTGAGAGCCGCTCATAGTCCGCGAGCTTTTTGATAAATGAAAGAATCACCGGCACGTCCGCCTTGGTAGCGGGCCGAATCTGAAAACTGGGAATCTCTATCGATGATCTCATAGTTGCTCCATGTACGATCAACGCTTACACGAATGCTGGACGATGCACGACCCAGTGTACTTGGAACGCTGCCGGAAATCGTTCTTTATCCACATTATTTTTTGACGTTTCTAAGCGCCCGCCAGACTCGTTCGGGCGTTAGTGGCAGATCTTTGATGCGCACGCCGGTAGCTCGGTCGATGGCGTTGCACACCGACGGCGCCACGGAAAGAATGCCGCCTTCGGCCATGCCACGCACGCCGAATGGCCCCGGCCCGTCGCCATTCTCGACCAATACCGTATGAAATTCCTCCGGCACGTCAGCAAAAGTAGGAATCCGATAATCGACAAGATTCGGATTGATGAGTTGACCGTTGTCGTAGACCAGTTGCTCAAATAACGTATGGCCGATGCCTTGCATCGCGGCGCCTTCCTCTTGAGCGACACAGTGCTCCGGATGAATCGCCTTGCCAACGTCCGCCACGGAGATAAATTTTTTCAGCTTTACCTCGCCGGTTTCGTGATCAATCTCAACCTCGGACGTCCCCATACCCACTTCCCAGAAGACCGGCAACCGATTGTTGGTGATTTCCGGCCCGGCTTCGCCGCGGCCAATCATTTCACCCCCGGACCCTTTACCGAAGCGCCGCTCAAACGCTTCTTGAAACGTCATGCGCGCTTCGCCGCAAACTAAGGCGCCGTCAACGACACGAATTTGGCCGGCCTTTACGCCCATCGTCTGGGCCCCGATCTTGACAAACTGCTGTTTAAGATCGCGCGCGGCTTTCTGCACGGCGGTTCCCATGAGCGTGGTCGACCGGCTCGATCCCGTCGAGCTATCGTACGGCGTAACTTTCGTATCCGCTCCGGCCACGCGGAACTGTTCCATCGGCAGCGTCAATTCTTCCGCGGCGATTTGCGTCAAAGTGGTGCGGACTCCCTGCCCCATCTCGGTGCTGCCGGCAACGATATTGGCAATGCCGTCGGACTGCATTCGGATCATCGCCACGGACACCGGCGTCGCCCCGGCGTTGCTGGTCGCGCAACCCATGCCGATGGGTGCATTTTTCTTTTTGATCGACTTTTTCCAGCCGCTTACACGGACCAAGCTTTTGAGACTCGTAGCGAGATTGGCGTCGATGCCTTTTAAGCCGGGCCGTAATTCCTGGCCCTTCTTGAGCAAGTTTCTAAGGCGCACTTCCGCTGGGTCCATGCCGATCTTCGCTGCGATCATTTCGATCTGCGATTCGCCGGCGTAAATTACCTGTGGCGCGCCGATCGCGCGATAAGAACCGGCCGAACCGGTGTTAGTATAGACTTGGTAGGCGTCCGTGCGGATATGGGGAATCCAATAAGGACCGATAACGCGCGTCGCCGACCGCGCCGTCACCTGCGGCCCGTTGTCGTCATAGCCGCCGGTGTCTAAATAAATTTCCGCTTCGCGCGCGATGATCGTGCCGTCGCGCTTCGCGCCGGTCTTAATGCGCACGCGCGCGCCGTGGCGTCGAACCGTCACCATTGACTCGCCGACGGAGTTGCAAATACGCACCGGCCTTTTCGCTTTGCGCGCCAGCGCGACCACCAGCGGCTCGAATTTCGTGTACGACTTGCTGCCGTACCCGCCGCCCAGATAATTAATGATCATGCGCACTTTTGACGGCGGCACTTTGAACAACCTGGAAATATCACCGCGCACTTGGAACGGATGTTGCGCCGAGGACCAAACCGTAATTTCGTCATTGTCGTCGTACTGCGCAATCACCGAATGCGGTTCCATGGCGTAGTGATAGACCATCGGGAATGTAAACGTGTCCTCGACGATCACGTCGGACTGGGCAAACCCTTCTTCAACATTGCCTCGCTCGACTTTTTCATGCGTGCCGATATTGCTGCTCTTCTCTTCGTGAATCAGCGGGGCATCTTTCCGGATCGCTGCGTCGATACCCACCACCGCGGGCAATTCTTCGTAGTCGACTTCGATCAGCGCCAACGCTTCTTCTGCGGTCGCCAAGTCCAGCGCCGCCACCGCCGCCACCGGCTCGCCCACGTAGTGAACTTTGTTCATGGCAATCACGGGCCGGCCGTTGTAGATGGCATTGAGATCCGCAATGTCGGCCGCACTCAGCACCGCAACGACGCCGGGCAGCGTTTCGGCGCGGGATGCATCGATCGAACGAACGCGCGCATGCGGATAAGTGCTGCGCAAAATTTTGCCGTGAAGCATTCCGGGAATGATCAGATCGCCGACAAACTTCGCCTTGCCCGTCACTTTCTCCACGCCGTCCACTCTTGCTACGCTGTGACCGACATATTTGAGTTCTCGTTTCGCCATGAAATCTCCGCCGTTAAATTTAAATTCGAACCTAACAAAGCCGTTATACCAGTTCAAGAAACGACGATGGAAATCAACCATCGATTGCAGAAGGTGCTTTGCTCGACGGCCTGCGTTAGTTTGTGCGTTGGGAATCTCAGGATTCTTCGGCTATAACCGTCCCCATGCGCTTCCCTTCTCGACTCATCCGCGGCACCCTCGTCCAACGTTACAAACGCTTTCTCGCCGACGTGCGTCTCACCAGCGGCGAAATCGTCACCGCACACTGCACCAACACCGGCAGCATGATGGGGTGTAAAGATCCCGGTTCCGCCGTCTACATTTCCAAGTGCGCCAATGGCAACCGAAAACTCGCCTACACTTGGGAATTGATTCACACCGATCGCATCTGGGTCGGCATCAACACCATGCATCCGAACCGACTTGTAGCCGAAGCCGTTCAATCGGGCCGGATCCGAGAATTATGCGGATATGAAACCATTCGACGGGAAGTCAAAGTCAACACTCACAGCAGGCTCGACCTTTGTCTGCAAGGTAGCGACGGTTGCTGCTTCGTCGAAGTCAAAAACGTCACACTCGCCATTGGCGGCGCCGCCGCATTTCCCGATGCGGTCAGCGAGCGCGCGACAAAACACCTCAAAGAATTGATGCGCTTAAAACGCCAAGGCCATCGCGCCGCCGTGGTTTTTGTCATTCAGCGCGCTGACTGCGATTATTTTCGTCCCGCCGACGAGATCGACGCGGAATACGGCCGGTGGCTACGGCGAGCGATAAAAGCGGGAGTCGAAGCGCTGCCTTACCAGGCCAAAGTCACGCCACGAGAAATCATCTTGGCGGATCGATTGCCAGTCCAGATCTAGCAGCCTGATTGTTGTTGACCCGGGTGCCTCAGTCGCGAGAGCCAATCGAATCATCGTGGGCGGGAACACAGCGAAAGCGAAGTCGCCGCCGGCCTTGGCGGCGCGCCGCCTTACATGCTACAGAGAGAAGCTAAGCCGCCGATATCGTCGACCTTCGTGTCGAATAATTTTGTACGAGGAGGAATATCTATGATGACCGCACAAGATCTCCGAGGCGTTTTAGCGATCATGCCGACCCCGGCTAAGGATGGCGCTGAACGTCTTGATGCCACGAACACCGTAGACTTGGACGAAACCGCTCGCCTCGCTGAAAATCTAGTCCGCGACGGCGCCGCCGGGATCATGGCGCTCGGCACCATGGGTGAATGCGCAACCACGTCGCAAAGCGATTATGAAGCCTACGTCGATTGCTTATTGAAGACCGTGCGCGGCCGAATTCCCACGTTTGTCGGCACAACCGCGTTAGGCGGCCATGAAATCGCCCGGCGTATCAAGTTCGTCAAGGAACGCGGCGCCACCGGAACTCTCTTGGGCATTCCGATGTGGCAGCCGGCAACGCTCGATATGGCGGTGCAATTCTACAAAGACGTATCGCAAGCGTTCCCTGATTTTCCAATCATGGTTTACGCCAATCCGCGCGCCTTTCGCTTTGCTTTTGACGCCGATTTCTGGGGGCCGGTGGTCGACAAGGCGCCGACAGTAATGTCGGCTAAATTCTCCAGCAAAGCGATCTTGAAAAAAGTTGTGGCCGTCACCAAAGGACGGGTCAACTTGGTGCCGCCCATCGGTCTCGCCTACGAATTCGCGCAAATTTCGCCCGACTCTCAGACCACTTGTTGGATTCCCTCGGTCGGACCGCAGGTCGGTCTGGCACTCATGAAAGCACTGGCAGCGCGCGATGCGCAGCAAGCCAAAGCCGTCGCCGATGACATCGCCTGGGCCAACGAGCCGCATCACGCGATCACCGGCTCTCAAGAGGTTTTTGCGTCTTACAACATCCAAATGGAAAAAATCCTGATGGGCGCTTCCGGCTACTGCAAGCCCGGCCCGATCCGGCCGCCGTATAACTACATGCCGGACAATTTCGTCAAAGCGGCAACGGAAGGCGGCCAGCGCTTCGCCAAGCTACGCGAGAAATATTCCAAGCTACTCGGATAACTTTCGTTGGAGTCCGCTGGGTCGAAGAGGAAAGTTAACGCCCAGCGGTGCAAGCCTCGCGGGTGTTACGGATTGCCCGGGGATGTTCCACTCTTTGAGAGCCAGCGCGATGGAGAGTTCGTGGGCCCACCAAAGGCCACGCTGCCAAAGAAAGTAAAAATATCGAAGTCTTAACTGCTCCGGAATTAGGCTCGCCTACGCAACTGCCTCTTGGAATATCAGCGGAGCCTCCTCCAAGGAATGATTTTCAAGATTTACTTTCTTGCCGTCCTTGATGACAATCGCGAGATTGGCAGGATCCTGCAACACTCTTATATCCGCCAGCGGATTTTGTTTGAGAATGACGATGTCCGCCAGTTTTCCTGTTTCAAGCGCGCCCACTTCGTTTTCCAACCCTACCGCAAACGCATTGTCTCTAGTGCAGGCCGTAATCGCCTCTATCGGTGTATAGCCGCCGTAACGGACCAAGATCTCCGCTTCTTTGGCGTGCGTTTTTCCATAGGGCATCCAGGAGTAATTGCCAGTATCCGTACCGCACATGACCTTGATCCCCAGAGCGCGCGCCCGTTCCAGCACATTCACAAGCCCGTCCATATTTCGCTTCATCCGGTCCAGGTCGATCTGAATTTGTTCCTGTCCAACCTCACGACCGATTTCTAACACCCGCGCCACGAATGTCGCAGTCGGCACGATCCGGACGCCCGCTTTGGCGACGGCCTCGAGGTCAGCCTCAGTTGCCAAGTCGGTATGCATGATCCAGTCAACACCTGCCTCCGCCGCAGCGCGCGTCGAGGCCGAGCCTCTCGAGTGAATCGCCACCCGCGCGTTTCGGCGGTGCGCTTCTTGAACCACAGCCGCAATCTCTTCTTTTGCAATGGTCTGGGTTTCGCCGGACCGGCTATCGGCCATCTTAATAAAGTCGACGCCGTGTTTGCACTGCCGTCGCACTTCGGTGACCATGTCCGCCGCGGTGTTGCAGAGGACGCCGATTGAGTGCTCCGGGCTGCCCACCCAGGAAGGTTCTTCGTCCTCTATCGAGCCGTAGGTAACGATCATGCGACCGGCACAGTACACGCGAGGGCCCTCGATCAACCCAAGTTTGATGGCGTCTCGAACCGCGACGTCCGTGAACCAAGTCCCGCCCGGCACCGAGATGCTGGTCACCCCGGACCGCAATACTATCTGAGCGTTCCTTGCCGCCCGTAGGGTATTGAATTCAGGTCTGGTTGTCCCTCTACCTCTGGCTTCGCCCGGAACCCTGGGGTTGCCATACGACAGGTGGGTATGGGCATCGATGAGCCCCGGCATGATCCACTGTCCGGTGGCATTGATAACCTCCACATTGTCACTGTCTTCCAGCCTTATGTCGCCGGGCAAGCGCCCGGTGCTTTTGATGCGACTACCTTGGATCACAATAGCCTCATTCCGACTCGGAGAATTCCCTGTGCCATCAATCATGGTGCCGTTAGATATCACGATAGTTTTTTTATCATTGCCGCTCATCTGACCCTCCTAATTATACGGTCAAGACTTGCCGCCAGAGCCGCCTCCCGATTCGCCGACGCTTCTTCTGTTGATCACATGATGAAGGTAACCGGTTTGTTTCCGTGCCGGATTCCCAGCATAACGGGGCTCTACCACGGCTCCGTCCCCAACAACAATGAAAAAAATAACGGTGTCCCTTTAGCCACGGTCTACCAATCAGAGCTGGTCAGACGAGTGACGCCCGGACATTGCTAAAAGAAACTAATTAATTACAATCATTTCTTCTCGAGACCAGTCGCGTGTTTGGAATGTGTGGAAGCTTTGAACCGATTAATCTATTCGAGTCGTTCAGGCAAGCCCGTGGCTGATGAATGTATATAGGAGGATTGAAATGAAGTTGGACGGTCAAGTTGCAATCATTGTCGGCGGCGCGCGCGGCATCGGCGAAGCGATCGCGCATACCTTTTTTCGGGAAGGCGCGAGCACCGTCTTGGTGGACCTGGAAAAAATGAAGCCCCAACTCGATGGCGTCGCTCGAGGGATCAATGAGCACGGTGGAAAAGCCGTCGCTATCGCCGCCGACTGCAGCGACGATCGCCAAGTCAACGCCATGGTCGACGAGACAGTGGCGCGTTTTGGCAAGATCGACATTCTCGTCAACAGCGCCGGCTTTCGCGGTCCATTGGTGCCGGTGCAAGACATCACCGAAAAAGAATGGGATGACGTGCTCTTGTACAACCTTAAGCTAGTCTTTCTCTGTTGCCGCGCTGTCTTGAAACAGATGATGAAGCAGAAAAGCGGCAGCATCGTCAGTATCTCCGGCACCGCCGGCAGAGAAGGCATGGCGCTGCGCGGCTCGCTGTGCGCGGCCAAGTGGGGTCTCGTGGGCCTGAGCCAAACAATCGCCAAAGAAGCCGGTCCTTATGGGATCAGAGCCAACGTAATCTGCCCAGGCGGGATGGACGAACCCGATCTCCGAGAGATGTACGCGGAGAGAGCCAAAGGATTAGGAATGGAGTTTTCACAGCTAGAAAAACAAGTGCTGGAATTAACGCCGCTGCGAAAATACGCCAAGCACGACGAGGTCGCCAAAGCCGTGCTCTTTCTCGCCTCTAGCGACTCGTCGCACACGACAGGAGAATCGTTGAACGTCTCCGGCGGAAGGTTGATGAGTTAACATGATGGCCGGAAAATAATGCTATCTGAGTTCGAGCGTTGCTCTGAACTCGGAGAAGAGTCATGAAAAGTCTTGCCGTCACGTCTGTGATCACTATATTGGTCTATTTGCCGAGGCACAGAGCGCACAGAGGTTTTCTTTCCAAGCTCTCCCTCTCCGCGTCCTCCGCGTCTCGTAGTTCGACAGGCTCACTACGTCCTGAGCTCGTCGAAGGATGCGGTGAACCATCCAAATCCTTCGTCTCAACCCAGATAACCGTGTTCACGCCAAAATTGCTCGGCGGCGGGATGCAAGGGAATCACGAGCGGCCCATCGGGCGTATCGCGGCACATGCGCTCCAACGGCAGCGGACCGGGTTCCTGCCAGCCAATCCGATCCTTGCGAGCTTCCAGTGCGGCGCAAACCGCGGTCACGACTGTGTCGGGAACGTTGGCATGCGTATAAACAGCGAAGCCGCTAAAATCCAAGGCTGGCACATCCTCCGGTAACTTGGGATACCGCGCCTTGGGAATTACGGCGCGACGAAAACCGAGCGCTTCTAGCTTAGCTAGCATAGGCTCATCGAGCGGCAGCACGCGCATTCTCGCCTCTGCCGCTGCGTTGACCCAGCTGCGCACCGCTTCATCGACAATCATATCAACTTCACCGCGCTGCATCGCGCCGAAGCGGTTACTCTTCATCGGCAGACCATCGTCGTAGCGCACTTGCCCGCCCCAGGAAACAATATCGTCGAGGGAAAAACCCGCGGTCGCCAAGACTTCTTTAACAACCGGATGAAGCGCATGATCCCTTTGACCGCGCATGGACATGCGCAGCGGATAACGGCGCTGACGAATCTCATGGAAAGACTTCAGGCCCGTCCGTTCAGTCACGGCAAAAGCGAGCTGATCGGGCGACGGAATGACCGTGATCCCGCGCAGCGGAAACGGTGCCGCAAAGGGTCCTGTGCCGCGCTCGGCCAGAGCCAAATATCCCGCCGGATTGATAATGGCAACCTGCACGTCGCCACGAGCGACATCTTCGATTGCCGCTGGACCGTCGCTGGCGAAAAGAATGACCGGCCATCCATCTGCGCCTTGCGGTCGCAAGCTAACACGAGCTTGGCGGTACGCCCAGCCTGGCTGATCGACCAACTCCGAAGCGAGTTCGAGGACTAGCCTGGATCGTATGGTGTCTCTGCCGATCGAGTGGTTTGGGATTTCAGTAGATGTTTTTGTGTCCATAGTGAGTCAATCGTTTTCTCCAAAGAAAATTCGCTAGCGTGGTATTTCACAACTTTGCTAAATAAGCTTAACAGCCCCGTGTCTGCCATCATGAGCGTCAGCGAAGGATCTCGCCTTGTAACCCATCATGCTTATCAAGAAGAGATTCTTCGCCTACGGCTCAGAATGACATCCATTTCTTTAACGAACCAGGCGGTGCCTTAGTTGTACGTCAAGATTCCTCTGCCCAATATCCGTCCATGCTGCAAGTCGTCGATTGCCTCATTGATCTGCTCAAGCTTGTAACGATGGGTCACCAGGTCATTCAGTTTAAGTTTGCCGTCGCGGTACCAACGAATGAAGATTGGAAAATCGCGGTCCGGACGGCAATCCCCGCCGCTCGTACGGGTAAACGATCGGTTGCCGATAAACAGGCTCGTGTCGAGAATCGCTTTTGCGTTTGGCGGCGTAATCCCGACGAGCAGCGCAGTGCCGCCTCTATTCATACCCGAATACCCGGGGCGCACGGCGCGAAGAATTTGTTCTTGCGTCTGCGGTAAACCTACAGCATCGATCGCATAGTCGACGCCACCATCAGTTAATTGCCGAATCGTTTTCAGCGCGTCTCCCTCCTTCGAGTTCACGATATGCGTTGCACCAAAGCGGAGCGCGAATTCGAGCTTTTGATCGTTGATGTCAACGGCGATGATTGGATTCGCGTCGACGATCGCTGCCGCCGATATTGCACAAAGCCCGATGCCTCCGGAACCGAACACCGCAACCGAAGCTCCGGGTCGCACTCGAAGCGTGTTGATGATTGCGCCGGCGCCCGTCATAACCGCACATCCGATGATCGCTGTCACATCCGTCGGTATATCCTTTGGCATCGGCAGCACGACGCGTTCCTGTGCGAGCGCGTATTCCCCCCACGTGGCGGCAGAGTGCATGACTTCTTGGCCCTTCCAAAAGGCGATCGACTGCGCCCGATCGTTCAGGGCGTGCGCGACCAACGGTTGGTTGGTGGTCGAATTATCCCGATCGACCCAAGTCGTAATGACGTGGTCGCCTTCCTTAACGTGCTTGACGTCGCGCCCCGTGGCGACCACCACGCCTGTCGATTCATGGCCGAGGAGCGCCGGCAATCGTTGACCAGGTCGTGCTGGCCGCTGCATGGTGTGAAGTTGCGAGTGACAAACGCCACTGGCGAAGAGCTTGACGAGTACCTGGTCCGCCGCCGGATCGGCAAACTCAACTTCGTCCACCACCAGAGGCTCTTTTGGTTCAACAAAAATCGCCGCCCGACCTTTTGTGGGCATTGTTGCCTCCTTGCGCGCCGCGGCTTTGAGTCGCGATATTTCGACTGACGCTGAACGCGGTTGTTAGGCTAATAAACCACCAGCTGAAAGACAGCCGATCCCTGAAAGACCAATTAATCCGTAGGATTCAATTTGTCCAGATAAACGATCAGCTATTTTGCCGCTTGACGATCGCGCAAGTGCGGTGGTAGTACGAGCGCAGCTTCATGCTCGCACTGGATCGACTCTTCTCACGGAGGATGCACATGCGCAAAAATGCAGTACTTGCAACGGCGTTCGCATCTGCGGCGGCAGCGCTATTCTTGTTCGCTCATTCCATACGAGGCGCGAGCTCTGCCGACATCGCGCTCAACGGCCAAGTCAGCTCAATTGAAGAAGGCCCGATGGAGGGCGTGCTCGTCAGCGCAAAGAGAGCCGGGTCGACTGTGACGACTACCGTGGTGAGCGACGGCCAGGGCCGTTATACTTTCCCCGCAAAGAAACTCGAGTCCGGTCAATATGCTATTTCAATCCGCGCGGCCGGCTACGAAGTTGATGGTCCCACAGCGGCAACCATTACATCAGAAAAAACCACAGCGGTCGATTTGAAGCTTCGCAAGACAGATGATCTCGGAGCGCAGTTGACGAACTCAGAATGGCTCGCCAGCGTCCCGGGCACGCCGCAGCAAAAAAATACACTCCTGAGTTGCGTCGGCTGCCACACCGTCGAGCGAATCGTGCGGTCAAAGTACGATGCGGCTGGGTTCATACAAGCGATCCTGCCGCGGATGGCGAGTTACGTAAATCAAAGCACGCCGCTGCGCCCGCAGCTACGACTCGGCGCGCGCGACACCGCGTTAGTCGGTGAAGAACAGGAGCGAGTCCAGCGGACCCAAGCCGAGTGGTTAAGCAATATCAATTTGAGCTCATCTGCCACGTGGGCGTTTCCCCTGAAGACTCTGCCTCGCCCCAAAGGCCAAGCGACGCGGGTGATCATAACGGAGTACGATTTGCCGCGCCCGACGATCGAGCCTCATGACGTGATCGTCGATGGCGACGGCATGGCCTGGTATTCCAATTTCGGCGAGCAGACGCTCGGGAAGCTCGATCCCAAAACCGGCAAGCACACCGAATACTCCGTGCCCGAGCCAAAGAAAGGTTCGCCGACCGGTGCGCTTTCGGTGCGTTTCGACAAAGACCAGAATTTGTGGTTGGGCATGATGTACCAGGCCGGCATCGCGAAATTCGATAAGAAGACCGAGACATTCCAGGTCTGGAACATTCCCTCGGAATTGAACAAGGCGAATACGCAAATCAATATGACGAGCCCTATGCATATCGGCGTGGACGGCAAGGTGTGGGCGCAAAACAACGGATTCGCAGGCGTGCATCGGGTCGATCTGAAATCCGGGAAATGGGAAACCTGGGACCCGTTCAAGGAATCACCCAGAGGTCACAACATCTACGATGTCATCGCTGACTCCCAGAACAACGCTTATTTCACCGACATCGGCAAGGAGCACATCGGCAGGATCGATGCGAAGACCGGCAAGCTCACGATGTACGAGACGCCCACCAAGGGCTCGGGACCGCGCCGCGGCATGATGGATGCGCAGGACCGTCTCTGGTTCGGTGAGTACCGCGGCAACAAAATTGCGATGTTCGACACCAAGAGCGAAAAATTCCAGGAGTGGGCGGTGCCGACGCCGTGGTCTAACCCCTACGACGTCGCCGTAGATAAAAACGGCGAGGCGTGGACCGGATCCATGCTCAATGATCGGATCACACGGCTCAACACCAAGACGGGCCAGTTTACCGAGTATCTTCTTCCCAAGTCGACGAACGTTCGCAGAGTTTTTGTTGATAATTCGACCACACCGGTCACGTTCTGGGTCGGCAGTAATCACGGCGCGGCGATTATCAAACTGGAGCCGCTGGATTAAGTCTTACAAAATTCTGGAAACCCGTTGCGTTTTGTGTACTTTGGAAATCGAATAGAAGAAAGTGATCGTCGGGTCAGCTAATCTGTTAGAGCGATTGCTCCATTTGGGCGGGAGGAAAATCCATGTTGAAGCCAATGACATCGCGGACGATTCTTTTCGTGCTTGCCGTTACCGCGCTGCTCTGTCCGCGATTGATTCTAGCGCAAGACCGATCAGGCACGCTGCAAGGAGTCATCAAGGATTCCCAAGGCGCGCCGGTTGCCGGGGCGTTTGTGAAGATGAAAAACGCTGAACGGCGGCTCGTCTTCATGGTGATCAGCCAGGCGCAAGGCCGCTATTCGGTAAACACGCTTCCGACTGGAAAATATGTCGTGCAGGCGATCGGCGGGGAACATCAGAGCGAACTATCTCAGCCGGTCGACGTCGCGCCCGGTAAACCTGCGACCGTGGACTTGGCGCTGACCGCTACGCGGGCGCCGCAACTCGCCGGCGCGTGGCCGGGCCGGCTACCGGGTGAGCAGGGTGGTGAGGCAGACGAAGCCCGAAGCGGGCCGCCGCCGCTGCCGGAAGGCGACGGCAGAGAGATCATTCTGGCGAAATGTGTTTCATGCCATGACGCCCAAAGGATCATCAGAGTACGGGCTGATCGGAGCCGCTGGCAGGCCATCATTCAAAACATGCGTGCTTATGCTCACGGCTCGACGCTTGCCAAAGACCTGACCGATCGAGAATCGCAGGTCCTGGTGGATTATGTCGCGACGAACTTCTCCGCCGCTGGCGCGCGCACCGCGAGGCCGAAACCCGATCCCAATAGTCGCTTGCCCAGAACTCTGCTCGCTGGTGAGGCGATGAAGTACATGGCCGTCGAATATGAATTGCCAAATAACCGTGCCGAACCTCATGAAGTGACCGTGGACGGCGATGGCAACGGCTGGGTCAGCCAACGAGTCGGCGGCAAGCTCGGCCGTCTGGATGGAAAAACCCTCACCTACAGCGAGTACGTGCCGCCGGCCGGGCCCTCGCCAATGAATCGATTGAACGCGATTAACCGCGCCCCCGACAATAAACTTTGGTTCATCGACGGCGGCCCAAATCGGCGCTGGCTGAACATCGATCCGAGGAGCACGGAGTTCGCCGTTTATGAGTTACCGAAACTCAAGAACGGTTCCGCCAGCGGCAATACCATGCGGGTGCATCCCAATGGAACGGTCTGGCTGAATTCCATCGCGGCGAATCAAGTCATCCGTTTGGACCCCAAAACCCGTGAGTTCACCGTTTATGACGTTCCTGCCGGCGTGAAACGAGGCAGGACTGCGAATCCTTATGGCATGGCATTTTCGGGCGACGGCAAAGTCTGGTTCATCGAGAATGCTGTCAGCCAAATGGGACGTCTGGATCCGGAGACGGGCACGATCGACGAGTACGAAATACCGGTGAAAAACCCGGTCGCGCGCAAAGGCGGCATGGACTCCGCCGGCAACGTCTGGGTCGGTCTCCACGGCGCCGGGAAGCTGATGAAAATCGATTACAAGACAACAAAAATGACTGTCTATTCGCCGCCCACCGAAGACTCTGGTCCTTATTCAGTGCAGGGCGATCCGAAAAGCCATCTCGTTTGGTTCAGCCAGCAACATGTCGATCAAATTGCGCGTTTCGATCCAAACGCCGAAATATTTACCGAATTTCCGCTGCCGAACGCCGAGTCTGATCCGCGCAGGATCGAGGTTGACCCGACCAATCCGAACCGCATTTGGTGGACCGGTAATCTTGCCGGCCGGATGGGCTATATCGAGTTGCTGAAATAACGCGCGCTGCCAATCTTCGACGCGAAAATTGGCAATGGACGCGGCGATCGGCGTCGGCCTCGTTTTCTATCAATCGATCGCGAGGCCGCGCCGAATGGTCGATTTAGCGCCCGTAAAGCATGACGGTCGCGCGCCCTTCGCGGCGATCGGGACTTCGATATCTGAATTCTACCGCTCTTATGGCACGGCGGTCGCCCGGCAGATCGATCTCTCGGCTCCATGAATTTTCTTGGAAACGGTGCCGGATATTCGGCGAAAAAGTGTTTCCGTCGGCGAAGATGACGACCATGTCATATATTTCGACCGGCGCACCGCGCACGGCCACGCCCAACTCGCGGAACCTCCCTTCCCGCCGACCGACGTCGATCCTTTCGCGCTCCATTTTGAAATCGGCTTTCCGCTGACCCAGGAGCTCCCAGCCGCCCCCGCCATAATGGCCGTCGTTGACTACGCAGCCTGCCAAGAGAATGCCCAAGCATAGCATCCAGAGCTTTCGCCAAACTTCCATATTTGCACCTCCGAGGAAAAAAATCGGCTTTTCGACCGGTGCTAATTAGACGTCTCGTTCATAATATCCTTACAGAACATAAGAGCTGACCGAAGGTCGGTATTCAAAATCAACTCGTCCTCCCCCGCCAGTCGTGGAGAATTGCCACGCCATCAATATAACGGTGACTCGGCACCGGGCCTGGAGCACGTCAACTCGTGCGAGGACTCGCCGTCGAGACTGGACAATTCCCCCCAAACTGGAGTAAACAGACTTCAACATCGGGGTGCTGACTCAATGATCGTTGCGTTACTTATTTTGCACGGACTGCTGGCGGTGCCATCAGTGTCTGGGTGCCGATGCGAGGTGCTGCGGGCTCGTTTGTCGGGCGCATGCGCGCGGTTCCGGCCAAGTCCTACGTCAACGCGATCATCGTGCTTTATGCGCTGACCGCGCTCCTGGGCGGAATTATTTATCCCACCTACCGGCTCAGCGTGAGGATCGTGCTCGAACAAATGCAGCTCTATGTGCCCAACGGCGCCTTTGAGCTCAAGGAACATTTCGTTGCCCTCGGGTTGGGCGTATTGCCCGCCTACTGGTACTTCTGGCGCGAGCCTCAAGCCGCCGAGCACGCGCGCACGCGCGCGGTTCTGACCGCCCTTTTGGCCTTCATCGTGTGGTGGGGTTTTCTCGTTGGTCACGTTCTCAACAATATCCGAGGATTCGATCTATGATCACGGCTCGGTCGCAACCGACGTTCGTGGTCACGTTTGCCGTCACATACGCAATTTTTTACGTTGTTTCGGTCGAGTACAACTTGGCGCTGTTCACCTATCACCCCGCCCTGGAGGAGTTCGACTTTTTGGTCGAGAAAGCGAAGGACGGCCCGGCGATGTACTGGTATGGCTGGATGGCAACATCCGCGATCGCCGCATTCGTCCTGGCCGCGTTGGCCTCGTGGCTTCCGGATTGCTGGGCGAAGCGCGTATGGCCAGGCTGGTCTTGGGTGGCACCGTTGTCGGTAATGTTCGTTTTCGTCTACATCCTGCGGCGCTTTTTTCTGCGCTAGTCAGAAAAGCATCGCATGACGAGTAGCGCGCCAATAAGGAGAGAGCCCAAATGAAATGGACCGTTGCCTCAATCGGCTCTGTCGTAGCGACGACGCTCTCGCTCTTACTCCTGTCAGGGATCTTTGTTCCGGCATGGGCGGGCGGGAGCGGCGACGAGGGCCCGGACGATCATCAAGATGCCGGGCTTTCATACTTCGGTTTTGTCAAGGATACGACCGGCAAAGTGATTGCTGACGCCAAAGTGACCGCCGAGATCAAAGGGCTCGGCTCTGTAATCGCCCGCACCAACGCAACAGGCGCCTACAAGCTGCCGGGCTTCGGCAAGGACATTAGTCCCAAAAATGTCACGATTTCCTGCAGCAAGGAGGGCTACAAGCAAACCCGATCGTTCACCAGAACTCCGTTGAACAAGAAGCCGCTCACTGCGATCGAAATCGAATGCACCATGCAGCGAGTTGCTGCGAAGTGACGGGCCCGATAGATGAATGGCAGTGGTTGCCGGGCCCCACCAAAATCAAGACTTGTTACTCCAGCGAGCAGGCTGAGTCAGGCGTGTTTCCAAAAACGAATCATAGGCGTTGGCTTTTTCTCGCGCTTGCCGCGACTTTTTTCGCGACCAGCCCGATCGTGTCAGCCCAGACGATTCCCTTACGCTATGGCCAAGCCTACTCGGCGATGCGGAGTATTTTTTCGCTTCCTGTTTCGATCGCGGATCGCGAGGGGTTCTTTCGCCGCGAAGGGTTGGATTTTCGCGTCGTCGTCCCTATTCCCGGCGGCTCAGACAAGATGATTGACGCACTGCATGACGACACCTGTGACATCACTCACGTCGCCACGCCGTTTCTTATCCGCGCTGCGCTTGGCGGCTCCGACGCCGTTGCGATCGCCGCCGAATTCACCAACCCGATTTATAGTTTGATTGCCAAGCCTGAAATTAAAAGCTTCGCCGATCTCAAAGGAAAGCTATTAGGTTTCGCCGACGAAGCGGGTACCATAACGATTTCCACGCGCAAATTGCTGGCGCTCCACGGCCTTCGCGAAGGAGATTTCCAGATCAAAATAATCGAGGGAACACCCGCCCGCTGGAATTGTCTTAAACGCGGCGAATGCGCCGCGGTGCCGCTCGGCCAACCGCAAGACTTGCTTGCGCTTAGCGAGGACTTCCGGTTACTTGGTTTTACCAACGACGCCGTGCCTGACTTCCTCTATACCGTGACGGCTGCCAGGCGTTCTTGGGCGCAAGCGCATCAAGACGCCATCGTGCGCTATATCCGCGCTCTCGGTGCCGCGTTCAAATTCATTCGCGATCCAACCAAACGCAAGGTCGTGGCTAAGGCGATCGTCGAAACCACCGGCGCTCCCGCCGCAATCGCCGATCAAACCCTTAAGTTGTTTTTCGAGCCCGAGCGCAAGGTCTTGCCCATGCAAGGAGAGATTGACGTCAAGGGATTAGCTCAGGTAATCGCGTTCTTGGGCGAAGCGGGAACACTCAAAGATCCGCTGCCAACCCCGGAACGCTTTGTCGATCTGCAATATCTGCGGATGGCCGGTGTCAAATGACCCGGAGAGACGCAGCGGATCGCAGCAGTCAACTTAAATAAGCTTCCATCGAAATCACAACGCGCGGAAGGATTTCACTGCTTATACACTTTGTCGATGAAGCCGCTTTTCTCCAATTCGCGCACGATGCTTTCATCGACCAGGTCTTCGAAGCGAAGCTGCACGCCGGGCTTGCGGCTGGTCGCTTCTTTGATCTGAATCTCCGTGCCGGGTCTGGTCACGAGCGGCACCACATCATAGAGTTTCGCGCTCGCGGCGTAAGCAGACTCTAAATAGTCCTCGTTGTTGATTCTGCTGTATTTGGCGATGATTTTTTTGGTCTCTTCTTTGCGCGTCTTGAAGAATTGCATCGCTTCGATGTGCGCCATGATTACTTTCTTCACGATCTCCCTCTGGCGCGCCAGATAGCTTTTCGTCGTAGTGGCGCAAATGTAGGGGAACTCAAAGCGTTTTTGAAAATCCGCGGTGCTGATCAGGATTTTGTAGGGAATGCCTTTGGTCAGATGAATAATTCCTGGCGGCGAGGGAAACCCGGCGATTCTGCCGCCGCGAAAAGACGCCGCTCGCTCCGCTGGACCGCCGACTTGCATGATCGGCACTTGCTTGTCAGGCTCCAGCCCCAATCCTCGGATGAGCGCGCGCGCCGCCACGTCCGACGCGCTGCCGACCCGGCTGATGCCAATGCTTTTTCCCTTGAGATCTTCCGGCGATTTGATGCTCTCGTTTACCACCAACTCGTAGGGAAGCGAATTGAGATAACACGCAACCATCACTAGGTCCGCGCCCGCTACCACCGCGCTCGCAACCCCGCCGCCGGAGGCATTGGCCACCTGCACGTCGCCCGCCACAAGGCTCGACACGCTGGTGGTTGTGCTTGGAATAAAAAGCAAATCGGCATCGAGGCCGTGTTTCTTGTAAAAACCTCGGTCTTGAGCCAAATACCAAACGCCATTACTGCTCTCCAAAGCGCTGTGGGCAAGCCTGACCTTTTCCTGCGCTCGAGCATTGCTCAAGAGTAAAAAATGACAAATAGACAGCAGCGCAGCGAAGATCCAAAATCGCCGTGGAAGTTTGATCATTGGGCAGCTCCAAAATTCAAAAAGCTCTCCGTCTCGCCTCGACCTAGTTGCCCAGTAATTTTTTCACACGCTCGAGAACATCCGGCGGCGAATCGAAGATTTCTTTGACCAGCGATTCCAGTTCCTCTCCGGATGTCGGTTCCACGTCCATGCGGGCCTTTTTGGCTTCGGCAAGGACTTCGGGATCGTTCAAGGTTTTTACAAAGGCGTCTCTCAGGATCTTAACTCTTTCCGGAGGAGTGCCCGGCGTCACGATGATCGGACGGCCGAAATCTCCGGCGGCTAACACAACCTGCGCGACACGGCGGCTATTTGCCGGAACCTTATACTGATCGAAGATTTCGTGCGTCGTCGGCACATCGGCGGCCCGGGAATCTCTCTTGCGCGACGTCTGCACCAGATGCCGGTCAAAATTCTTCTTGTGCCATGAATCAAAGGGTTCGCGACCGAAGTGAGCGGAGGTGCTATGGGCGCGGCAGACCACCTCTCCCTTTTCCACAGCTAAATCGATCTCGCTGCCTCCCGGATAGCCTTGGACGCTATTGAATTTTGCCCCGACGGTTTCTTCCAAAACTTTGGATAGGATATAGTCGCTGCTTGCCGTGCCGGTCGAGCCACACTTGGGCGGCTCCTTGGCCTTAATGATATCGGCAATAGATCTATAGGGAGTGTCCGCCCGTATATAGAAGATCACCGATTCTACCGCGGGAGAGCCGATCCATTGGAATTTGCGCAGGTCGAACTGCACCTCTTTGCGCCCGACAAGTTGGTCGACGTAGACGCTGTTCAGGGGCATCGCGATGGTTAGACCGTCAGGCTTAGCCACACCGAAGACGTGGTTGGTGGCGATCACGGATCCAGCGCCCGGCATGTTCTGAGCGATGATCTCCGGCTGACCGGGAATATACTTGCCCATGTATCTCGCGAAGAGACGGGCCCAACGATCGTAAAATCCGCCTGCCGTCGAGCCGACCATGATGCGAATTGTTTTCCCTTTGTAAAACGGTTCGGCTTGCGCGTTGATCTCAGCTGTAACGCTCAGAATAACTAGCAGGCAGAAAATGCGTGTAAGCCCGGGACCTCGCGTTTTCATAACGATCTCCTTTCGCTCCTCTCACTCGCAATAGGATTAAAGCGTCAACGCGATGTGCGACAAGTGAAACAAACAACCCTCTTCGTCAGTTGTCTCTCCGCCAAGTGGGCCGACTATATCGTCGAGGGTTGACTTGTCAAGATCGCATGGTGGATCGGTTTTGTGTGTGAGCGGACGTTAATCTCGTGACACGGCCTATGAAATCGTCCCGAACTTACCGCGTCGAGAATCGCCGGGAATTTTTTCCGACCTTTTCCCCGCACCTTTCTTATTAGCGCCACGCGGCGTCCGATGGAATCAAGTTCTTGCCGAAACGGCGCTCGGGCGGCGCAGCCAACCAAGGCTGTACTTTTTCTGCGTAAAGCTTGAAATGAGGCGTCTGCCGGTGCGCCTCCAACGCCGCCTCGTCGCGATAAACTTCGTAGAAATAGAAGCGGTTCCCGTCGTCCCGATCTTGGATCACATCGAATCGCAAGCAGCCCGGCTCGTCTTTTTCCGAATGCTCGGCATCATAGCGTACGATTTCTAAAAATTCCGTGACATGCTCCGGCTTGACCTGAATCGCAACGTGCAAAATGATCATAACGTCATCTTCTCTCTGTTAAGAGATTATCGCAATTGCGAGAGAAATAGCCAGGATCAGCTGAACGGACCTTGTTCGGGCAAAATAACCACGTAATCTTTTGTGCTGATGATTTTCGAGTCCTGAATGCCAGCCTCACGAGGCACCGGCAGAGAATGGCACCCACTCACGTGGTGACGGCAATGAATACGTTTCGGCCGCCGAATAAATCTTATTTCCGAACGTCTAATAGATTATCGACGCAATTTGTTCCCGGAAGAGATATTCTCCGACCCGGGGAGCTATTGAGTTCAACTTACCTCTTGACAACATCGGTGAACCATATAGTTTTACACTTCGTAGACGGGCAAATATCACAAAAGAGAGGAGGTGAAAAAGAATGAACTTCAGAAGAACGATCGGAACCGCGCTTTTGGCTTTGACTTTAGTTCCAGCGTACGTGGCTGCTCAAGAAATGGAACTGAAAGCCACCGTAGTAACCAAGGGCGAAAAGGACATAAAGGTCAAAACCAAAGATGACGAAAAAACTATCCTGATCGGGAGCAAGACGAAGGGATTAGAAAACGCGAAAGAAGGCTCCAAGGTAACCATCAAGTACACCGAGAAAGATGGGCAACTTAGAGCTAGCGAAATCAATCCGCGCTAACTTAGACTAGCCGGATGAAAACAAAAAAGGGCGAGGTCATGAAGACCCCGCCCTTTTTTATTTTCGCCGGCACAAGGCGCTTTCCTCCAGTTTTTTGTCAGCGCAGCGGCGGGGAGAACACAGCGAAGACTTTGTCGGAATTGGTAATCCACGATTCGAGAAACACCGCTTTGTCCGGCTTCCGTTTAAGCTCGGCCATCGCTCCCGCCAGACAGAACCAGTTCAGAAGCTCGTGATGGCCGCGATCTTCTGCTTGCGTCAGCGTCGTGTCCCGCCATGTCTCCCACTCGCCCGCGCGCAGCGCTTCAAAATAGCGCTTGTCCGACTCCACGTCCGGATACATTCGGCCATGCTTGGCAGTCAGGAACGAATGCGACCAACTGGATGAGGCGATCAATGCGACTTTCCACTGGCTTCCGGCGAAAGCACGAGCCGTCGCGGCGCCGATTTGAAAACAACGCCATGGCTGCGGTCCCGGCGGATCTTCTTCGAGTTCGAGAAGGCCTCGTCCCTTCGATGGAGTTGGCGGAATCCCTTGAGTGCCCGTCAGATGGCGTCCGTACGCATTGACGGTGAATGGCACCAGTGGATATGGAAACCCTCGCCGGTCCCAGTCGAGATAGAGCACCGAGTTTACAAATGCGTGTCCCAATCCGATATGCAAAGGCTTGTAGGAATAGGCGATGTCAAAGCCCTCGTTCAGCAGCGATGAAGCGAGGTGCTTGCCGCCGCTGCGATGACCACGAATCGTAAAGCTCTTATCCTTGGGTTCGTTCCACGAATTGACGCCGCGTTGATTGTGCAACCACGGCTGAAACTCCGCTGCATCGTAGGCCAGGACGGAAAATGCCGGAACGCAGTCTTCGCGGTAGTTTTCAAATTGGTCGTCACCCCAGATAACACAGAAATCAGGGTGAAACTCATCGAGAGCGCGGCGGGCCATGCGAAAGCCGTCGATCATTGCTTGGCGATGCTCGTCCGAGTGCGACTTACCGTCGTCCGTTCCCCACTGCCGTTGCATCGGCTCCGGCCAATTGTCGATCGAGCGCAGGTGCTCGGGCAACGCCGGATCGGATGTACATATCTTGATGCGACGGCTTAGATTTCCTTGGATCGATAATCCGGGATAATGCGTGATACCAAGCCCAAGTAGATTTTTGTCCATGGATTCCTCGTGGTTCCAGTGGCGCACCGTCGCTGCACGTGCAGAACTCAGGGCGGTTCGGCAGAGACCGTTTGCGCCATAAACGCTCAGCTCAATTCATTTGTTCACGCCGCGGACTCAAATTCCCAATGACATCTTTGTTGGATGATCTTCACTTCGCCAGCGGGTCGGGGCGAAGTTGGAACTTCACCACTTTGGGCTTCGTGCCTTTGCCGCCTTCGATGTGATGGGTCGCTCGACCGGCGTAGGCGGACCACAGTCCTTTGCCTTTCCAGTTCGCTTTCGGATCATCGATGCGTCCGTCCATGCCTTTGGCGTGGAAGCCCATCGGATAGGGAATGCGAAGAGTGACAAACTTTCCGTCCACGAACGCCTCCAGCGAATCAGAAAGATTGCCGGTGGCGAACGGCACGTTTTTTCCCAATCCGAAAATGTCGTGCTGATCTACCCAGGTGTAATAGCTCGCTTGGACGCTGCCCGAGTCAGATACGTTATCGAACTGCGGTCCCGGAAAAGGAAGGAGCGTCCAGCCTTCGGGACAATGCTTGCCAGTCGCGGTCGGGCCGTTGAGCGGCCCTTTGCATTTGCGCCGGTCAAAGCTAGCGAGATGACCGCTCGCCAGTGGCACCCAGACAACGCCGTTACGATCGATGTCCATGCCGCGCGGCCCGTAGCCGTTCACAACGGCCTTGGGCTCGTTCCACGGCACCTCGTAGATTTCCGCCAAAGCGGTCGCCGGCGGGTTGTCGCCGGGACTCACGCGAACGACAGCGCCGGGAAAGCTCAGCACCGAGCCCCAGATCGAACCATCCATCGGGTTAAAGCCGATGCCGTAATAGCCCGCCACGATCCGTTTATCTTTCGTCGGATCGACCGGCTGGTCGGGCTCCACGTAGTCGTCGCGCTTGCCGTTGCCGTTGGTGTCAAGAATGAATGCCGTCCAGCCTTGCGACTTCTGCTCGTCACCGGTTGCGTCAAACATCTTGGTGTTGAGCCAGCCCAGCACGCTGCCGGCGGAGCCGCCGTTGCTGAGCCACAGCGTGTTGTTGGCGTCTTCGGCAAAAATCAAGTGATGCGTACTGAAGCAAGTATCGATGAGCGTGAACTTTTTCGTTTTGGGATCGTACACGGCCATATGGCGGCCGGCTCTTTCAAGTGGGAAGAGCTTTGCTGAGGGATGCTCCGATCCTTTTTTGCAAAAGGTCGGATTTTGCGGCGGACGAATTCTCGACGTCAGCCAGACCCGACCCTTCTCATCAAACATCGGGTTATGAACAGAGGCCTGACTCTGCCACACCCGTTCCGTTCCCCAATAGGGCGACGGCGCGAGCATCAGTGTGTTCGCCGTCGAGATGAACATGGTGTCGGGCGTATTCGAATCGCGCACCGGCGCTTTTGCTTCAGAGGCTTTGTGACGAACCGGGTCGAGGATCGGGATAAAATCCGTGCTGTCCTCGGGAGAACCGTAGAGCAATCCATTGGCATTGACCGTGGGATGACGCTTGTCGCTGGCGATCTCGTCGTGCAGGTAAGCCTTAGGCGTGGCCCAGTCCCACAGCGTGATGACGACGTTGCGCTCGACTCCCTGCGGCCGGGAAGGCTTCGACGTTGGCAATGCTCCGGCGGCGATACGGTCGGTCCAATCGGCGAACAGCGCCAAAGCTCGTCTGGGCTCGACATCATTGAGATTGCGCATCATGACTTCACTTGCTTGTCCGGATAGGACGCGCCGCTGCCACGCGTCCAGAGAGGATTTGAATTCGCCCAGCTCTTTAGGAATTACCCGCGTCGCCTTGTTGCCCAGTTGGTGACACGATATACAGCCGTGGGTTTTGATACCCGCCAACCAATGGCCCTGGCTGCTGGCTTTGCCCAGCGGAAATTCGCTCTTTTCCGGAATCTTTAGCATCGAGTACCAGTAAATGGCCGGATAGTACTCCGCGGCCGCGGCCTCGTTCGGTGCAACCACCGCCTGGAGGTTTAGAATCTTGCCGGGGTTGGCTCGAACTTTTGCTGAATCAACCAAGCCGTAGCCGCGCACCCAAATGTTGTAAATGGCTTTAGGCAAATCAGGAATGACGTAACGCCCTTGATCGTCGGTAACGACAATCTTGGCGTACTTGGTTGGCAGATCGTTCGTCTCCGCGATCACCCAGACACCCGCTTCAGGTCCATTGGCGCTCGTCACCACCCCGCCGATATCGTCGTTGTCGATCCGTACCGCGCCACGGCTTTGTTGGCTGCTCACTCGCTCCGGCGAAGCGATCAGTAGCACGCCGAGGCCAACCACGACGACGGTCCAACACCACAGTCTTGTTGTCCTCATCTGCCG
The DNA here is from genome assembly GCA_005879255.1 of Deltaproteobacteria bacterium. The sequence goes on from VBKY01000077.1 coordinate 29,500, forward strand.
CTCCTTTCGTTTCTTCGGAATCCGATTGTGAGCGCCTTGTCCCAGCCGCCGAAGAGTATCGAACAAAGAAGCGCCGTGTCAATGTCAACTAACTCACTTCCGACTCTTAGTCGGGAGTGAGTTACCTGAGCAACGCGGGTTTAGACTTGTACGGTACCGTTGCTTTGTGAATCCAACTAGAGAGGGCGGAGAAGATTATCGGTTTCTCTGGTCTCGTTAGTGATGGAAGGATCTCGGAGAGCGAGTGAAAAGAAATATGGGAGCGGCCCGACCATCTACATGAAGATGGATCAGGCCGCTCGAGGAATTACGCCTTAGCGGCGGCGCAAGTCGTCTTTAAGTTCTTGGCGAGATGATTGCAGTTTGTCATGACTCTGTTGCAGATCTTTTTTGCTTTGCTGTATTTTCTGTACGTCGTCGCGGATCTCTCGACGGTCCTGAACAATTTCTTTCTTGCTTGCTCCGCTACGAACATCCTTTCGCAGCTCGGCACGATCTTTGATCAGCTCATCACGATTTTTCTGCAACTGCTCGCGGTCTTCCCGAACGTCTTTGCGCGCCTCGCGAACATCCCGAACGTCCCCGCGAATTTCGCTTCGGCTGGAATACCGCGGACTGTCAAAGATGTCATGTCGAAAGCGGCGATCGTTCAGCTCGCCGTAGCTCCATCGTCGGTCATTGGCGATCAGATAGGCGCCCCGCGGAACCTGCCGGCTCAAAACTCGGCAAGGTCCCGGCGCCGGCTGATGGCCCGGCGGTCTGCCTGGAAACCAAATACGACAGCTACCCGGCGGTGGCATATGACCTGGGGGAATGTGAAAGTCGTGGTCATCTTTCGCCATCGCGGGGGCTGCTGGTGTCAACAGAGTTCCAGCAAGAAACCCCGCTAAAATGGTGGTTTTGACAATCTTCATACGAACGAACCTCCTTAGGATGAACAGGTCTAATCATTAGCCAAGTAGAGCAACCGCTATGCCATCATTCTAAGAAGTCTGAATCGTTGGTTTTCGCCGCTCTCTGGGCCGAAGGCTAGCGATTGGCGAGGAAAAAATTACGCGTTAATTGCGAAAATGTTTCTTCGCGCGCAAAACTGGTGCGATGAAGCCCTCGGCCATCGTGAATGTATTTCCGGGCTGGCTTGGTAACCTCTTGCCCAAATACGAAACAAAACCGCGCCCTAAACGGGCGTTGGACGGGGTGCGTACTTAGCGACTTTCTCCTTCGCGAGATGGATCGTCGATGCATCGAAAGCGGGCGTAAAACCGCTCGATCATCACAAATTTGGACACTGCATTTGTCCGCTTTGCCGGTCGCTCGACAATGCTGAGCGGGTGTCGATCGCGACAACTATCGAATGCCGGCGGCCCTGAGATATTGCAGATCGACGAAACGCTCCGCCGGCGGGACCGGCGTCGGGACGACGCCCGCTTCGGCCATCAACGCGAGCACTTGATTGATTGCTTTGACACCCAATTCACCCCGCTTAGGCAGAACGTTCTTCTCGGGCTCCATGTAAGGCGCGAAAATCTCAGTCGCGATCTCCTCGGAAACCTTCAACGAATCCTTGACGACACTCGTGACCTCGGCGCGGTTTTTCGGGTTGTTCATGAATTCGTAAGCAGCGGCGAAAGCGCGGACGAAGTGTCGGAGAGTCTCCTTATTTTTCTCTCCCCAACCGCGCCGCGTCATATCGACGTTAAAAATCAGGTCGGCTCCAGCCTCGTAAGTGTAGCCGAGCCGACGATAGCCCTGTTTGATCGCGCTTATGTCTTCCGGCTGGCCCATCGGCACTGCGACGCACTCGCCGGATTTAAGGCAATCGAAGCGCGCGCCAGTGCCGACGACTGCCTTCGCCGTGAAATCCGAAGCGTTCAGACCCTTATGTGCCAGCAGCCTGACCGATGACAATGTGATCGTATCGCCGGGTGTCGACAGCCCCAACACCTTCCCCTTGAGATGGGCGAAGTTCTTTATCTCGGGCCTGGCGATCAAACTGTAAACGGGGTTTGCGGTCTGCGCCACAATTGCCACCGCGTCCGAGCCCTTGAGCACGGCCTGGATCAAGTAAGGCGTCGCGTTCTTGCCGGTGTCGATCTCACCTTGTCGAGTGCCGCAACAATTCTGTCCGTGCCGCCGGGAATGGGCACCACTTCGAGATTGATTCCCTCGCGAACGAAGAATCCTTTGCGCTCGGCGACGGTGAGCGGAAGCGAAGACAAACTGCCGGCCGACGCCGCGTTTTGTCCGTAGCGCAGAGTGATCAGCTCCGTGCTGTGCGCGCAATTGGAAAAATTCGTCCAAAACAGCGCGATGATAATTGCCATACGACGATTCATAATTTCTCCTCGTCATCATCAAGCCGCTCGGCGATGATTTCTAAGCGGCACCAATTGAGCGTCCGAAACGATGCCGCGGAAAATATCGGATTGAGCTTCGCTCGTCGCGAGATCGTAAGGACAATTCACATGAGGCCTAACTTGCCGTTTTCAATTTGGCCCTCCCCACCAGTTGCCCACCCTCAGTTTCCAGATCGAGTCGCAGCTCGGCGTGTGACGGGATGGTGGTGAACGTGCAGCTCGTCCACAGTCGAAAACCTTCTTCCCGTCCTCCCACGACGTTGTAAAAAGGCGAAGCACAAACCAATTTTCCGTTCTCATACCAGCGGTGTTGCAGCTTTTCCCTGAGCCCGAGAGGCGCCTTGATCGCTGTGAGGCTGTAGAGCAGCACCGGTCCGACTTTGGGTAATTCGCTCAGCGGAGACATCATCTGCAATGACTCTCGTTCGAAGTCGGTTCCAAATTCGGCGCCAGCCAAACGCAAAGGCGCCGGCGGTATGAAGGGACGCCCCAGTTCAACCTGAACTAGGATCAAAAAGCCGATTCCGAGGATGCGCGCTAAGCGGCGGCTTGCTGCCTCCGCAGCCGGATAGCCCAGAGTCAAAAAACCAGCAAATGCCAATACGCCGCTAATCCGCGTCGTCTGAGTGTTACTGACGCTCCAAAGGATCGGCAGCATGACGTTGATCAAAGCGAAAAGATTGAACGCGAAGAAAGCCGCTGTCAAGTCGCGCCTCACGGACAGGTGCCGGTCGTAAATCAAATCGAGAGTAGATAATAGAGCAGACAGTCCTAGCAGTATTACGAAGACAACATTGAGCGAACTAGGCGTCGTGCTGGCATAATAGATTGGCAAGACAAAGAACAGCATTTGCTGATAAAAATTTTTGTTGAAGAAATTGACCAGGAGTCGAAGCCGAGACGCCCACCGCGGGGACAGACGGAGATGGCTGAGAAGCTTCGGCAGCAACAGACTGGATAACCAAATGAAACTAATGTGGAACACAGCGACGCGGACGTAAGCAAAATTCTGTTTTCCCAACCACATGACACCAACCCCGATCATCAACGCGTAAAGGCTATGCAACCACCAGAGCTTTTCTTGATGACGGCGGCACCAACCAAGCAGCGGAAGTCGGGAAATTGTCCCGGGCTCGTCAATGGGAACGTTGGTCTCTGACATATTGGGATTCGGAAGCTATTGCCTAACGGTTCTCAAGGTAAAGCTAGAACCGCTATTTATTTTAAAGCAAGCCTGCACGGAATTGTCGATGGTCCAGAATTGACAACCTTGGCCGAGCTGCAATAGTTTAGCCGAACAGATTTCAGCGAAGGGAGAAATACCATGGAATTCGTCAGCTTGAAGCAAAAGATCGATGAGGCGAGCAAGGACAAGGTTAGAAACTTTCATCTCTTTGGAACCGACAATTTTCGCTCGTGGATGCTCTACTTCGAGCCGGGTGATGGCACGCCAATGCACTATCATCAGTCGGCAGAGACTTTCTTGGTCATCGACGGTAAGTGCTCGGTAAAGGGAATCAAGGGCGATGAGCGGATCATTGAGAAAAACGACATCGTCTTTTTACCCGCGAAAGAATATTACCAGCTCGTAAGCGTTGGCACCGACCCGTTGATCCTTTTTGGCAATCGCTCTGAGCCGTTCGGCGTCCGCCCGGTCCGAGCGGCCGAGGACGGCTCCACGTGAGGGAACGGTACGCAAATATCTGGCCGTAATCGAACAATAGCCAAGGCTAAAGTCATGCCGCGAACTTGTGCGCGCCGCGGGATCACCAAATCTTCGCTTCATGGGTCCGCCTTAGTCGCCGAACTGAATAAGAAGATTTCGAGGCATGTGAAGAGTGGCCGCTCAACCACAAGGTCCGGGACGATGAAAAAAAAGATTGCGTCAGCAAACTCCCACAGGGCTGAAATCAGGTTGACTCCCATCCACTATCACCGATCGCCTGAGACTCGCGTGGTCATCGGGGCCGACCCTGGACCAGGGACTCAAGGCGATAAGGCATTATTGCGCCGGTGCGATATATCTGAAATCCTACGGGTTAGCCTGGCGAACGCGGACAATTGCTAACAAACGCCTGGACCGCCGGCCACGAGGCTTTGACGAGCCATGGATATTGGGTTTGAAACCATCGGCAATGCCACACTCATCTGCCACGACAAAGTGCCGATGCTGGTTACCGATCCGTGGATCACAGGGCCTGCCTACTTTGGCAGCTGGACACGCTCTCACGAGATACCGGCCGAGCAGCTGGAAAGCATCAAGCGCTGCAAATTTGTCTGGATTTCCC
>VBKY01000342.1 GCA_005879255.1 Deltaproteobacteria bacterium
CTTTAACTGTCTCGCCCAATCACCGCCCCCTTGATCCCCCCTCGCACTCGGGGGAGGAAAGCATGTCCTGAGCACCGTCGAAGGGAGGTGGGGGCGCTTCGCTCAAATCGACAAACTCCGTCATCGCCTGTGGTTTTGCGATATTTGCGGCGGAAACGATTAAAGCCGGTGAATTTCTCGATGACGAAGAGCTCGTCTGGACTAACCGTTCGGTCGGTAGTTGCCGCTTGCCGGGCTTCGAACACAGAAAGCGTCCTGCCGCCACGCTTCGCCTCGTCTTCGAGGAAGCTCAGCAGTTGCTTGCGTGCCTCATGGTATCTGGCATCGTCGATCATTATCAGCCGGTCTCGCGGACGCTCGAATGGCACGGTGACGATTTCTCCGACGGTGGCAGCCGGGCCGTTGGTCATCAGCACGATCCGGTCGGCGAGCAACAGCGCTTCGTCAACGTCGTGCGTAACCATGAGCACGGTCTTGCGCGTTTCAGCGCAGAGCCGGATCAACTGGTCCTGCAATTCCATGCGAGTGACGACGTCAAGAAGACTGAATGGCTCGTCGAGCAGTAACACTTTCGGTTCCAGCGCAAAGGCGCGGGCGATGCCGACGCGCTGGCGCATGCCGGCGGAAAGCTGTTCCGGCTGACAATCCGCAACATCGTTCAGGCCTACGGAACTGAGAAACTTATCGGCGACCGCTTTACGGTCCTTGCGTGTCTTTCGGTCATTGATCTGCTCCAGGGCAAGCAACACGTTTTCCCGCGCGCTCAGCCACGGCAGCAAGGCGGGAGCTTGAAATACCACGCCACGGTCGAGCCCTGGGCCAATAACTTCGCGGCCGGCGACAATCACTCCGCCTTCCGTGGCATCGTTCAACCCCATCGCGATCGAGAGCACGGTGGATTTGCCGCAGCCCGAGTGGCCGACGATGCAGACAAATTCGCCTTCGCTCACGCGTAGGTTAAAATCCTTGACAATGACCGAGGGGCCCTGCTCGTTATCATAGGTTTTGCCCAGGCTGGTGAGTTCGAGAAATGGGATCATCGATACGGTTTTTCCTCCTCAGTTAAGTAGGATTCCTTGCCGTTCCGGGGTCGAACCAGCAGCAGAGTCTTCCCCTCCGCGCGTTAGAATGCCCACGGTTTCGCGTCGCACCCGCTGATAGCTCGGCTCCCTGCTCAACTGCGCGTGGGAGCGTGGATGGGCAGTTTCGACGTGCACGGCCGGTCCGAGCGTCGCGCCGGGGCTGGAAGTCAACGTGTAGATCGAGTCGGCGAGCAAGATCGCTTCGTCGATATCGTTGGTGATCATCACTACGGTTTTCCGCGTTTCCATCCAGATGCGTGCCAATTCTTCCTGCAGCGTGGCGCGCGTCAGCGCATCGAGCGCGCTGAAGGGCTCGTCCATAAGCAGCACCTTGGGGTCCATCGCCAACCCTCGGGCCACGGCGACCCGCTGGCGCATGCCGCCGGAAAGTTCCCGCGGCACCTTTTTCATCGCGGCGCCGAGGTTTACTAAACGGATGTAGTGCTCGGCGCGCTCGCGTTTTTCTGATTCGCCGAGATGAGGCACCACCGCGTCGACCGCGAGGTAGACGTTCTCAAACACGTTCATCCATGGCAGCAACGAATAGTTCTGAAAGACCACGCCGCGGTCAGGACCCGGACCGTCGATCGGCTTCCCCTCGAGCAGAATCTCGCCGAGATCGGGCTCGATCAGTCCGGCGATCAGCGAAATCAAGGTCGTCTTACCGGACCCGGAGCGACCGACGATGCAGACAAATTCGTTTTCATCGATGGTTAAATTGATATCGCGCAGCACCGGCAGCCGGCCGCTGCCCTCGGCGGCGGCGCGCTGAGTGCGCGCAAAGCTTTTGTCGACCCCGCGAATTTCGAGATAGGCCATGAGCAAAACCTCAAGCCGTCTTAAAGCGCCGCTCGACCACGCCCATCAGGCGGTCCAAGCCAAACCCGATAAGACCGATCGTGATGATGGATAGGAGAATGTGCGAGTAGACCAGGCTGTTATATTCTTGCCAGAGGAAGCCGCCCACGCCGGGAGCGCCGGTGAGCATTTCTGAGGCGACGATGACCAGCCAAGCTAGACCGAGAGAGAGCCGATATCCGGTGAAAACGTACGGTAGAGAACCGGGAATGATGATGCGTCTGAGGGTCTTCAACCGGGAAAGCTTCAGCACCTTGCCGACATTGAGATACTCGGGGCTGATACTTCTAACTCCGACCGCTGTATTGATCACCGTGGGCCACATGGCGCAGGTGGCGATGGTAAAAATGGCGGCCGGTTCCGACTGCCTGAAGATGACCAACCCCAACGGCAGCCAAGCCAACGGGGAAATCGGCCGCAAGATTTGAATCACCGGATCGAAGGTCCTATCAAAAATCCCGGAAAGTCCCAGGAGAAATCCCAGCGGCGTCCCGATAATGATCGCGAGTAGAAATCCCTTCGCGACGCGGATCAGGCTTAAAAACGCGAACCTGCCGATTCCCTGATTCATCTCACCGTCTTTGAAAAATGGATTGAGGATGTAAAGCTTGCTCTCTTCCCAGGTTTTCATCGGCGACGGCAGATCCCGCGCGATGGTCGTACTGATCATCGTCCAGATCAGCAGCATGACGCCGATGCCCGTTAGAGGCAGAACCAGGGTGGCAAAATCGATTCGCTTGGTCATTTTGCACCTCTACGCGATGCTGTTGATAGGAAACTTTTTGGCGTACTCTTCCGGCTTGCTCGGATCGAACTCGACGCCGTCGAACAGCGTCTCTTTCTTCATGTCTTCTTTTGGCATCGCTATGCCCAGCTCTTTTGCGACCTCACGTTGAAGCTCGGGTCGGAGCACTTGATTGACCAGACCTTTGTAATCGGGCGCCTCTTTCACCATGCCCCAGCGGCGAAACTGCGACAGCCACCACACGCCGTGAGATTTCCATGGAAAGTTCGTATTGCGCACAAAAAATGTCATGTAGTTCGGATCCTTTTCTTTCCGCCCGTCGCCATAATCGTAATCTCCCAGCATGCGCCCGAGGATTACTTCTTTCTGGGTATTGATATATTGCGGGCGCGACACCACCTCTGCCATATGCGGGCGGTTCTCCAATTTGTCGATGTGCTGGCTCGACTCGAACATCGCCCGCAGGATCGCCTTGACCGTCTTGGGGTTTTTGTCGGCGAACTCTTCGGTGAACGCGAGCACCTTCTCGGGATGGTCCTTCCACATCTGCTGCGTGGTAATTGCCGTAAAACCGATGCCATCGGCGATGGCGCGCGCGTTCCATGGCTCGCCGACGCAAAAGCCATCCATCTTGCCGACCTTCATATTTGCCACCATTTGCGGCGGCGGTATGGTGATCAACGTCACGTCTTTGTCCGGATGTATTCCGCCCGAGCCGAGCCAATAGCGCGTCCACATCGCGTGCGTGCCGGGCGGAAACGTCATCGCGAAAGTCATCGGCGTGCCGGCCTTCTTGGCTTGTTCAACCAGGGGCTTGAGCGTCTGCGGCGTCTTCGCGCCTTTCGTCAACAGCTCCTTCTCCAGTGTAATCGCCTGACCGTTGCGATTGAGGACAAACGGAATGACCAGGTTCTTCTTCGGCGAGCCCAAGAGTCCCATCGTTGAGGCGAAAGGCATGCCAAAGAGCATGTGCGTCGAGTGGTTTTCGCCGAGCGTCAATCGGTCGCGGATAACCGCCCAGGATGCTTCTTTCGAAATGATCGATTCGATTCCGTGTTTTTTGAACAAGCCCAATTCATGCGCCATCACGATCGACGAGCAGTCGGTCAAGGCGATGATACCAAACCGGACACTGGTTGTTTCAGGGCCGTCAGCCGCATAGGCGCCCCCGATCCAACCCTCTGGCATACCGGCCAGCAAGGCGCCCACGGCCCCAGTCGAGAATTTAAGAAAATTCCGCCGCGTAATCTCTTTCGAGTTTTTTCGCTTGGTTTTTTCAGCCGCCATTATCCCTCCACTGTAATTTGCTCGCCGTGCGCGACCAATTTGAAAACTTTCACCTTTAGCTTCGGATCCGTCGAGCACGCTCCGGTCTTGAGATCAAACTTATATCTGTGGAGAGGGCAGACCACTTCGCCATTTTCGATCCAGCCGTTGCACAATTGGCCGCCTTCGTGCGGACAGATATTTTGAATGCCGTAGAGTTGTCCGTTATTTTTGAAAACAGCCATTTCTTCACCTCTCGTACGAAGTAACTTCGCCGACCCTTCGGCAATCTCTTGAGGTCGAATGCTAGGCGGCGCCGGCTCGGGAGCGGCTTTGACGGGCACCGGCTCGGGTTGAGGAATTTTTCTTAACTGCTGACGCATCGCCTTAAAGGCGCCGTATTTCGCCAACCCGGCGATGACGTCAGCCAATTCCTCACATGGCACATCTTCCATGATCTTCGCCGGGAAATTCGCTTCACTGCCGGCAGCGCCGCCGGCGAACACATCGACGGCCTCGACGACTTCACCGTTGAGCTTGATGTTCTTTCCCAACAGTCCAATGTCGGCCACTGCGTGATTGCCGCAGCCCGCGGGACATCCGGACCAGTGCATGCGCAGCGGCTGCGTCTTGCCTAATTTGGTTTCCAGTACCCGCGCGGTTTTCAGCGCCCACCCTTTGGTTTCGATCAACGCAAAGTGGCAGTAATCCATGCCCGTGCAGCTCACCAGACCGCGCATGACCTCGGAAGGATCGTATCGTAGCTCCTGGAGCAGAGGCTCCTGGGTGAGCTCGCCGATCATGCTGTCGGGCACGTTGGGAATGATGATATTTTGCCCGACGGTCAGACGGAGCTGACCGTTACCGTAGATTTCGGCCAATTCCGCAATCTGCAGCATCTGTTCCGAGGTCATACGCCCGACAGGCACAGCCAGACCCACATAGTTAAGACCTGCCTGCTTCTGGCGAAACACACCGACATGGTCGGTGTGTTTCGGCGCGCGTTGATCTTTACCCGCGGAGGCAAGCGGGCGATCAACGCGACGTTCCAATTCGGTGCGAAATTTTTCCACTCCCCAGTTTTCGATGAGAAAAGCCAAGCGCGCCTTGGTGCGCAGCTCCCGCGCGCCATGATCGCGAAAGATCAGTACGATGTGGCTGCAAACCGCCGCGGCTTCTTCCGCGGTGACAAAAAGATTGAGCGGCGAGGCGATGCGAAATCCGCCGGAGCCCATCTTCCCGCCCACAGCAACGTTGAACCCTTTGATCTCGGCTCCGCCGATTTCTTTTGTCGCCGGTGTAAGCGCGATGTCTTGGGCTTCGGCGTGGGTGCACGCTTCCTTGCAGCCGGTGATGGTGACGTTGAACTTTCTCGGCAGATTGGTATACGCCTTGTTGCCGACGAACATTTGGTTAAACTCTCGCACCACCGCCGAGGCATCGAAGAGCTCGTTGGGCGTCAATCCGGCAACCGGACAGCCGATGACGCCGCGGATATTGTCCATGCCGGTCTGCAGCGAAATGAGATCCACCGCCCCCAGTCTGTGCCAAATTTCCGGCACATCGTTGATTGCGAACCAGCGCAACTGGATCTGTTGACGCGTGGTCAGGTCGGCAAATCCTTTGCCGAACTCGCCGCTGATTTCACTGATGGTGCGCAGCTGCATGGCGCTCAAAAAGCCGTTCGGGATGCGCAATCGCATCATGAAGTGACCGGGGGTTTGGCGGCGAAAAAACACTCCGGCCCATTTCATACGTTCCTTGTCGCCGTCGGAGATTTTCTCCCATCCTTCGGCGGCGTAACGAGGAATGTCGTCCAAAATGTCCAGACCGTCTTTTTCCTTTTTGTATTCCTCGATCTTGTTCATGGCTCGCTCAGAGCGTAAGCAACTACTGGCGATTGTTTAGGTATCTAAATTTTGCAGGATCGGAATTAGCTAAGAGTCTTTTTGACGGGCTACTTCTACCGCGTTCATTTCCATAACGGCCAAGCTTTGGTTCGACGTCGACTCACGCGGCTGATTCTCGGCACTTCGAGATCGAAGCATTTCGCCATTTCCAACACCGGCAGTTTGGGGATATCCCGGTCCGCCTGGTCGCCGAAAACTTCCGCCAAGAAAAGAATGTTATCGAGAATCTTGCCGGTCATGCTCTTTTCACGCGCTCTCATCTTTGCGATCCCCTTTCCGTTCAACAAAAAGGCGCTGCATCGTATTACCGATGAGCGCCCTTGCTCAACGAAAGCTTCGTTGCTCTCGTTTGTAGAAATCAGCAATCGTTATGCCAGCATCAATTGCACAAAAATCGCTGTGATTTCGTCGAAGTTCGTATGAGCTTCAATGCGACTGCCTACGCGCGCGTCATGATCTGCCTAGATAGGCGGCATCGCGTTGAGCACAGGTTGGAAACTTTTTAGCTCGGATTTGTCTTGATCAGAGAAAAAACGCCAATGGAGAGTCGAGAATATTCCAGCTAGTTTTTGTCGCCTTTAAAAAATCCACCCGCCAAGATGATCGCTTGGGCCACATCGGCCATTGGCTTGCGCATGTTCATGCTGGTCTTTTTGATCAGCGTATAAGCCTGCTCTTCAGTGAGCTTCCTTTGTTCCATTAGCAAACCCTTGGCGCGCTCAATGAGCTTTCGCGCTTCCAAGTTTACCTTGAGCGTTGAATTTTCTTCGCGCAACGAAAGGAAATCCTGAAAACGCGTGATCGCAAGCTCGATCGTTGGACTAAGCTCTTCCGCTCTCAAAGGTTTGACGAGATAACCCATCACGCCGGCCTGCTTTGCTCGCTCGATGGTCGCCGCGTCGTAGTGGCTGGTGATCAGTACGACGGGCAGAGGCTGTGCATGCATCATATCGCTTGCCGCTTG
>VBKY01000343.1 GCA_005879255.1 Deltaproteobacteria bacterium
AAGGCCCGTGCTCGTGTGCTGGAGATGCGCGAAACTTTGCCGGACACGCTTGACCTGATCGTCGTCTGTGTCGAAGCCGGCATGGGAGTCGATGCAGCTCTCAATCGAGTCGGTAAGGAGCAGAACGCGCAAAATCTCGCGCTGGGCGAGGAAGTTGTGTTGGCTACCCAGGAGATGCAAGCCGGCGCGGCGCGCAAAGACGCTTTGATCCGCTTGGCCGATCGAGTCGGGATCGAGGAATTCAAGGCTCTCGTTACGTTTCTTACGCAAACCGAAGAAATGGGCGGTAGCATCGCCCGTTCTTTGCGAGTTTACGCCGAGACCATGCGCGACAAGCGTAGCCAGGCCGCCGAAGAAGCGGCGCGAAAAACCGTTATCAAACTGATTTTTCCGCTGGTGTTTTTTATTTTGCCGGCAATTTTCATAATTCTTTTAGGACCTCCGGGGTTGGGAATCGTACAGATGCTTTCCGATCCGCTGCGTTAGGAATCGTATTGTGCCGGTCATCAACTTAACGAAACAAACGTGGCTCGCCACCAAGGTGCGCAAAGCAGACAACTTCCTCACCCGGCTGATCGGGTTGTTGAAGAGAAAACATCTCGGGCCCGAAGAAGCTTTGTGGCTTATGCCGAGCAAGGGAATTCATACGATCGGCATGAAATTTCCCATTGATGTGGTTTTTCTAAATAGGGGCCATCACGTAGTCGGGCTAATGTCCGGTCTTCCACCGTATAGAATAAGCGCAGTCCACTTGAGTGGCTATAGCGTGCTGGAATTGCCCAATGGCACGATTAAGAAATCATGCACGGAGATCGGCGATCAATTCGAGATTTCCCTAGCAGAGACCTCCGAGATCGACGATTTGAGAGACACGCGCTTGAGCCAGATAGGTTAGGTTTTTGTAAAGGGAGTTTGTTTTACTTCGAAGCACCTACACACGTAGACTCCTATTAAGCACGAAGTGTGCGCGCTGTTGGGATCCTCGCAACCGGAAGTTTAGGTAGCTGCGTTTTTAACCACGTCTGGAAGTGGGCACGATTGCCATATTAAATGCGAGCGCTTACTTTGGATGCGGAATGCCTTGCCGAGATGACTGCCAAATCAAGACAAACCACCATGGACCAAGACAAGTAGCCTCTGGCACAACTCGTGAAATGGCGTGAAGACCATGGGAATAAAAACAGCAGTATGGAAGACAATTTGGGATCGCCTGCGACTCCCGCCGTCGCTGGGCGTATGCTTGAACAGCAAAGGTCAAGCGCTCGTCGAGTTCACACTCGTCTTCATGTTGCTTCTAGTTGTCGCTTGGATCCCTGCTGATTTCGGACTGGCTTTTTACACGGGTCAACTGGCGTTGAACGCGTCTCGCGAAGGGGCGAGAATCGGCGCCGCTGATCCTAACTACTCTGCTCAAGTGGGCAATTGCAGTTTGCCGGCCTGCTATTCGCTGACTGATGGTACTGTTCTAAAGGAAACGGCGAAGAGACTTTCAAGTGCATTGCTGCCGGGCGCTACGATCACAGTCGTTGCTCTTGCAGGAGCTACCTGCAACCAAACCGTTCAAGTGCAAGTAGTTGGCAATTACAATTATTCTTTCTATCGCTTACTGAGGTTTTTTGGCGTTAATGTCCCTCCGACCGTCCAGATTACCCGAACGACTGAGATGCGCTGGGAGCATCAAAATCCCTGCACCTGATAGGTCAAATCGTGATGAGAGAAAGAGTATTGCCGCTGGGAAATAGAATTATGAGCACAAGAAAACTTTGGCTCAATAAGCGCGGACAAAGCATTGTCGAAATCACCCTGATCACGCCATTGCTACTTGCTGCTTTATACGTAGCCATGGACTTCGGTATTTTGTTTTTCACGGCCCATTATACGTCAAACGCAGTCCGTGAAGCCGCGAGAATCGGCTCCATTCTGCCCGACTGCGCGATTGACGCTACGGTTCCTTGTGTCACGACGGTTGCGGCACAGAGCTGTCCCGGAACCAACAAGGTTGTTCAAGAAACTTGTGCTCGACTCACGAATCGCCTGACAGGCACGACTGTGGCAGTTACGTTGACCGGAATTTATAATCCAGCCACGTGTATGCGGGAGGTCAAGGTGACTGCGAGTGGAACTTACGCTTATGGTCTTTACAGGGTGATGACACTATTGGGGATGCCTGTTCCAACAAACCCGACTGTAAGCCGTTCTGCGGATGTGCGATATCAAGGCCAACCGGTCACGGTGACCGGCGCATGTTGAGCGAAATAGGAGACGCCTATGACTAAACTTCGGGACGACTCTGGATCAGTTCTCGTATTCATCACCCTAATGATTGTGCTGCTAATGGTTATGGTCGGCCTGGGATTGGACACGGGATTTCTTACCTTTAGCCGGAGCTTGGGGCAGCGAGCAGTGGATATGGCCGCGCTCGCCGGAGCCGCCGGGCTTGCCAAGGGTGATGCAGCTGCGATCAAGAGTAATATTGAACAGCTCAATACGCCGAACGATTACGTCAATCGCACAGCGGGCAGCAACCCGATCGACGGCACGGTCAGCGGTAACAACGTAACATTGATGACGTATGATTTTACAAACAATCAAATTACGGGCACAACAACTAATGTCACAAATGCCAATGCCGTTCGAGTGGCGTTAGAGACAACTAATCCATACACGGGAGGGGGTTCGAATAGCGCGGTTAACACACCAGCCTTTCTCACACCGCTCTTGAACTTGCTAGGCGGCACTGCATCAAGCTCGAACAACGTTAACGTGAGTGCCGTTGCAGTCATACAAGCTCAACCGGGTCTCCCCATCGCTCTAAATGGCTGTGATCCTGCTTGGGCCGGTACCAACACAGCAATTCCTTGGAATCAAACTCCGAGCGGCGGTTCAAATCCGAATAATTCAGGATGGACGACTTACCTTGACGGCTCTGTAAGCAGCCCCGATGTAATAGCGCTCATCCGTAAGATCGCGGCATGCCAGGGCACGGGCGTAGTTGGCGTCGGTACGAATATTTGTCTTAACAACGGTCAACAAACCCCAGATTTGCGGGAATTCGAAATCTTGATCGGTAACATTACAGACGGGACGCCGAAGTGTTATCTTACGCCAGTTATTCCGTCAACTAGTAATTTTACCGGCTGCGATAACCAATTGCTTGCATACGCCCAGATCTGTCCTTTGGCGGTATGTGGTCCCGGCGTGAACGGAAGCAAAAATCAAAACTTATGCACTCAACCGAACAGTTTTGGTAAGTATCTCTTTGCAACTGTCAAAAGCTGCAATGTTGGGGATCCTAATCGGCCGACTCTTAGCTCGTGCTATTCGCTTAAGTTGGTAAGGGAAAACAACGCCTGGACAAAAAACTACTGAACCCGAAAGTTGGCATGTGAAAGCGACTTTTTTGCGGTAGGCATCACTATTTGAAAAGAACCCACTCGCTCACTTGATCGCAAACACGTTGATTCAAATTGCGCGAACTATTCAGAAATAAATTTTCTATCAGCGCTTTTCTTATTGTTTCTTTGATCTCATTAGCCACTGTTTGGCGGCATCGAGGAGCGGAGGACAAACTCGCTGAGATCGATGGAGCGGTGATCACCGAGCGCCAGATTGAGGCTAGTTTGGGCCGCCAACTTTCACAGCTCAACGAACAAATCTATGACGTGAAGCGGCAGAAGCTCAATCAATTGATTGAGGCGCAGCTTCTCACCGAGGAGGCCAAGCGAAAAAACGTTTCCGTGGCAACTCTCCTGGAGCAGGAGGTTGACAATAAAGTTCAGCCGATTTCGGAAGAGGCGATTCGGAACTTTTATGAGAAAAACAAAGAGCGAATTCGTGTTGAGCTCGACAAGGTTAGTGACCAAATTCGCGATTACCTACGCGACGAAAGGATCGCAGCCCGCAAAGCCGACTACTTTAAGACTCTTCGTTCCAACGCAAAGATTATCACTTTTCTGAAGCCTCCGCCGATTCACCGTGCCGACGTCGCGACTAACGGAGCCCCGTTCAAAGGAGCGGAAAAAGCCGCGGTCACAATCGTTAAATTCGAAGATTTTCAGTGTCCATACTGTAAGACGGTTCAACCAACTTTTCCGGAACTTCTCAAGCGTTACGACGGTAAAGTGAGATTGGTCCACAAGGATCTGCCGCTGGACGCGATTCACCCCCAAGCGCGGCAAGCGGCGGAGGCGGCGCGGTGTGCGGGGGAGCAGGGAAAGTTTTGGGAGTATCACGATAAGCTTTACGCTAATTCACCGAAGGCGGGCGTTGAGGAACTTAAGAGCTACGCTAAAGAAGTGGGACTGAACGCTGTGTCATTTGATCAGTGTTACGGCAGCGGGAAATTCAGAGCTGCTGTACAAAAGGATTTGAATGACGGCGCTCAGCTCGGTCTGACCGGCACGCCAACGTTTTTTATCAATGGCCGCGAGATCTCGGGAGCTCAGCCAGTGGAGGCGTTTGCGGCGATTATCGACGAGGAGTTGGGTCAGGCGAAATAGGCTCCAATCTCCGTGGACTGACGTCGTGTTGGAAGAATCGCTAAACCTTTTATTGCTCGGCCAAAATCCCGATGGAGGTTGGGGCGCGGTGGCTGGCAAACGCAGCAATACGGAGGCGACTGCGCTGGCGTTGCTGGCATTGCAGGCGGTCTTTAAGAAGACGATTGAACCAGCGGTGCAGAAGGCTAAGACATGGCTTGCAGAACGGCAGAATGTCGATGGCAGTTGGCCGCTTAACGACAGCTTAAAGGAATCCTCATGGAGTACCGCGCTCGCCATTATCGCGCTAAGTCCGTCGGCCGACTTTAATGAGCGCGTCATCAAGGCTGGTAACTGGGCCCTCGAGCAGGAAGGGAGCAAGCCGGGAATATTAGCCAACTTGATTTTGGCGGTCACGTTCCAAAAAAAGGCCGTTCAATTGAACGAGGATTTGATCGGTTGGCCGTGGACGCCGAACAGCTTCAGTTGGGTCGAGCCGACCAGTTATTTTCTTCTCGCGTTAAAAAAGATAAGGCGCAATCTTTCGAGCAAAACCGTAGAAGAGCGTATCCAGCAGGGTGAACTGATGATCTACGACCGCATGTGCGACAACGGCGGCTGGAATTATGGAAATTCATCCGTCTACGGCGATCGGCTTTGGCCGTATCCCGATACCACGGCAGTTGCTTTGATCGCGCTGCAGGATCATCACGAGCGAAAAGAGAATCAGGTGAGCCTAAGGGCTCTGAGTGAGATGGCGAAAAATACCGATTCAGGACTGGCTCTCAGTTGGAGTGCGATTTGCCTGTCACTGTACGGCCAGGAGGGCGCGGAACTAAGGCACCGACTCGTTGAGCGATTTGCCAAAACAAAATTTCTCGGCGAAACCAAGGCGATCGCACTGGGAATCTTGGCGATGGGCGATGGTGCGCGATTCTTTCGAGTGTAGGAAGTGAAGATGAATAGACGCGAATTCATCAAAGCATCCGCCGGGGCCTCTTTATATCCATTCCTAAACTCGTGCGAGCAGCAGGTTCGCTGGGAAAAAGAAGCTTTCATCAAAACCAAGCGTTCTCAGGTGGCGATCCTCGCAGCGGAACAGTACGGCAGTTCGTTGCGCGACACGATCCGTCGAGGTATCCAAATGTTTCGTTTGGAGCTTAACGGCAAGCGCGTGCTGCTCAAGCCCAATCTCGTCGAGTTTGATCCGAAGGGTGCAATAAATACCCATCCCGCGGTAATCGAGGCGGCGGTCGATGCGTTCAAGACTCTGGGCGCTCGCGAAGTGATCGTGGCCGAAGGGCCGGGACACCGGCGTGACAATGAGTATTTGTTGACCGCGTCCGGTCTTTATGACGTGTTCAAAGAGCACCATATCCGTTACGTCGATCTCAACACGGACGACGTGCGTTTGACAAAACTTAAGAGCAGCTTTACCCATTTTCATCAGTTATATCTGCCCGAGACGCTGTACAACGCGGACTTGCTGGTATCAATGCCGAAGCTCAAGACCCATCACTGGGCCGGGGTCACGCTGTCGCTGAAAAACATGTTTGGTGTGGTGCCGGGCTCGGTTTATGGTTGGCCGAAGAATGCTCTTCATTGGGCCGGCATCGTCGGCAGTATTCTCGATATCAATAGCTCGCTGCCGCTGCCGCGCTTCGCCATCGTTGATGGCATCGTTGGCATGGAAGGCAATGGTCCGCTGCAAGGACAGGAGAAGAAAAGCGGTGTGTTGATCTTCGGCGATGATTTAGTGGCCGTCGACGCGACGGCGGCCAGGCTTATGAAGATCGAACCGCGCAAG
>VBKY01000344.1 GCA_005879255.1 Deltaproteobacteria bacterium
GAACTGCTCGAGGGCTCTTACGAAATTTACCGAAAGGATTTCATCTCCGTCCCCTACCCCATCACCCAAGGACTGCAGCCGACATACGAATACGTCGCGGCGCAGCGCCCGGAGATCTGGAATCAGAAGCCCGAAGCGTTCATGGACGCAAGTTTTATCGCCGAGCTGGAAAAAACTGGCTTCATCAAGAATCTAGCCACGAACACACGGTAGTTTAAAAACCAAAGAGGATGGAGTAATGAGACTGGAATGATGGAGTATTGGAGTGATGGAGTAATGGGCCGCCCTCTCCTCACCCAATACTCCAGTACTCCATTGCTCCAGTACACCAATTCTTCCCACGGAGGACCACATGAGCAACATCAGCGGTCGTTACGCCATTGTCGGCGTCGCTGAAACGAAAGTCGGCAAGCGGCCGGAGGCCAGCACGCATTCGTCGCATCTTGAATGCATCAAAGCTTGTCTGGACGACGCCGGCATCAAAGCAACCGATGTCGACGGCTTCATCACCAATCAGCCGCTCAATGACGCGCACCGAAGTTACGCTGTGCGAATGGCGAACATGGCGCGCATGCAGCCGAATTATGCCACCGACCTCGCCCTCGGCGGCGCAACGCCGATCGCGATGGTGCAGAACGCGGTCATGGCCATCGAAGCCGGCATGGCGCACACCGTGATGTGCGTGCACGCGCGCAAGCGCGGCACGCCCGATCCCACGCCCGGACATCCGATCCGTCACGGCGACGAGCACTGGGAAGAACCTTGGGGCCATTTCTCCGGTCGCCGTCGCCACGCGCAAGCACGCTTGCTTGAATAGCAATGCCACGATGCGTAAACCGATGACCATCGCCGATCACCAGGCATCGCGATTTATCGTCGATCCGTTGCGTTTATTCGATTGCGCGCTGGAATCGGATGGCGGTGGCGCAGTCATCGTCACCAGCGCCGAGCGCGCGCGCGATTTTCCCAAGCGGCCGGTCGCTATTCTCGGCATGGGCCAACATCACCCGCATTTCAGTTTGATGGACGCGCCCAGTCTGACGACCCTCGGCGGTAACAAATCTTCTAAACTGGCCTATGAGATGGCCGGCCTAAGTCCGAAGGACATGAACTTCGCCGAGATCTACGACTGCTTCACGATCACGACAATGATCACATTGGAAGATTACGGTTTCTGCAAAAAAGGCGAAGGCAAAGATTTCGTCAAGAACGGGCGCATCGAAGTCGGCGGCGAACTACCGGTCAACACCCACGGCGGTTTGCTCTCACAGGCGCACATCGAAGGCATGTTGCATGTCACCGAGGCAGTGAAACAACTGCGCGGCGACGCAGTCGAGCCCGAACGGCAGGTAAAAAACGCCAAAGCCGGCATCGTCAGCGGCCATGGCGGCAGCCTGTGCATGCATGCAACGTTAATATTGGGGGCCCTATGAGCGAAAGCAGCGATAGCCGCGGCAGAGCCGTGCGCAAAGTTAAACCTTTTCTCGAAGAGCTCGAAGCCAAGCCGTTCTGGACCCATCTCCGCGAGCACAAACTCACCGCCCAGCGGTGCAAATCCTGCGGCAAATTCTTCACTTTCCCGCCGCAAGGCTCCTGCCCGCACTGCCTATCGTCCGATTACGAGTGGGTATCACTCAGCGGTAAAGGGAAAATTTACTCCTTCGTCACCTACAACCGCGCATGGCATCCGTCCTACGAGGGCAAAACGCCCTACAATGTTTCGTTAGTCGACCTCGCTGAAGGCCCGCGGCTGATCAGCAACGTGATCGACTGCCCGCCCGAGCAAGTGAAGATCGGCATGGCGGTGGAAGTCGTGTACGAGGACAATGA
Organism: Deltaproteobacteria bacterium; assembly: GCA_005879255.1. The sequence goes on from VBKY01000344.1 coordinate 1,831, forward strand.
GGATTATACGCTGCCGAAATTTCGGCCGGCGTTAGGCACTTAGCCGTTCGCCCTGAGCACCGTCGAAGGCTCCGAGAAGGCTTTCACACAGTCTGGCGCAGTGGTTGAACTGTTTGAACGGCACGAGGCAGCGGTGTGGTCAGCGAAGGGACCTTTGCCTCTCTGAAAATCTGCTCGATGGCATGGCCCCTGGCCCAGCCTATCCAGCAGCGCAGACCTCAACGTTGTTATGGAGGAAAGCTATGAAGCGCAGCACTCATCACATCCTCACCACCCACACCGGGAGCCTGCCGCGTCCCACGGACCTGGTGGACATGGTGCTCCGCAAGGAGGCGAAGCAGCCGGTGGATAAAGATGTTGTTGCCATGCGGGCCCGCTCTGCGGTCGCGGAGGTGGTGCGCAGGCAGGCCGAGGTCGGCGTCACGGTCCTCAATGACGGCGAGCAGGGCAAGCCCGGCTACTCCACTTATATGAAAGACCGCTTAACCGGCTTCGAGGGTGAAACTGCGGCTGCCGCAATCTCAGGCGAAGCCAAGGACTTCCCGGAGTATACCGCCCGCCGTACGGGAAGAGCCGCCCCCAAGCGCCCCGCGTGCACCGGCCCCATCGCTTGGAAGGATCGGGACGCCGTGCTGAAGGACATTGAAAACCTGCAGGCTGCTGTCAAAGAAGTCGAAGCCGAAGAGGTATTCATGACGGCTGCCTCGCCGGGCGTTGTGCCGCACTTCATGAAAGACCAACACTACGGCAGCGAGGAAAAGTATTTATACGCCCTGGCGGACGCCTTGAAAGAGGAATACGACGCCATCCACCGTGCCGGTTTCGTGCTTCAGGTGGATTGCCCCGACTTGTGCATGAGCCGGCACAACCGGTTTTCCGACCTGACCACAAAGGAGTTCAAGCAGATCGCTGACCTTCACGTGGCGGCTCTTAATCACGCCCTGCGGGACATTCCGGCTGATCGGGTGCGGCTGCACATGTGCTGGGGCAACTACGAAGGCCCACACCACTTGGATATCCCGCTCACGGAAATCATCGACGTGGCGCTACAGGCCAAAGTCGGCGCTCTCTCCTTTGAAGGTGCAAACCCAAGACACGAGCATGAGTGGGTCGTCTTCAAGGAGTTTCACCTCCCTGATGGGTTGATCATCATTCCGGGTGTGATTGACTCCACGACCAATTTTGTCGAGCACCCGGAGCTTGTCGCGCAGCGCATTGTCCGCTACGCAGAGGTCGTGGGCCGCGAGAACATAATCGCGGGCACAGACTGCGGCTTCGGCACCTTCGTGCGCACAGAACCGACCATCGACCCGCGCATCGCGTGGGCCAAGCTCAAGTCCCTGGCACAGGGCGCGGCCATCGCCTCAAAGCAACTTTGGAATTAGCAGCGACTGCGCGTACCTTCGAACTTTTCGACATTTCGAGAATTCCCGAAACGTGGAAGTTCCCCATTTTTCTGTTCTTAAACTCTTGAACATTGAACGTTGAACCGGCGTTAGTCCTTTGAACGAAGCGAAGCGTTTAAATTCCGCTCATGGTGAGCTTAGCCTGTCCCGAGCGGAGCCGAAGGATCGAACCATTGGAACGACTGGTACGGGGCTCGTTTGTGTGAGATTGACGGTATGACTAGAATATTTAAAGGAAAAGCTGAGCTACTATCTTGGCTTGGTGAGGCAAGGGCAGGAAATCGTGGTAACGTCTCATCGCCACCGGGTCGCTCGAATCCTTCCCCCGTCGGCCCCGGATGCCCAGATAACGGGCCCCTCTCGGCCGGTGAAAGATCTGAAAAAAATAAGGGGAATTAAGTCTCGGCGCTCCGTCTCTGGGGTGCAAACGCTTCTTGCAGATCGTCGGCATAGATGACGGTCTACATCGATAGTTCGGTGATTCTTCGCATTCTTTTCCGGGAACCGAATCCGGTCGAGGTCTGGGGCAAGTGGGATAGCGCTTTTAGCAGCAACCTGTGGCGCGTCGAGGCTCTGCGGACTGTTGACCGGCTTCGACTGGCCGGTGACCTATCCGATGAGGACGTGGCCGACCTTGTAAGAGAAATTCGGATTGTGCACGAAACGCTGGCGATCTATCCGCTTAGCGAAAGAATTCTGCAGCGCGCAAGCGAGAGCTTCCCAACGGTAGTGGGAACTCTTGACGCGATTCATTTGGCCACTGCGCTAGCCATACGAGAAGTTGAGCCGATTGATTTATTGTTAACCCACGACGGCCAGCTCGCTACGGCCGCTCGAAGCGTCGGATTCACTGTTATTGGAGTGAGTTAACTTCCGGGCGCCGTTGCTACGGAACCCAGATTCATTTTCCCGTCTTTCACTTCCGACACAAAACCTGCGCGATCCCCAATCGACACTACTCAATCCTGACGGGATCACCAGAGCGGATCAAGCCCCCGGATTCTACGGCAGCATATACACCGACGTTGGCATGATTGTGCTGGACTGCGGTCCGCAGAATTCCCGGATCTTTAGAGAGATCACCTTGCGCGAGAGTGGTCATGACGCAGCGGCCGCAAGAACCGGTAATATTCAGCCGCACCGCTGTTCCAATCGCGAGCGTGCGACCCACCCAAGCATTCTCCGCAAAACCCTTCTCACTAGAAGCCAACCGCACCACCACGTTCGGACGAAAGCGCCGCAAATCGAAGCAGCCTTGCGGATATAGCTCGCTTAGCCGATCAAGCGTAGCCGTGGTCAATAGATGAACCATCGCACAGTCAAAAAAAGTTCCTTCAGGTAAAGTAAAATCTGTGACTGTATCCTTATAGTCGAGCCCTTCGATGTCCGGCCAATACTCCTCGGCGTTGATTTTTTCACTCAGCGCCGTACGAAATGTCACCTCACGATTGAGCGCTTTTGAGAGAATCTGGTCGAGATCACCTTGGTCACTCGTGACTTCAGTACCGTCGGGGAGAGTAATGCGGACTCCGGGGAGCATCGTCGCGGCGCGAGACGGTTCGACAAAGGCAGCCCGGAAGTCGAACAACCGCGGCCATTTTCTTGGGTTCTTCGCCGTCGCCGCCTTGCCGTCGGCGCGATCGATTAGGGCATACGCACGATCACCAAAGAGCCCATGTTCGGTAATTTCACTCGCGCTTAATTCTTCTCCCATCATGGATTTGACCGGATACCGCCAAAGTGAGACCACGGAACCCAGCTCTGCCTGAGCGGCGTTCGACATATTGCGCTCCTTTCTACTCAGTTAGACAATCGCCTTTCCTCGACTTTTGGCTGGAAAATAAAGACGCCAGCACGCCGGGCGATCCAATCGCTGCAAATTTTGCCGACCAAAGATCATTTTTCGACATTTCGAGACCCAAAACGTGCAAGTTCCCCACTTTTCTGTCCTTGAACTCTTGAACATTGAACTTTGAACCGCCGCCAGGCATTGAACGATTTGAACAGTATTCGAAGAACGTTATTCCGGGAAAAAGCCGTGGGGCGGGGCCACCGGCGCAGGAGCTGAAGGCTTGCGGGGACCTACCGGCAGCGGTTGCTCGCGGAGCATGTGGGCTACCAGTACCTCGCGGACGGTGTCCAGGTCCAACCCGGCCGTAGTCGCCTGTTCGGCGACCTCCGCCAGAACCCGATCGACGTCTTGCATCATTTTCCACTGCTTGAAGAGATCCTGGCTCTCCACGCCCATGGCTTCACCCACCAGCTCGAGGAAGTTGACGATCTTGAACGGGGATGTCGCTTCGTGGGCGCAGAGCTCGCGATGGCAAGCATGATAAATGCCGACGAGACAGTCGACGCCGGCGGCCGCCGCCGCGTCGAGCTCCCGCGCATGGAGCTCGCGTTTATACGCCGGTACCGGCGCCAGCGAGTTGCACATATAACCCACTCGTGGTTGACCGAGATCGACCAGCTCCACGCCCGGGATTGCCGTGAGAATCTGGGTAACGCCTTCGGTCACGCCGGCCACCCCCGGATGCTCGTGCAAAGCCACGCGCTTGTGCACGGGATGAATAAAGTGAGGGCGGAGCAACTCGATCCTAGCGGCGATGTAGGGGATGACGTGCTGCAGGGCGAAGGCAGCCTCCGTGCTCGGCACGACGATCTCGCTCAGTTGGATATTGCAAGTGGGGCACCATGTGAGCACGCGCGAAGCGCCGGTGCCGGCGAATCCAGCCACCGTGTTGCCGCCGATTCGTCCGGATGCCTTGGCATCGCCGGCGCGATATTGAATGACACCGCAGCAGTTTGCCGGACCGCCGAAAACTTTGTAGCGCGCGCCGATTCGATTCAAGACCTCCAGGCAGAGAAGCGCGATATGCGGCGTCTTGAGAACATTGCAGCCAAGATACATGACGACATCCGTTACCGCTTCGGAATCCGCGCGGGCGGATCGGGTGATCCGGGCAAGCAGGTCAGCAGGGAGCTGGACCCGGGAGAGCACCTTCACCGCTTCGGACATCTTCTGGAAACCGGCTTGGCCCGTGACGTGGCGTTCTTTTACGGCTCGCCGTTGGTTGAGCTTGAGGCGGGTCGCCGCCAACATGAAGCGGGGATTGACGCCGTCGTCGCAGGCAGAGAGACAGCGACCCGAGCCTGTGCAGGATTGCGCCCAGCGGGCGCCGCGGCTGGCCGCGTCACCGCCTCCGCGCAGAATGTCCAATACGTCGCCCACGATCGCTGCCGGTTCCCGTGTGTCGATTCCGGCAGGACCGGCGGTGGGACAGACCTCGACGCACCGCGCGCAGCGGGTACAGCGGTCGAGGATTTCGCTCACTCTAAGGTCGAGCGAGACGATGAATGCGTCACCGCGGTCAATCATAGCTTCACTCAATCATGTCGTCTGAGCAACTATGGCATCGTCATCTAATCGTGCAGCGCGATATAAACCCCTTTCGCTTCCATGTGGCCCAGATATAAGCGGCGGTCGCGGTTCTGTCAACTTAGGAGAAACTAAGGGGTAAGGTGCTCGACGAGATCAGCAAGCAAAGAAAAAAGGGCGGAATTCGACAGATTGTCTCGTTTTTTCTCTGCGCCCTCGGTGCCTCGGCGGTGGATTTCCGGATCTTTTCTCTGAACGGAGAGGCGCAAAGCACTGATGCACTCCGGGCGCCTTGAGGCTGTAAATTTCGATTCCCTGCAAAGTTGTTGTTAGCTGATTCGTGTAGCGGATTTCAGTAGAGAGTCGACCGGAAACCAGCGGCCACCGTTATGCTGATTCCCTTGAGTTGGTAATTTCGGTTGGGATGATGACGGTGAAGGTTGAGCCTTTTTCCGGCTCGCTTTCGACGGCAATTTTCCCGCCCAGTAGCGCGGAAAATTCCTTGGCAATATACAGTCCGAGCCCAACGCCTTCGAAGGAGCGAGTCTGCGAGCTGTCGACTTGGTGAAAGCGGTCGAAGATGTAATGCGTCTCTGCCAGCGGGATGCCAATCCCCGTGTCCGCCACTGCGAACTCCACTTTCTTGTCACTGGGAAAATAGCGCACCGAAGTGGTGACAGTGCCCCGTTCGGTGAACTTGATGGCGTTGTTGATTATGTTTTGAAGAATTTGCTTGAGTTTCGCACCGTCGGTTTCGATGATTGGCAGCTCTGCAGGACAGTCCCAAATAAGGCTAATCTCTTTGTTGGATTGAGTGTGATAATCCGTCTCCAATTCGTGAACAAAGTCTTTCAAGCTGACTTCGCCAGCTTCGAGCTTGGCGCCGTTGCCTTCCAGTGAAGTTGCATACAGCAAACTGTTGATCATGTCCAAAAGATCCTTCGACCGCGCGGCTATCGTATCTATCGCCGCCGTTTGTTGGGAATTGGTGTCGCCCAACGCGCCGTTTTTCAGTACTTGGGCATAGCCCATGACCACGTTGATCGGCGTGCGCAACTCGTGCGACATGACGTTAAGAAATTCATCCTTAGCTTTGTTTGAGCTGCGCATCTCCTCGTAGAGTTGGGAATTATGTATCGCTATCGCCGCTTGGCTTGCCAGTGTGGTGAGAAACTTAACTTCCTCGGCACTAAATGCGTGCTCCTCCTTGGTGAAGAACGTCAAAAACCCCAACACTTCGCCCTTGGCGACCAGGGGCACTCGCAGATAAGAGACTAAACTATTATTGCGCAAAAACTCGGATTGCTGAGATCGCGGGTCGGTTTGGGCGTTGAGAATCATCACCGGGACATGGTCATGCTCTGAAATCTTATCTAGACGGATGCGTCTCGCGATCACCGCTTTCCACTCGCTTTCGTCGAGGTTCCGGCAAGCAACGGGCTCCAACTCGCCAGTTTTTTTATTTACCAGGGTAACGGTGACGACGGCATAGGGAAGAAAGACATCGATCTTTTCCAGCAGCACGTCCAAGACGGCGCGCAGATCCAGCGAAGAAGTGATAGCCATCTCGATTTCACGCAGGGCCTGAATGCGCTCTGCTCCGATCTTCTTCTCGTTGCCCACCTTTTCCGCGAGATAACCGTAAAACAGCGCCGCGATAAACATAAACGGGACCCGCATCAAGGATTGGGAAGTCCAGATCGTCATTCCGTCCCCGCCTGGGAGGATGAACGAAAAGACGTCGATGGCACTCAACACGGCACCGGCGCAGATGACTAGGGCAAGGCTCTGTCCTATCCCCGCGAGAAATAGGATGAGGAAGTAAAGCAGGAACGTGTCGCCGCCGAAGATGCCTTCGTGCCACAGCCCGAAACTGATCCAGATTATGTCGAAACAGATGACGACTCCCACGTTTACTGGACGCATCACTCGACGCTGAGAAAACTGCGAGGCGATTACGTTGGATAGGAGCGCCATGGCGATCAGGACGATCGCCAGGGTGGAGGCGCCGGGCTCCCCGCCGAAAAGGAACAGATAGGCCGCCGCGATTATCAGAACGTATCTGAGGAGCAGGAAGGTCGATGCCTCGTCGTCGGTACGCAGCTTCTTGCTGCGCTTCGCCTGGGCATCAGTCTTTGCAAGCAGTGGAGCTCCGCCTAATAAAGTGTCCATTGGAGCGCTATGAGGAATCGAAAAGATTGGTTAGAAAGATCTTTGCTGGCAGGCTGCCCGTGCTTTCCTAGGGCTCTCAAACAAGCCCGGCTTCGCCGGTCACAATGTACCCAATGACACCGAACGCTCCAACGGAGTACCAAAAGCGCCAGTATCAGTGACCCGCATAACCTTTTTTATCTCTCTTTCACTGTTCGAATAAACGCAACGCATCACACACGCCCGACCCGATGTACAAAATTCTAAGCGATTCCGGCCCGCGCGCCAAGGAAAGATTTATGTAAAGCCGAGATCCCGGCGCCGCACACCTCAGCGCCGCGGCGGTCAATCATCGCAACTTTCAGAGAACGCTTCCACGTTTCGAGAATTCCCGAAACGTGGAAGTTCCCCGTCCTGATCCTGTCTTTGAACTTTTGAACCTTGAACGGCTGAACCGCCGTTCAGCATTGAACGGAGCGGAGCGATTGAACGGCTGGAACAATTCGAACGCGTACCGAAGAGGATTGTAATGAATGTCAGACCCCGGCGCCCAAGTCACGCCGGGGGTCAGGCGATGGCAGACCCATGCCTTTCTTCTTTCCAGTCGCGACAGGCTTGGCATTGGCTTCTTCATCATCTCGTCATAGGAGGCGAATAACTGACCGGCACTAGAGCTTTCGCCGGGTCATGCAGAACGGAGGAATGGATTAGGAATTTTGATAACGAGTTTGGGCTTTGACGCCGGACGGTTTCTCTGCATGGTGCTCCAATCGTTGCAAATATCTCGCGGTAAGTTTGCCCCTCGCGTTGAAATACCTCAACGGCCATTTGGTTTTCTGTGTGTATGAAAGCGTACAGCGCTTCAGCAAATATATCTTTCGGTATAGACAACTCTTTCCTTAGCTCATCAGCCCGAATGGCAAAAGTAGGAGCTTCGCAAGAACGCCTGTAAGCCATGCACACTTTATTGAAAATCTTGCGTTGCATAAGCGTCGCTTCGAGTGATTTCTTTTTCTCCGCCATATTCCGATCCCCGTTCTGGAATGCGCACGGGTCACTAAGTGTTATTGTCCTGAGTCTACCAAAGTACCAAAGAAGACGCGCCTCGCGGAAATAAAATTACGGTTAAATTATTGTGAAAGCGTAGGAGAAAAGTTTCCGGCTGCTGGCGAGGTATCCCTTGTCTGGCCTATTGCTGGTTTCTTCCTCAGGTTTTGGCGTTTTCCCGGGGCGTGCCAGACCCCGTTCACCAACCGTTCAGCCCGCGGTGAACAACATCGGGCGATTATGATGTCCTGGCCCTTCTCGTGATAGCAACGGATACCCAGAGAAGAGCCAGCGGAATGAGCAAGGGTAGCAAAAAAGGAAACGCCAGCGACGGTTGGAGCAAGTAGACTCGAGATAAAGTGCTCATGCCCATAATCGCACGAGGGCTTAGTGGCTAGAATAAAAAGACCCGCAACCGCTTCTCTTCTAGGGCTCTCCGAAGCATCTCGTCGCGTTGTCCCACAGCATTTTTCGCATGACTTCGTCTCCCAGGGATTTCCACCCCAGCACCTTGTTGGTGGACTCAGGAAACCGGCATTCCGCGTGGGGGTAATCGGACGAATACATCAACACGCCGTCGCCGAGGAAATCGGTGACCATCTGGGCCATCTTCTCGCCTTCATGGATCACGACGCTGGCGAAGAAGCGCCCGCTGGTCATATATTCGCTAGGTTTGCGAGCCAGATTCTCCGGCAGCGCGTAAGACATGTAGACGCTTTGATCGTCCATACGCGCTCCCCAGAACGGCAGCCAGCCAAAGCCGGACTCTAGGATGCAGTAGCGAATGTTAGGGTAGCGATCCATGATTCCGGCGCCGAAAAATGCGCTCACTGCTCTCATTGCGCCCCACGGGTGCGAGGCGGTCCGGCCGATGAACGGGTTGTCCCAGAGGTCGCGGTACCCGGGGTACCCGGAGGTGAAACTGTGATGCGCCACACAGAGCCCTTCCTCGTTGGCCGCGGCCCAGATCGGCTCCAGGTCCGGATGGTCGATGGGAACGCCTTCGGCCAGATGGGGATAGATGCCTGCAGCCCATGGCGCACGCGCGCATGCTTTGATCTCTTGCACCGATGCCTCGATCGCTCTGCTGCTCACCACGATGAGAGACTTCAGGCGGTGCGGGTGCTTACTGCAAAAATCATCGGTAAAGCGGTGGTTGGCCCGGATAAACCCGATCTCAACGTCGACGTCGTCCGAGGCCGGCGGTAGTCCAGGAAGCATGAGCTGGACGTCCACTCCCTCCTCATCCATATCCCGAATGCGCGCTTCGACGTCGTCATCAGATCCGCCGGGCGTCGGAAAGCGACTACCCATGAACTTCGGGAAATGAGGCGCGATATGCTCCCTAGGACCCGCTTCCCCTAAAATACGCAGCTCCTCACGCCAGCCGGCTCTTTTCTTAAACTGGTAACGCTGGCGATATGGGGGTTGCAGTATCTCGCCGGCCCAGCCGACGCGAAAGGGAACCTTGTAGCTCTCCCACTCAGGCAGCCGCTTGCGCATGGCGGCATCGAAGTAGGGCTCCAGGGTTTCGGCCATGGGATTGAGGTGCGTGTCCGAATCAAAAATCTTAAAATCGCGGCGCATTCGTGCTCCTTCATCGCCCGCATAGCGACCAGTGTGAGGCTATCCATAGCACGACTCTCGGCGCTCGTGAACACAGGGTGTCGACCATCGGAATTTGGTGGTGACAGAACCGGAGAGCTTTCGGGATAAGTAATTTTAACCCCGGCGCGACCATAGAACTGAACGACCCTCGGCTTCAAGCCGAGGGGTTCTGAATTTGTCGACTGAAAGTCGACTCTTGTTCCCGTCATTCCGGCGGAAGCCGGAATCCAGGCGGTTCTGGAACTTGAACCGAAAACGAACCTGGATGCCGGCTTTCGCCGGCATGACGAACTTCACTTCGCCTGAACGCGAGGGATTACAAACATCCCCGAGAGAGACACTAACAGACTTAGACAAGTTTTTTGTGATTACGGAAACAACGAGAAGAAAATGCGCAACCCGCGCGACCTTCACGCGCACACGACCAGTTGTTTGCAAAGCAAGTCCTGGAGCCAATTACATTCCACGAACTAAACATTCGATAAGTTTACAATGAAATTTCTATCTTCCACTCGAAGATGGGTATCGAACCATGCTCGATCTATAGTATAAGCCACAACAAGAAAGGGAGAGGTTCCATGAAAAAAGGTTTCTTCCTCCCGGCGCTCGTATTCGTGATCTGTGTCGCGACCTGCTTTTGCACGTTAGCGGCGGACGCCCCGCCCGAAAGGATTCGGGTGGCGATCTCATCCATCAGCACCAGCCAAGTGAACGTTTGGGTACCTCTCGATACCGGCCTATTTAAAAAGTACAAGCTCGACGTCGAACTGGTCTATATCAGCGGCGCGCCCGTCGGCACGGCAGCGTTAATGTCCGGCGAAGTCGTCATCAGCCAAGGGGGGGTAGTGGGTTCGATTAATTCAAATCTCAAAGGAGCCGGAACTTACATCATTCTCGGGGGCGCCGACCGCTTTCCTTATCAACTGGTCGTGCCTCCGAGCATCAAACAGCTCTCGGACCTTAAAGGGAAAAGATTCGCGGTCTCTCGCATCGGCTCAGCAGACCATACCGCGACGATGTTCGTGCTGCCGAAACTCGGCATCCAGCCCGATAAGGAATTGAATATCGTGCAGGTTGGCTCGGTCCCAAGTCGCTTTGCCGCTCTGGTCAATGGCTCAGTAATGGGCGCATTACTGATACCGCCAGAAACAGTGAAGGCAAAAGAACTCGGCTACCGG
>VBKY01000078.1 GCA_005879255.1 Deltaproteobacteria bacterium
ATCGATTACTCGCGCCAAGGCGCCAAGCTCGCAAAGGTTCAGAATATATTCTTCTGAACTTAGCGGCCTTTGCGTCTTTGCGCGAGGACAATTCCGAATCCCAAAGGCCGTTTACACAGTTCAAGCCATCGTGCTAAACACGAAACAACGAGTCGGAGGAGGTGGCGCATGGCCCAGATCGTGTCGATCATCGGCATCACCCACAACCCCTTCATGCCGCGGATGTTTAAACAGCCGCAGCAACCGCCGGGCGCCGCTAAGGTGAAGGAAAGAATAGCTATGATGCGGCAAAAACTCGCCGACGCGAAGCCCGACGTGCTCGTCTGCATCGGCAACGATCATCTGCACCAATTCTTCATGGATAATATGCCCGCCTTCATGATTGGCAAGATGGATCAGTACGACGGAACTTTTTATGACGAAGAACGGGAGTTCGGTTTGCCGAAATGCAAACTGGCGGGTGACGTGGACGTTTCCGACGCGATCATGGAAGGCGCCTTCGACCGCGGCGTCGATTTTTCCTATTCCAACGAACTGACGATCGATCACTCCATCATCGTGCCGATGATATTCGTCCGGCCGGAAATGGATATTCCCGTCGTGCCGATCCTGACCAATTGCATCGCCCCGCCGATGCCCAGACCAAGGCGTTACTTCGAAGTCGGCAAAGCGATTCGCGGCGCCATCGACAGCCTGCCGACGAACAAACGCATCGGCGTCCTGGTCAGCGGCCACCTGTCGTTGGAAGTCGGCGGGCCAAAACAATTCGAGCGTCACCTCACCGATCCCAACTTTGACGCCGCCGCCGTCGGCTGGATCGTAAACGGCGACATCGACGGCGCCGCCGAAGGCTGCACGCCTGAGAAAATGATCAAGTCAGGCAATATGACCAGCGGATATTTGAATTTCTTGATGATGATGGGCGTTGCGAACTCGACGAAGCCGTCCCACGCGGAGGGATTGGATGCGGGTTTTCCTGCGATCCCGTTCTTTAGCTGGGATAAACAAGCGTAGTACGAGGTAGCATCAGCCGGGAAAAGGAACGTATTAAATGGATTGGAGAATTCTCGGTACGGTTTTTACTTCGGTCTTTATCGCTGAGCTCGGTGACAAAACCCAGCTCGCAACGATGCTGTTCGCGTCGGACAAAGGGACAAGCAAGCTAACCGTTTTTGCCGGAGCTTCGGCGGCGCTGATTGTGACGTCGGCGCTCGGCGTCGTCGCTGGCACTTTTCTTTCTAATTATGTCAGCGAAAAATTCTTGCATTACGTAGCAGGCATCGGTTTTATCGCGATCGGAATCTGGACGCTGATCAAAGCGTAAGGGTCGGCGAAGGAGATGCGATTTGAATGGGATCGCAAGAAAGCAGTGTCCTTTAAGAGGCTGTTACGGTCTTTTATGATCCGCTGTCGCAACATTCAATGATCCTGACCACTCTGTTGGTGAAGAAAGGTTCTTACAATCGGCTATTCTTCTCGGGGACGCTTGCTCGTGATAAGTTTATACCGAAAGTGAAGTCACAGTGAGAATTATCAGCTCAAGGAGGGCCACCGCAAAAGAGAGAAGACGTCATGAAGCGTAAAAATACGAAGCGAGACGAGATGTGTGACGAGTATATGTTTGATTACTCGAAGGCTGTTAGAGGGAAGCATTTCCAGCGACTCATAAAAGAGGGTGCGAATGTTGTTGTGCTTGAACCCGATGTCGCTAAGGTGTTTCGTGGTTCGGCAGCCGTGAATGACGCTCTGCGATCGCTGCTTCAGGTATCCAAAAGCACGCTCCGGTTGACCTCACGATCAACCGTCGCCGGCCGCAAGCGCGCCGTTGGGTAGATTGGCCGGAAAAGGTATCAGGAATCTTTTTCCTCCCGTGTGCGGCAAAATTAGTTATAGAAAAAAGGATCCGAAGTAAGACTGCACTATGCCAAACGGTGGACTCAACCGTTCGGCCAAAAAAAAGGAGTGAGGTATGGATGATCCGAAGAAGCAGGCGCGAATCGACGAGGTAAAAGCCCTACTCGTCGAATTCTCAAAACAACACCTGGCGTCCGCGCCTGATGTTGTCAGCTATATCGAGAAACTATGGGACCAGATTGGCAGGAAGCGAAGCTACGTCATCACCGGCGGTACGAAGGAGGTATGGGCGTCGGCTGTCGTGTATGTGATTGCGCGTTTGAACTTCCTCTTTGACAAAGCTAGGCCAAACTACCTTACCGCCGACACGATCTGCGGCCATTTCGGTACGAAAAAAGGGACGGTATCGGCGCGCGCCGCGGAGATCGAGAAGGCGTGTCGTATACGCGTGGGGCATGAAGGATTGTGCAGACCCGAGATTTCCGACGAACTAACGTTTGTAGAGCTTTCAAACGGGATGGTGCTCCCCAAACGAATAGCGAAAGAAATGGGCATCCTGTAGTCCGAACGAGAATTCATGAACAAAGTTGGACGTAATGCTTCGTGCCCCTGCGGAAGCGGAAAAAAATACAAGCGGTGTTGTGAAAGAAAAGAAGCCGAAATGAGACAACGGGAGCTACAATCTGGCCGTTTTCGCTACGAGCCAGGCACCTATGGCAGCCCGCGACTTGGGTATATGCCCTCCATCATTTGCTACAAAGAAACAAGTCCCGAATCATGGACAGAACATTTTTGTCTGGTGAAATGCGATGTTACTCTCCTGGAGGAAGATCGCGCGGTGGCCATCGCGAAGGACCATTTAGCCGCTGCAAATCGAGTTCAGGCCGAGGGTGGAAGAGACCCCAGGGAATTCGCCTTGTCTTTGCGGCACGAAGGATATAAGGCCGTTTCCGATTTCCGGATTGTGGGCCAAGCGGATTAGCAACGGCGAAATCCACGGCACCGCTAAAGGCTGCACGTCTGAGAAGATGGACGGTTGGAAAACAAAGCAAGCACATCTGCAGTAAGCAACCGTTTCAGTGGTCCGGATTACGCAAAAATATCTGCCGCCGTCATAGATGCCTACCATAACTAGAGTTGGGCCTATTGTTTCTTCCACGCGAGCGATCGCGATAAGCCCGCCCACGTTCACGTCGAGCGGGAAGATAAAGTTGCAAAGTTCTGGCTTGACCCACTTCGGTTGCAAAGGAGTGGCGGGTTTTCTAGGGTGGAGATCAATCGAATTCAAAGGCTTGTTGCGAGACACCGGAGAGAATTTTTGGAGGCTTGGGATGCGTACTTCCGCGGTTGATATCGAAGTGCCAAACGCTGGAAGCGTAACCGTCACTGAAGATACGCTGTCCGTTGATCTGAGCGACGGGCACACGATTTCTGTGCCTCTATCTTGGTATCCACGACTATTGTACGCGTCGCAAAAGGAACGTAGGAGCTGGCGGCTAATTGGCAAGGGACAGGGAATACATTGGGAAGGTATTGACGAGGATGTTAGTGTCGAGGGGCTATTAGCCGGCAAGCCTTCGGCTGAGAGTCAGTCGTCGTTTGCAGCGTGGCTAGCAGGTCGGACGTCTCGTCCAGGCAAACGATTGAACGGGCGGTCCCGGCGGCGTCGAGCGTGACCGAGGAGAGACTATGAGCAAGTACCTCATGAACAAGATGATTCACCTCGTCAACATGAACGAAGAGGCGGAAAAGGAATACAAGGCGAACCCGCGGGAATTCGTCGAGAAGTGGGAGAAAACTCAGAGCTTAAAACTGGAGGCGGAAGAACGGGAAGCGCTCGCCATCAAGGATTACGGCAAACTATACGCCCTCGGCGCGCATCCGTTCACGCTCTGGAGTTTCACCGAAGCAGTCTGGGTGCACGAAATGCCACGCGAAGAACTAGTCGCAGATTACAAAGCAAAAACGGCAAAAGCAGGCTATCCGAATTTCAAAACGTGAAAAAATAGGCGTGAGCCGCGAGGCAACAGGGATGAGGCGGGTACGAAAAAATGTAGGGGCACGGCATGCCGTGCCCGTACCCTATTTCAGCAGCTTGGTCGCCAGCGCGATCGCCGGGTCTCTGATCTTTCGCACCGACGATTCCAGGTGGGTCTCCAACCGAAGGTACTCTTCCACCGTCATCACATCCTTACAGCCCTGAATGCCGAATTCCTTCAACCATTCCGTGCTCACATCCTGCCGGCGCGTGCCCTGGGTCATCGCCTTGCCGTACGTTTCCTGACCTTCTTTGCTGAGGAACCAGTTCACGAAAATTTTCGCCGCGTTCGGATGGGGCGGATTTTTCACCACCGTTACGACGCCGCTGCCGTTGTTGGCGTGCGCGCCTTCTTTGATTTTCGGAACGGGTTTTATCGGCAGGCCAGCTTTGATGAAGGGATCGTAACTGTAATGGCTGAGACCGATCGTAAACGCTAGCTTTCCTTTTGCGAGGGAATCCGCGAGCTGCCGCAAGTTCTGACCGACGAGAAGATCTTGCTGTGTTAGTTTTTGTAAATACTCCTCGCCTTTCACTTTCCATAAAAAAGACCACGTGTTTTGTCCCGAACCGGGATTGCGCGGATCGAGAAAGCCGATTCTGCCTTTCCACTTGGGATTGAGCAAATCGTCGAACGAACGAATCTCATTGGGTTCGACTTGACTGCCGTTGTACCACAGTGTTTCGCTCGTGTAGCAGAGAAATGCGTAAATTTGCCGTTTGCCGCCCACGTTATCTTCCCAGATGTGCCCACCCCACCAATTCTTCGGATCTTTGACTTCCGGCAAGATCATGTACGATTGAAAATCATCGGCGGCTCCGGCTGCAACCATCGAAAGAGGCGTGGCGCCTCCCGCCACGAGTATATCGAAATAACGAACCCCAGCGTTGAATTCGGTGATAATCCGCGTCACATTTTCCGGACCGCGGGCCGACAGCAGTTCAGTGGCGATGCCGAACTTCTCTTTGAACTTCGTCGCGATAGCGGTTCGTAATTCGCTGCTTGCCGGAATGCCAACTACAACCGTGCCCTCTCTTTTGGCCCCAGCCAATGTCTTCTCCCACTCCGTCTGCCATTCCGCCGCTCGGGAAAGGGATGGCAATACCAACGCAAGAAGGGCGACGAAGCCAAGCGCTAGTTGTCTGGTCGCGTTCATAGTCCAGCTTTTCTTCGAACCGTCATCCGCCTGGGAATGGAATCACGTTGCGGAACTTTGCGATCACCCTTTCGCGCAACTCGCGGCTTGAGCGGCTGACTTTGGGAAATTTGTCTTTCCATTCGAACGGCCGCACCGCGTAGAAAATCGCCCGGCCGTTGGTGTGGTCTTTTGATTCCCGCTTTTCGGGCGGCATGCGCGGATCGAGCGGCGTGCTCCAGCAGCCGTCGATGATGTCGATGTTGGTCGGTGGATCGACGCGTGTCATCATCGCCCACAAGACCTCTTTCATATTCGTCGGATCGATGTCTTCGTCGACCACGACGACATAACGACCATTGCGCGCCGCCGCTGCAGAGCCGACCGCCGCTAGGCCCGTTTGCTTTGCGTGGCCCGCGTATTTTTGCTGAATCGCAACGACGGTAAAATAAGGTGAGTGATTGTAAACGCCGACGACGTTTTGAATCCCCGCCGCCTCCAACTGATCCCAGAGAATTCCCGCCGTCGGATTGCCGTCGATTTTCATCGCGCCGGTCCACAGCGGCGCTTCTTCTTCCAAGATCGGATCGCTGCGATGATATATCGCTTTGACTCTGATCACCGGCTGCGGTTCGCCTGTGCCGAGAGTGCCGCCGGAATAATATCCTGGCCATTCTCCGAAAGGTCCCTCGGCGCGGGAGTCTATTTTAGGTGGCGGCACCTCGCCTTCAATGACGATTTCCGACCCGGCGGGAATCGGCAAACCGGTGAGAGGGCCCCGAATGATCTCCAACGGGCGGCCCAGTAGGCCGCCCGCATAATCCAATTCGGAATTTCCCCAAGCAACTTTGGTGTGCGATAAGGTAAAGAGTAGCGGATCCGGGCTAAACGCCACGACGACCGGACAACTCTTCCCTTGCTCCCAATATTTCGCGCAAATCAATCGTCCATGTTGTCCCGGACTCATCCATAGTCCCAGCAGATTTCGATCATGGAGCTGCATCCTGTACGTCCCGGCATTAATAAAGCCGCTTTCAGGATCGGCGTTGATCAAGCAATTGCCGGTGCCGATATAGCGGCCGCCGTCGCCGTCGTGAAAGCGCGGTGCGGGAAATTTGAACAGATCGACTGCGTCGCCTTCCATCACATTTTCCATAAGCGGCGCGGACTTTACCTCCACTGGCGGAATCGCTTTGCCAGACTTCATCCTCCGCGCCAGCAAACGTACGACTTCGAGCTTGCTTTTCTCAGGAGAGATCCCGAAGGCGAGCGCGGTCCGCTTGTAATTGGCAAACGCAAGACTGACTAGGCGAAACCCGGCGGGATAGCCTTTGATCTTATCGAATAGCAGCATCGGCCGAGAATCGAGCTCGGCCGTCGATTCAATCAAAGCGCCGATTTCATTGTCCCAATCGGCGTGTTCGATGAGCCGCCACTCACTGATTTTTTTAGCCTCTTCGATGAAGCCGCGGAAATCTCGGTAGGGAAGTGATTCCATCATTTTCTCAAATCCACAGGTTCACCGGGAGTCCATCCTGAGCACAGCCGAAGGGCCGGAATGACGCGCATAGCACGTCGATATTCGAGAGTATTTTTATTGAAGTATCTTCTCAGCAAATTTTTGCGACTTCATTCTTACTTCAACGCACTTGTCTTCCAAATAATTGCGCAAGCGCTCGTTGTCTTTCACACTCAGATAATCTTTGGCTGCCTCAACGCCCTCTTTGACCATCCACTTGGTATCCACGTCCAAGCGGCGCGTGCCATGCAGCAGCGCTCGGCTGTAAAGCTCCTGCCCATCCTTGCTCAAGAGCCAGTTCACGAAAACCTTTGCGGCATTGGGATGCGGCGGATTCTTGAGAATCGCCAGACTGCCATAGCCGTTGCTGGAAGGCGTTCCCTCGCGTGGTTCGGGAAGACTTTTGACCGGCAGGCCAGCTTTGACGAAAGGTTCCGTCTGCGCGACACCGATACCGAGTGTGAGCGCCACCTTCGCTTTTGCCAACGCTTCGGCGAGCTGCCGCAGGTTCTGTGTGACGAAAAGATCTTGCTGCACGAGTTTTTTGAGATAGTCCTCCCCTTTGATGTCCCAAAGATACGACCACACCGACAAACCGGAGCCCGGCACGCGAGGATCGCTCAACCCGATCTTCCCTTTCCACTTCGGATCGAGAAAATCATCCAGTGAACGAAGCTCGTCGGGCTTCGCCAGCGTCGTATTGTACCAAAAGCCTTCCGTGGTCTTGGTCGCGATGAAAGAATAAAAGAGCCGCGTGCTGCTCACGTTGTCCATAAAAACATGACCGCCCCACCAATTTTTCGGATCTTTCACTTCGGGGAGAACCATGTAATTTTCCGCTTGATCGAACAGTCCGGTCTTGATCAGCGGTACACCGGTACACGAGCCAAAGATGAAAGTGTCGAAGTAACGCACGCCCGCTTTGCCTTCGGTGACGACGCGGTTGGCGATCTGCGGTCCCGTCGCGGCAAATAGCTCCAACTCAAAACCAAACTTCGCTTTGAATGCGCTCTCGAGCTCCTTTCTCAACTCCGCGCTCGGCGGAATACCGACGACGACCTTTCCTTCCTTCTTTGCCGCCGCGAGCGTTTTCTCCCACTCGCTCTGCCACGATGTCTGCGCATTCGCGTGCCCAATCGCGAATACGAAAGCAAGAATGATTGAAACGATTCGGGATAGCTCCTTCATGTTGGTTTTGAATTGCAACAGTCCTAGCACGGCAGAACCGCAACCAAAGATTAAAAGGAAAATTTACCGCAGAGACACAGAGTTCGCAGAGATTTTATTTTCAAACTCTCCCCCTCCGCGTCCTCAGCGCCTCAGCGGTGAATGATCCTTCGTTCTCTTCGACACCGCCGCCGCAACAAAGACTTTACTGAACGTCGAAACGCGTTTCGCGCTCGGAAACATTGTTGAATGCTTTCGGATGAACCAGCTTGCGGCTGTAAAGCACCATGCGCAGAAAGCCGGGGCTACCCGTGATCCGATGGGCGACACCACGAGGAATGTAGGACATCTGCCCGGGATCGAGCTCGAGCGCACCCCACTCGGTGTGATTCAGCGAATGACCGCGAAACTGAAACCAGATCTCGTCTTCATCGCAGCCGCGATGAAATCCATTTTGCTCTTCTTCGAGATTATAAACATCGACGCGAAACTCCTTGCCGTTGTAAAGTATCGGAGCACGCGCTCCGCCCTTGCCGGTCATGCCGGTAAAATAATTGAACGCGCTTAGTTTCTTAACGACACGACCGCCTTCCCGCTTGCACCCAATGAGTGCCGCAACATCACGCTCGACCCAAAGATCCGATTGCGGGTCCCAGAAACTGATATGCTCCAAGACTAGTCCTTGACCGCCAGAGTCCGATTTGCCGCCGTTCGCGAGCCCGATCGGTTCGGAAGGGCGGACGGCAAACTGCCTTTGCATCGTCGGCTTTTCCGGATCCACACCTTCGGTCACACACTCTTGCGTCGCCACGCGCACGCGCAAGCATTCGTCCGTGCCCGTCGTGCGGTGCGAGATCGCCGCCGGAACGAGAACAATTTCGCCGGGCTCGACTTCAACGACGCCCGATTCGCTTTCAATCTTCGAGCGCCCGCAGAATTGCAAATAAACCACGTCATGGTCCGCCGCGCGCGTGAGCTGCGCCTCGCGTCCGGCGATATGTTCGACGGCGACCCGCAAACTGTCGCCCTCGAATATCGCAACTCGCGCGCGATTGCCGGAAAGCGGCGTGCTCCGAAGCAGATCGAACGGGCGAATTCTCGGGACCATTCTTTGCCCCATGCGGGCCGTGCCGATGACCGCGCTTTCGTCGCGTTCCATCCAGATATGCTCGGGCGGCTCCCTGTGCGTCATGAACTCGCGTATTTTCTTAGCCATCTTGTCCCCCTATTGATTAAACGCATTGACGAATGACGATGCTCCAATCTCTTATATCGAAGCACACTAACGTTACAACTTAGGCTTCCAGCTTTTCTTAAGCTCAGTGTAGATTTTCTTAATGATGCTATAGTCGTAAAACCTGCTCGGATCGGGAACGTTCGCGGTTTTGATCAATTCCGCGCGCGTCAAAATTTCTTCCTTCAGCACTTCGTCCGCAACCGACCCTTCATCGGTCATGCTACTCAATGCCGTGTCATAATCGACTAAAAGCGCATCCGGCGGCAATGGAGTATGCTTGGACACCATCGCGATTGTCGGCTCTTTGTAACGGCGTGCAAATTCCCTGCCCTTCGCCAATGCGCGGAGAAATCGCTCAACCAACGCGGGATTGTCGGCTAGCAATTTGTTTGATACCGCGACGCCGTTCCAAACGAGTTGGATTTCCTTGCTGATATCGGCGAGGGTGTTCGCGCGAATCGATCCGATCTGCGTGATATCTCTCGGCGATAGCGGGGCGGCATCGACGGAGCCGGACAGGAATGCCGGAAATCGCGCTTCGCTTCTTACCGCAATGAAGAGAAATGATTTCGGATCCAGCCGATACTTCTTTAACAGCAGTAACGTGGACAGATGGCCGGTGTCGCCAAAAGTGTTGACGGCGATTTTCTTCCCGATCAGGTCCTGCAGGGTCTTAATCTCAGGTTTGTTCGAAAGCAATTTGTAAGTCGGTCGTGATTGATTGGTGTAAATAATTTTGACCGGACCGCCGCGCAGCGCTGCGCTGAGAGCCGATCCTGCGGACGAGCTGAAGTGTATTTGACCTGATAGCAGAGTCTGGGTCGCGGAGCCTCCCCCGGATCTGAGGATTTTTATGTTGAGCCCTTCCTCGGAAGGATAGCCCTTCTCGATTGCGACAACATGGTCCATGTACGCCGCCCCGAGCGAGGCGTAGGAGACGGTAATGTCTTCGGCGAAAAGCCTGTCCGAACCAGCCGAAAGAACGAGCGCCAACAAACCACCGATGATTTTTTTTCTTAGATTACAATACATCTCCCCTCTAAGAAATATCCCGGGATGAAACGGGGGACAGGCAACTTTTTCGCCGACTGCTTTCTCGGGGACTGGCTGCTTTTGTATTTCAAAAGCTGCCTGTCCCATGACCGGTGATCGAAAAAGTAGCCAGTCCCCTCCTCCTGCTTCACTTTGGTTGTGGCTTGGCCACGCTAGGCTCTTCGCAGTGATTCCTTCCCCGCTCTCCTCTTCACCGACCTCACGCCTCACGCCTAACGCCTTACGGCTTGCTTCCCCGCCGGATAAAAATACTCATACGTCCCGTCATCCACCCTCTTGAAGATGCTCGTGACCGTTTTCCATGGATCTTTGGCGTAGTCGTCGTAGCGCCCCTTCGTGTTGATGCCGGGAATCTCCGGCACCCAATCTTCGGCTAGTAACTCTTTCGGATCGCCGTAACGAGAAGTTAGCGCGCGCACTTCTGGGCTATCGAGCGACGACATACGGCCCTTGTTAATGATGGTCACCCAGGTATTTTTCGTGCCGCGCACACGGAGCCTGTAGGTGGTGAAATAATTGTGGATATGAAACCAGTGGTCGTCCGGTAGATTGTTCTTCTTGGTGAACTCGACCCATTCCTTGGCCCACTCGGGCGAGTCGGGTCCATGGTGCACCCGGATGCCATGGCCGTAGTGCATCACGCCGCTGCGATTTCTCTCCGTGGTGTTTTCTCCCACCATATTCTCATCCGGCCTCCTCTTATAGAATTTTGGATTGGTGCCCAGCGCGGCTTCGTAAAGCAGCCAATAGCCCGGACGGTCGTGATAGGGATAGGTTACTTCGTTGATCCGCGGATACTTGAGGAACTCACGCCAAGCGTCGGCGTACACACCCGTCCCCTTTACGTCGGCGACGAAGCCATCCTTGATTTGAACTTCAGTTCGCGGAAAATGGCCCGCGTGATTCGCCGTGCCGGCGATGACACCGTTGGGCTTTGGCGTCGGCGAGCGTGGGTTCCATTTCTTCTGGAACGCCGGATATTCGACAACAGAATACGGAAAGCGTCCCGTTGCTTGATTGGGGAACATATAAAGATGTCCCTGCTGATAAACGCCACGCGCCCAGCGCTCCGACATATCTTCGGTGAGTTCCGAAGCGAGATTTGTTCCTTCCGGATCAGTGATCTGCAGATGATCGGCCCAACCGATCGGCTCGATGGTCCGCTCCTCGGCAAGCCGCCACACATCGCCGGGAAATGAAGAAATCTTGCTCATCACCGTCCAGCGGTTATCGTAGACCATCACCCCCAGATACTTCTCTTCATACGGGCGCACATAACGCCGCAACGTCGTTGTGCCGCCGGTGCCCCAGAAAAAACCTCTCACGTTCGGATTTTTCTCTAAAAACTGCTTGATTCCCTTGCCGATATTTTCCCTATCGAGTTTCTTGGCAACTTCTTTCAAGCGATCGGAAACGTCGGCCTTCGCCGGATAGAGCGCCTCATAAAGATCCGGTCGTCTTTCCTTGAGCCATTTCTTGGGCGCTTCGGGATCGGCAAACCGCTCGTCGATCCATCTTCTTGCCTCCATGTAGCCCTGTTCTGAAGAGAATTGTCGGCGTGCTTTGCGCAGTTCGGCGGCGTCGGCGCGGCTGACACCGACCAGCTCATGTTCATAGAGCAAATTCACTTTCACGCCGCGTTCTTCAATGGCGCGCTTGATCGCCTGCACGACCATGTCCTCAGCGCTCGCCGCCAAAACCAGCGCAACGCTCTCGCCGTCTTTCAGAATTCCAAAGCCGTCGCCCTGCAAGCCGGTCGTCTGCCGCGCGATCGCGCGCGCGTAGGGCATGACTTCATCGATCGACTTCGGTGCCTTGGTGTAAGAGGGGAAACGGGGCGAGGGATAGACATTCTTCTCAGCGCCATACGTGCGGCCACTGAGCGCTAGACAAACCAATATCGGAACTCCGGCAATCCAGTGTTTCATATCTTCCTCCGATGTCATTCTGAGCGAGAGCGAAGAATCTCTCCCTTGTACCAATCTGAGCTCAAGTCTTCCCATTTGGGATTTACCGAGCTAATCAATGCAAGCTTTTTCTTCCGAAGCCACCCTTTGATTTGTTTCTCCCGAGCTATTGCTGTTTGAACATCGTTGGTCTCTTCGAAATAGACAAGTCTTGTAATGTTGTACTTCGCAGTAAAACCAGGAAGCAGCTTGTTTTTGTGCTCAAAAACCCTCTTTGTGAGATCATTTGTCACTCCTGTGTAAAGAGTATTCGATTCGTTGGTCATAATGTAAACGTAGTAGGACTTGTACAGCATCGGTATACTCTGAGAGATCCTTCGCTTTGCTCAGGATGACACCTGCGTATCGATCCCGTCGAGTTTTAGCCGGCTAACCAACGAACCCGGATCACTTTTTTTTCAGCGCCGGATAAAAATACTCATAGCTCGAAGACTCGATCTTCTTCATCACCATCACTTGGGTCTTCCACGGATCCTTCGCGTAATCCTCATAGCTCCCGGGCGCATTGATTCCAGGTAGATGCGGCGACCAATCGTCGGCGAGGAGATCCCTTGGATCGCCATAACGCGATGCGAGGGCGCGGACCTCCGGCGCCCTGTAGGCGGTTATCTCTCCTTTGTCGATCACCGTGAGCCAGGTATTTTTCGTGCCTCGGATGCGAATCCGATAGGTCGGCAGCGTGTTGTGAACATGCCACCAATGATCGTTGGGCAGCGCATGCTGCGCGGCGAAATCCATCCACTCTTTCGATTCCAGCGGCTTGTCCGGCCCATGATGTAGACGCAAGCCGAATCCCCAATGAATCACCCCGGCGTTGTTCCGCTCCGAGGAATTTGTCCCTTCCATAGCTTCGTCCGGCCGCTTGAAAAACTTGGGATTGGTCCCCAGCCCGGCTTCATAGATCCACCAATAGCCGGGTTGATCGTGGAAGGGATAAGTGACGTCGTTGATCTTGGGGTACTTGAGAAACTCGCGCCACACTTCACCGTAGATTCCTCCGCCCTTTACCTCCGCCACGTAGCCGTCTTTCAAACGGACCTCGATTCTTGGATAAGATCCGGTGTGATTGGTCGTGCCGGCAAAAATGCCGTTAACCTTGAGCAGAAACCGGGGATTATATTCTTTCGTGAAGGCAGGGTAGTCCACCGTTGAGTAGGGAAACCGGCCCGTCGCCTGGTGGGGAAACATATAGAGATGTCCCTGCTGGTATCCACCCTTGGCCCACGCCTGTGCCTGCTTTTCATCGACATCAAAAGTGAAGTTGGTTCCTTCCGGATCGGTGACATGCACACGGTCGACCCACGCTAGAGGCTCGATGATTCGCTCTTCGGCAAGCCGCCAGACGTCCCCCGGAAAAGTCGCGGCCTTGTTCATGAGCTCCCAGCGGTTGTCAAAAATGAAATTGCCGAAAAATTTCTTGCTGTGCTCGCCCATCGTTCGGCTCGCCGCCGTGCGGCCGCCGCGCTGGAAGAAAACGGCATTGACTTCGGGGTGTTTGTCCAGATATTTGATCAGGCCGTCCGAAAGACCCTTGCGCGTAAGCTTGTCGACCGTAGCTTTGATCTGCGGTGTAACATGAGCGTCTTTTTTTTCGAATAGTGCCTTATACAGGTCCGGTCTCCTCTCCTTCAGCCATTTTTTTGGGATTTCCCGGATCGGCAAACTGCCTGCTGATCCAACGTTCGGCTTCCATATAACCTTGCTCGGAAGTGAAATCGCGCGTAGCCTCCCTGGCTTTGCGCGCCTCCTCCTTGCTGATCCCAACGAGCTCATAGTCAGGAACAATTTGAACCTTGACCCCGCGCTCCTCATAAGCGCGCCTGATCGCCTGCAGCACCATCTCTTCCGCGGTGGCTTCCGTCACGATCAGCACGGTTCCCTTCTCCACCAGTCCAAGCGGAGTCCGGCCACCGGTCTGGCGCACCGCCGCGCGGGCATAAGGCAAGACATCGTCGATCGATTTTGGCGGCTTCACGTAGGACGGGAACCGGGGCGGAGGATAAGTGGTCTTTTCTGCGTTGAAGGCGTCACCAGACCACGTTGATGCGGTTAAGATGACGAGTAAAACTATCCAGAGTTTCATAAGACCTCCCTGTTTTGTCCATGTCGTTTGTAGTTCAGTTCCGTCATTTCTTGATTCCCAATTCTCGTTGCGCTTCCCTGAGAATCGAGAGCTCCGCGACGTCGCTCAGAGAAATTTCGCGGCTCACTTTGGCCTGCTTCTTGGTCTCTTCAATCAGAATACGGAATCCATCTTCGGGCAGGCTGCCGTCATCGCTAAAGGCTTTCAAGGCACTGTCGTAGGTCGCCGTAGCCGTCTCTTTATCAATTTTCATCCACTCCATCATGACTTGAATTGTGCCCTCTCGATTCTGACGAAAATAGCGGTTGGCCTTGATGCCCGCTTTGATCACTCGCTTAACTTCATCCGGTCTTTCTTTGATCTTCTTCACGCTGGCTAGGACACCGCTAGCGGGATAACTGAAAAGTTCATGGGCTCGCGTAAGGACGACAAACCCCATCTTCTGGCCGAAAAAATCCAATGGGGGAGTTCCCAACGTGGCAGCGGCCAGTCCCTGCTTCATCGCGGCAAAGCGACGTTCGCTAACGCCTAGCGCAAGAAACTTTATCTCCTTCTCGGGATCGAGTCCAAAATGTTTGAATATTAGCCTAGCTACGACCTCAATATTGCCGCCGAAGGTGTTGAGCCCGATTGTCTTCCCCCTAAGGTCCTGAACGGATTTGAATTCGGGACGGGCGATGAGGGCGAAGGGCGCGCTAGGCACGTAGCAAGCAACAACCTTAATCGGGACTCCCTGGATCGCTGCAGCGACCCCAGGGCCGATCACCGTATAATAATCGATCTCTCCGCTAGCTAACGCTGCCAGGCCGACGGTGGCATTCATGCGGATGACCTCGCTCTGAAGATCTTCCTCCTTAAGGAAGCCTCTCTTCTGTCCCAAGGGCAAAGAGCCAAATTGGGCGGTGAAGTCCGGAATACCAATCCGGATCTTGTCGGCCGCATTGACTGACGGCTGCAGAAGCAAGCTAGCGAGCAAGACGCCAAATAGTCTCCTCATAGAGCCTCCGGCTTGTGCTCCAAGTGCTCCCACAAACCAATATCTGGATATCGCATAGCTAGTTTTTCCACAGCTGTGAAAAAAATCCGCTCTGTTCGATTTCTTGCAACACCGACAGATCGACAAAACTCTCGGGAGTCGCTTTCTTAGCTTGCGGCTGCCTTTGAGCCATTTCATCGAGAATAAACTGTATGCCCTTGAGCGTCGGGTATGGAATTTTTTGGACCCTCTGCGAATAAAAGTCATAGGCATCCGCCAACAGCTCTTTGTCTTCTACTCGCAAATACTTTTTCATCACGCGAAAGGAAAATTCCCGGTCGGTCAGAAATCGGTGCAGGCCTTCCGCGTAACCCTGAACAAAAGACTTGACGACGGGCCGCCGCTCGCGGAGATATTTCGAGGTAACAGTGATGCAAGTCTGTTGCAGTTCCACACCCAGCGAATCGAGATCGAAAAGCTCCGTCATGCCGAGACGTCGGGCCTGGCTCCTCTGCGGTGGATTGGCAAATCCCGCTTGGACGAGTCCCTTTTGCAGGGCCGTGACAATTTCCGGCAGGCCGCCGAGTTGGATGATGGCCACGTCCGTGCCGCGCTTCAAGCCGAAGCGTTCGAGAAACAGCGCCGCGCCCGTATCGCTCAGCGCGCCAAATCGCGATATCCCGAGTTTTTTCCCTTTAAGTTGCTCAGGCGTTTTAATTTCCGGCAAGGCAAAAATCGAACCGGTGAGACGGTTGAGCGAACTCGCCACGATTCTCACGTCTGCGCCTGCTAAAATGGCTCCCGAAGTCGAGACCCCCGTAACTTGAGCCAGCTGAATTTCACCCGCGATCAGGGCTTGGGTGGCTGCGACCGCGGGAATGTAAATGAGCTCCGCTTCGATGCCGTGCTTTGAGAGGTACCCTCCTTCCTTCGCCACCCAAACGGCCACCTGACCTGCGGAGAGAGCCGCGTAGCCTAGCTTTATGGGTTCAGCAAGGACCTCTGCGCCGCTTAACAGTGTTAGCGCCAGCGCAAAAGCATTACCGAAAACGCGCCAGCCTCGTCTTCTATGAGAAATGCTCGTTTCTTTCCTCTCACGGAGACTTCTCAAGGGGCGGTATTGCAAATCTTCGAGCAACGTTTGAACGCGATGATAAGAGTCCATTTTAAGATCCTCCTATTTCACACGTCTTCGAACTGGTCTCTTTTTCACTTCCCCTTACAGTTAAGCTCCGTTTTAATCTTCACAGCGCAACTGCCGTCGCCTTTGCCCTGCCAATCTCCTCCGCACTATATCTGTAAGCGCGAAACACGCGATTGTTTTGGCCCGTCGGCCCTTGGCCAAAATAAGGATTGACAAACTCCCACACTAGTTCGCCATCAACCGTGACCTCGAACAGGCGACCGAAATCACCCTCGCAGATCAGCGTGTTGCCGTTCGGCAGCCGCTGAGCATTCGAAATCCTCGGACTATAGAATTCATACTCCCGTCTCTCCTGATACTTCCAGACGATTCGCTTGCTCGCCAACTCGACCTCGATGACACGTGAAAACGTCATAGAATGGTCCAAGCGGTGCGGGCCATTGTCGAATAGCAACAGGTTACCATTAGGGAGCGGTGTTGGCGCATGCTGGCCGGACAGCGGAGGCGCACCAAGCTTCCAGATAATCTCGCCGGTTCGACGATCGATGATGATCACGGTGGAGATATTTCGAAAGCTCACAACGATGTCGCCATTCGTCAGTTCGGCGAGACCGTTAGCATGGGTCCACGCTTCACGCTGATCTTGCACCGCCGCGATACGATCGATCACCGGGTCCAGGTGCTCCCAAGTACGCCAATCCCAAACGACTTGCCCATCGGTCGTCATCTCGACGAGATAGTCCGCATACATCTTGCCGTCGTGCTCGGTGCCGGGTAGACCGCCTTTGACCTGCGACACGAGATAGTCAGGCAGCTGAGCTAAACAAATAAGCAAGACATTGCCGTTACGAAGGCGTATGCCGTCGTGATGATGGTCCGGATGGCGGACCTCCCAGAGGATACGACCACTCCAGTCAGCTTCCAGCGCCGCGCCGCCTTTCCAAGGCTGCCGACTGATGTATCGCGCTGAATTCTCGACGGTCTTTCCGTTGTAAAAATAAGTGCCTCTTTCGGTGAGATAGCCGGAGTTGCCGGGAGCGTAAGGCATCTGCCAGGTGTGGACCGCGTTACCGTCAAGGTCGATCAAGTAAACCTTGCCACCGCCACTTTGCGGCGCGAACAAGGTAAAGCCGGGAAACGCTCGGCCGCGGTCGCAGGCTCGCAAGCCGATCCCGGCGCGCTTAGCCTTGATCTGTTCTACTGGCGGCATGAGTTCTTCCTACCTTCCTATAATCCCCAACTCCCTCTGTGCCTCTCTTAGAAGCGAGAGATCCGCAACCTCATTGAGTGAAACTTCGCGGCTCAAATTGGCGGCCTTTTTCGCCTCGTCGATAAGTAGCCGGAGCCCGCTCTCGGGCAAGGTCAAATCATCGCCGTAGGTCTTCACGACGGAATCGTAGGTCGCCGCGGCCATCTCCCGGTCAATTTTCATCCACTCCGCCATGGCCTGAATCGTGCCCTCGCGATTCTGATTGATATAGCGGTTGGCTCTGATGCCCGCTTTAAACATTCGTTTGATCTCGTCCGGCTTCTCCTTAATCTTCTTTGCGTTCACGATTAGACCGCTTGAAGGGTAACTAAAAAGTTCGTTGGCTCTCGCCAGGACAATAAAGCCGAGCTTCTTTCCCAAGAAATCTATCGGCGGAGAGCCCAACGTGGCGGCGGTCAATCCTTGCTTCAAAGCAGTGAGCCGGGACTCAACGCCTCCGGTGGCCAGAAATTTTATGTCCTTGTCCGGGTCGAAGCCAAAATGCTTGAACATCAACCTCGCCTGGCCCTCCAGGCCGCCGCCGTAGCTGTTTAGTCCAATTGTCTTGCCCCTAAGCGCTTCGACGGATTTAAACTCCGGTCGGGCGATCAGCACAGTGGCGACCGTGGGCGTGTAACAGGCGACGATTTTGACCGGAACTCCTCGGACCGCCGCTGCTATGGCGGGGCCGAGAACGGTGTGATAATCGAGTTCACCGCTCACTAACGCTGTCAACGCAACGGTGGACCTTATTCTGATGAACTCGGCTTGAATCCCTTCCTGTTGAAAAAAGCCCGGCTTCTGTCCCAGAGGGAGCGAGAGAAATGGTGACGAGAAGTCGGGAAATCCGATCCTAATCTTATCTGCCGCATGGACCGAGGCGTGAAAGAGAAAAAGAACGAGCAAAGCGCCAAGAAACTTCTTCATCGGGCACCTCTCGGTTCGTCGCTGCCGGTTAACGCTTTCAGTGTGAATTTGGCATTCGTGCTTTTAGCTTCACTCGAAAAACCTTTGTCCTCAGCCCTTCGATACCGCCCAGAAAAAATAGACTCTGTCGAACCATCGAAAATCGAAAATTATTTTATCCCCAACTCCTTCTGCGCTTCTCTCAGAAGCGAGAGGTCCGCGACCTCCCTCACAGAAATCTCGCGCTCCACCTTGCCAAGCTTTCTCAGCTCATCAATCACCAGAAGCAGCCCCTTTTCGGGCAAACTTCCGTCATCGTTAAAGAGCTTCAAGACGCTTTCATAGGTGTTCGTTGCCATCTCTTTATCAATCTTCGACCACTCCGTCATGAACTGAATCGTGCCCTCACGATTCTGACGGATATAACGCGCGGCCTTGATCCCTGCCGTAATCACCCGCTTGACCTCATCGGGTTTTTCTTTGATCTTTCTCGCGCTAGCGATCACGCCACTAGTAGGGTAACTGAAAAGTTCGTACGCCCTCGCAAGCACGACAAACCCCATCTTTTTGCCGAGAAAATCCAGCGGGGGAGAACCCATCGTGCCAGCGGTCAATCCCTGTTTCATCGCAGAAAAGCGGCGTTCGTTCGTGCCCAAAGGAAGAAACTTTATCTCCTTGTCCGGATCAAGGCCAAAATGCTTGAATATCAACCTCGCCGTGGACTCAAGAGCGCCGCCGGAGGTGTTGAGTCCAATTGCTTTCCCTCTAAGCTCCTGAACGGATTTAAACTCGGGGCGTGCGATCAGTGCGCTGGGGGAGCCAGGCACGTAACAGGCCAGGACTCTAAGCGGCGCTCCCTGGATTATTGCGCCGACCGAGTTCCCAATCACCGTCCAATAATCAAGCTCTCCGCTAACTAATGCAGCGAGTGCAACCGTGGGATTTATGCGAATGATCTCACCTTGAAGACCATCCTCTTTAAAGTAGCCTTGCTTCTCTGCTAAAGCGAGGGGAAGAAATTGGGCGTTGAGTTCCGGAACGCCGATGCGGATTTTCTCAACCGCGAAGGCTGAAGTTTCGATAACGACAATCGCGAGCAGGGCCAAAAGACTCTTCCTCATCGGAAACCTCCTGGCTACAGCGTCAATTCGCCTCGATATCAGCTCCCGTTGCAAATGTCCTATTAGCGACAGGCCGGGTCTTGAACCACGCCTACTTAAACTCCGCCTTCTTGTTCAAATAAAACTTCCGCATCGCCGGGCGATATTTATCCATCATTTCCTTGTTCAAATCGAGGGGCGGCTTGGCGCCCGGAGGCAGTAACGAAAAATATTTCGTTTCCTTTGTGTCTTCTTCAAACTGTTTCTTCGCGGCGGCGCGAAGCTCAGGCGATGTCAGCAGATCAAGAACAGAGGCGGCGATGACCTTTGCCCCGACGACCGCACCTTTATGGGCAATTGACATTGTCGGCGTGATGCCTGCCGTCCAGTGATGCGCCTGAACTCCTGGCACCGCGGAAGGGAAACGAACCGATCCGGTCGGCACGACCCAAGTGACATCGCCGATATCGTTGGAGGATGAGTTTTGCCGTCCCGCTTGCAGCGGCAACACTTTAGTCGGCAATCCTTCTTCCTTTCGCTCCAAAGATTTTTGCAATTCTTTAGCGAACTTGATTTCGCCGTCGGTCCATTTCGGCATGCCCACCATATCAGCGTTTTTCTGGATCGCTTCAGCAAT
>VBKY01000742.1 GCA_005879255.1 Deltaproteobacteria bacterium
AGAGCCACGCTGTCAAAATCGAAGTTCACATCCTTTAATGGGCCGCCGGCCGCGCTTTCACCTCGGCGCAATGCGTCTAAACTGGAAGTCGAACCCGGATCAGGTTTGGGCGGCGCCGGCTTGGCAGTCTCTGTTGCCGATCCCGCTGGCGCACTCGGATTCTCCGCCGTCCACTTCCCCGGCGGCGGGTTGGCTGGACTCCCGCAAGAAATTAGAAAAATGACCGCCAATAAACTCAAACCATGGCTCAATAACGGCTTTCGCTCCCTCATCATCTAGACTAGTCCACCTTTCCCGTCCGTACTGGACTGATTTGATTACACAATTGTGAAGCATCCTGGCTCAGGTGTCAACAATTATATATATCAAAACAATATTATAGTTAAAAATGCAGACTTGAAAAGCATTGCATCAAGTTGACGGCATTGGCAAGAAATGTCCGAAATTGATAACTACGCAGCGGCCATCAGACGCACGCCATAGAGTTTGCTCTGAGTTAGTTCAAGCTGGCGCCAGCGATTCCCTCCGTCGTGAGAGACATAAACCGAACCATCTGTGTAGGCGACGCACAGCGTGTCGGCATCCTCCGGATCCGCGGCAAAGCCACACGTCATATGCTCGTAGCCAGCGGGCAAACCCGCGGCTAACCGATTCCAAGTCTTGCCGGCATCGTCGCTGCGCAAAATCTGCGTTTTCGCTCCACCGGATTGCGCCGACAGATTGCGGCTGAATTTGACCGTGTTGTACGGTCCGGCGCGCACCGTGCGGTAACCCGGCCAGGAGGCGGGTCCATTTTCCGCCGCGCCGAGAAATATTCGGTCAGGCACCGAAGGGTGATTGGTCATCGGAATCGCGTAAGCGCGCCCCATACCGTACTCGCACTTGAGCCAATTTTTTCCGCCGTCATTGGTCTGATAGGTACCAATCCCCGTGCTAGCGAAAAGGGTTTCCAAGCGCGTCGGATGGCGCATTATCCAATGCACGTCGCGATACACGCGCCCTTCCTCATGCTTACCCATCTCATAAGGCACGATGCCGGCTGGATCATTGATTTTCGGAAATGCAGTCGAACTCGCCGGACCGCTGATATCTTCCCAAGTTGCGCCACGGTCGCGGCTGCGCGCCACGCCGCCTTCTTCTATGCCGACGATGATTTCATCCGGCACCCGCGCATCGAGCGTGATGCAGCGAGCATGAGCGACATGCGCACCCGGTGGAAACGTCCACTTGTTATAATCGGGTAGATTGCGGAAAGCCGAAAGTTCGCGAAAGGATCGACCGCCGTTCTCACTCACATAGACCGCCGCGGGCAGCGTGCCGACGTAAATCTCATTGGCTCGCGTCGGATGCACCGCCATCGCCCAGATATCGCGAAAGTCGATGCCGCCGGAAGGGAG
>VBKY01000310.1 GCA_005879255.1 Deltaproteobacteria bacterium
GAATGATATACGAGTCGCTCACACCGAGGTGCTCTTTGGCTCTGTTTACGATCGGCCCCATGCTCTCAGTCGCACACGCGTCCTGGTTCAAAAATTCTTCTATCCCCGTGAAATTGACCGTCTTCTGAATTTGTCTGTCTTGGAGATAATTGTTGCGGATGTTGCGCAGCTTGCGGTAATCGGGGCCAACGAAATCTCGCTTCGATGAATCCTCCTTGGTCATCGGTTTCGACCATTTAAAAAAGAAATCGTATCTCCAGGTGTTATTGTCGTCGGTAGGAACCTGATAGACGGCTTTAAAGCCGTCGAGTTTGCCATCGATTTCGCGGCCGACCGGAACGCAGCCGATAAAAGGCATGACGAATTGCGAGATCCGAACATAACTCTTGTCGGGTCCGATCTTCCTGATCGCGGCGACCCTGAAGCCAAAGTCCATCTCGTCGATTTCGAAAGTGGGGGACTGATCGTCGTGCCTCAGGAACTCCCTGCGCGCGTCCGGCGTGAACATTTTATGGAGGAAATTTAAGTGAGCGGAATCGCAGTCACCGTCCAAGCCTTGAAGATAATTACACTCCAAAAGACTCTTCGCTATGTAAATTTGATTCTGCGGAATGCCGAGCCAGGCGTAGGTTGGAAATATCGGAATTTGCCCTCTCGGTCCCATGTAAGTGAAGACCATTCCGCCCGCTTCCATACAAGGATAAGCATTATGATGGACTTTGTTTTTTAACTGGCTACCGGACGGTTCCGCGGGTGTTTCCAGCACATTGCCTTCGATGTCGTATTTCCAGCCGTGGTAGATGCATCTCAGACCGCACTCTTCGTTGCGACCGTAAAACAGCGACGTTCCTCGATGGGAACAGTGCTCGTCCAAAATGCCGATCTTTCCCTCAGTGTCGCGAAAAGCGACGAGGTCTTCGCCGAGAAGTCGCACGCGCACGGGAGGACAGTCGGGAACGGGAATTTCCTCGGAAAGCAGAGCGGGAATCCAATAGCGCCTAAGCAGACGGCCCATGGGAGTGCCGGCATGCACTCGGGTCAACAGCTCGTTTTCTTCTCTTGAGAGCATGACTGGTTTTCCTTCCTATGGTCTCTTTGCAAGAATCGCTTTGAGCAACTTCGTGGCCTCAGCAGTTTCCTGATCTACCGCGGGCCCGTTTTCCCAAAAGACCGAGTCGTCTTTCAAGCGGTATTCAGGTGCAATGACATCCTTGGGAATATCCGTACGCCGGGAGTTGGCGTTACGCTGACCGGATTTGACCGAGTGTTCCTGGTACAAGGTTTGTCCTTCCCTCGAAAGAAACCAGTTAAGAAATATTTGCGCCGCATGGGGATGCGGCGCCGGAGCGATCAAGCTAATCACGCCTTGCCCGCCGGCGATATAGTCGCCCTCTTTCAGAGTGTGGGTTACCGACTCCACAGGAAGCCGCTGCTCTTTGGCACTGGCCAATTCCGCGTCGTCGCAGGGAACGCAGATGGCCGCCTTCCCTGAGGCTAGCCAATCCACCAACTGCCGATGATCTCGACTCAAAGTTAGTTGCATATCGCCGTATAGTTTACTCATGAATTCCGTGCCCAAGAATTTATTCATATAGAGATACCAAAGAACATTGCGCGCAACCCCAGCAATCGACGGGTCGTAGCCGATAATTTTTCCTTTCCACTTTGGGTTTATCAGATCCCACCACGACTTGATTTCCTCCCCCCTCGCTTGCTGGGTGTTGAAGGAGATGTAAAGGCCTCGATGACCTTGAAATACGAAAGAGTGGCGGGTTTCAGGGTCGACAAAGCGATGCTTCCCCTTGAACCATTTTGATTCGTCTTTCACCTCCGGCAATAGGAAAGCGGCAGGCATAGGAGCTAGCGCCTTCGCGGGATATAAAACTGAAACATGTGTCCCTTGTCCGGCAATGTAGAGATCGGCTTGATATTTCCCTGCTCGCCGCTCGGCCATAAGTCGAGAGGAAAGCGCGGGCCCGCTTGGTCCGTCTACCAGGTTGAGTCTGATCCTCGGATAAGCCTTCTGAAACTGACTGACGGTAAACCTGGGGTAATCGACGACGTAAACTGCGACCTCACCCTCCGCCTCAGCCGCGCTCATTGTTTTCTCCCACTCGACTTGCCAGGCGGGTCTGGGCTCAGCAGCTCGCGCCGCTGCGCTCGCAATCAAGAGGTGCAGCAAAGTGAAACTGAAATTAGAAAGCAATTTTCGCATTAGCATCGAGCAAATCCCTGACGTTTCCTTCATAACCATATTGCAGAAGCTAAGAAAGTCAAAATTCCTTTTACACGGAAACCCGACGAAATAGTGAAGAACTCTGGCAATGGGCCAAGTGGAAATGAGCCAACCTGCCCTGAGTCCTTCGACTCGCTAAGGATAAAACGCTGCGAAGGAAACGACGAGCGCAATTTTCACATAGCCTGGCGAAGGTTATGACCCTCTGGTTCGTATAACTTATAACGAGCGAGAGGGCATCCGAAACAGGCCACAATCGTCCGACGAAACTCACAAATCGCCAACTCTCTCGTCTAATCGGTATATAGGAGCGGCTCAAGTGTGCCGAAAATGCAACATCTAAATTTGGTAATGACGAATTATAAGGAAAATAGTCGCTGCTTCATTTGGTCTATATTGTGAATAACTTTGATTGAAAACGCACCGGAGGCTGAAAATGCTCTCTTTACTAAATAAGACGAATTTGCCGAGACTTGGATTCGCGGTCATTTTTTTCGCGTTTGGTTTGCTAAATCCGCACTTATTACCGGCGCAGGAACGATACCCGGCTGTGGCCAGAATTTCGTTTGTTTCCGGACCGGTTACCTACAGCCGCGGGGACGATCCAGACGAGTGGGATGATGCGATCGAAAACGTGCCATTGACCATAGGAGATCGGATCTATTCACCCGAAGGCGGACGCGCGGAAGTACAACTTTCTTCAGGAAATTTCGTCCGCATCGCGCCGCGCAGCTACTTCACCACATTGAATTTAGGGGACGACATCAAGCAGTTCTATCTCGGTGAAGGCGCGGCATCGTTCAACATCAAGCGTCTGCAATCCGACGAAGTTATAGAGATCGCCACTCCCAACGTAGCGGTGACTCTGGACCAGCCGGGCACCTATCGGATCGCCGTCGACGAAGATGGCAACAGTCGGATCACCGTGCGCCGCGGCAGAGTGATGGTAGCGGCTGGCGGTCGACAGATAGCGGTCGAAAACAGTGAAATGCGGGTATACGGCATCGACTCGCCCCGATATGAAATCGTTGGATTGCCCGGGACCGACGCATTCGACCGATGGGCATCGGAACGTGACGATCGTTACGAGCGCAGCTACGCCGACGCCTACAGATATGCCAGCGACGATATTATCGGCGTCGAAGATCTTTCGGACTACGGTCGCTGGGAGCAGATTCCCGATTACGGTTATGCCTGGACGCCCACGCGCGTTGCCGCAGGCTGGGTACCTTTCAGTGACGGACGTTGGTTCTGGCAGGACCCGTGGGGATGGACATGGATCAGCAACGACCGATGGGGCTGGGCAACTTCACACTACGGCCGTTGGACACCCTACCGCTCGCGTTGGTACTGG
Organism: Deltaproteobacteria bacterium; assembly: GCA_005879255.1. The sequence goes on from VBKY01000310.1 coordinate 3,591, forward strand.
GTCCCGGTTCGTCCGCGCACGCGCGTCCGATACGTCCCTGCGGTGGTGGAATTTGTCCGCGTGCGAGACCATGTCGGTTGGTTTCCGCTGCATCCGCGCGATCGTTACCTTCCCTGGTGGGACCGGCGCGACCGGCGCAACATCACTTACGCCAATCGGACCTACGTCACCATCGTGAATCAGAATACTTTTATCTCCGCGCGGCCCATCAATAGGTACATCGTAAGAGACTCCGTGATCGTGCGCGACGCAAGGTCAGGGCGCTTCGCGTCGGAGTCCTTGCCGATCCCGAACCGGACTTCCCTGCGGGTCGCTTCCGAAACCGGCGGCCACCGCGGTTACAAGCCGTCCGCCAACGTGCTCAATCGCACCGCTGTAGTCAGAACAGCACCGCCGGCGCCGCCGGCCTCGTTCCGAGAGAAATTGCCTGAGATCCAGAAAGCCCAGGGCAAACCGATCGAGCCTTCGCAAGCATTGGCGCTGGTTTCCGCGGGCGATAAAGCGAGACCCGAGCGCGTTCGGATTCGTCCGGCCGCCGAGGAGACTCCCGGTAAGGAATTTGGCCCGCGCAATCCGACAACGACCTCCGGCCCTACGCCGCAACCCGTAACTGCAGCTCGTGGCAAGAAACTCGCGACCCGAGAGTCTGTCGATTCAGATTTAGCGGAAAAGGCAGAGCGCGCACAAAAGTCGCCCGCTCCGCAGCCGGCGCCGGCTACACCGCCGGAGCAGAACAAGGGAATCGCCGGCAGACCCGATACGCAAACACAGGAACGAGAGCGTCAAGTTCAGCAGCAGGAACTGGAGCGAAGAAAACAAGATCAGCAAAAGGAACAACAAGAGCGCAAAGCACAACTGCAGAAGCAGCAGGAGCAACAGCGCCAGCAGCAATCGCAAGAACGCCAGGCACAAGAGCAGAAACAACGCGAGCTCGAACGCCGGCAAGCACAGCAGAGGGAAGAGCGCAAAGCCCAGCCGCAGAAGCAGCAGCCGGCGCAGGATCGTCGACAGGAACCGCAAGAGCGACAGTCGCCCCAGCAAAGACTCGAGGAACTGGAACGTCAAACCCAGCAGCGAGAAGAGGAGCGCAAAAGCCAACTACAGCAGAACCGACAAGGGCAGGAGCGGCGCGAGCAACTCAGACAACAGCAACTGCAAGAACGTCAGGCGCAGCAGCAAAGACAGCAAGAACTTGAGCGCCGCGGCCAGGAGCAAGAGCACAAAGCACAGGCGCAGCAGCAACAGGAGCAGGCGCGCCGCGAGCAGTTAAAACAACAGCAGGTGCAAGAGCGCCAAGCGCGTGAGCAGCAACGACAACAGGATCTTGAGCGCAGACAACAACAGCAGCAACAAAGAGAACAAGATCGCAACGCTCAAGTGCAGCGACAGGAACAGGCACGCGCTCAACAACTCCGGCAACAACAGGCGCAAGAACAACGCCAAGCGCAACAGCAGCAAAGACAACAGCAATCGCAACGTCGGCAACCGGAGCCTCAGAAGGAACAAGAACGCAAAGTACCGCCGCAGCAGCAGCCCTGACGCTCAAGCGTTGAATCTGTGAACGCACCTGGGTCTCGCCCGTGGCGACGACGTTCCAAGCTGACAGTTTCACGTTTTCGCAATTGCGAAAACGTGAAACAATCCACTGGCATATAAAGTGTCTCCGATGCCGTCGCCGCTTATTCCGCCGACAATTTTATATCGCTTCCCCCGCGCTCTTTTCTTAGTCACTCCCTGCCCGCGCCGCTCGTGATGGTTGGCCTTACGGCGCCAAGCTCACGTTGGTCGATGGTCTCATTAATGATTGCGCCCGGATCATCGCCGAGAAAAAGACAACCGAAGACTGGTTTGATCTTTCAACGCTGAAAGAGCCTTATCGAGTCGAAGGCAAGAAGACCATGGGATACGAGATCGCCGAACAATTAGATTGGCATCTCCCTGATGTCATCATCTATCCCACTGGCGGCGGCACGGGGCTCATCGGCATGTGACCGCATCCGGCCTCAAGTATCTGGACGTTATTCGGAGAAACCTGCGGGAAAATTAATTGGACCGTTTCTGTGGAAAGATCACTACCGCAAGAGTAATCCTCAGGATCAGGCCCACAACACCACTGTCAGTCTGCAACAGCCATTGAAGTATTCTCATCGTGGGCCTCCATGAAAATAATATGTTTGACCGTTCAAACTAAATCACCTATTTATCGCGCAGGCTTTGCGTTTTCTAACTGCAAACCGCTTAAGAAGGGAGACCCATGGTCTGGCGCAATCTTGTAATCGTCCTGATAGCGCTGTCATTGGCGGGCATAGGCAATGCCCAAGAAAAGAAACTCGAGCCCCTGATCGTTTCTTACAGTTCTTTCACGGGCAATCGGGCTCCGCTTTGGATCGCCAAGGAACTCGGACTCTATGAGAAATATGGCCTCGATGTGAAGCTTGTGAGCATTGCCGCCGGCAGCGTTTCCCTCACGGCCTTGCTTG
>VBKY01000311.1 GCA_005879255.1 Deltaproteobacteria bacterium
CATAACCAACCAGCCATACTGGCCGATCCGTTTTTGGCGCTTTAACGACCGGCTTCTCTGTAGCTCGAAGAATTTGCGGTAAGATTCTTTTTCCGCCGTCAGTTTCTTGAGCGGATCTTGCTCAGCCGAACTCGGCGGTTGATTGTAACCAAGGTCCCAGCTGTTCAGGATCATACCCAAGATCACCAATCCCAGCGGAATGGCGATTATAAATATTGGATTCATAACTCTCTCCTTTTTCAGGCTCTTGTAGCCTTTGGATATTGGAAGAGGGAGGGGTCTGAACCGGGGATACGTTCGCTGTCGATCCGGAGCCGAAGTCCATGCCACCGTTGGTTACGGGGGAGGGGCCTTCTACCTCTTGCGCGCCATTACAGCTTTCGAAAATGCAATAACAAAGATTCGTCATCCTTCAGGGATTAACGTAATCCGGCTCGGGAGGGATTACTGTCTAATAGTGGACAGGATTGAAAAGAATCATCGGGAACAAAAAGACCTGATCGGGCGCCAACTTACGGGGGACCGGGCCGTTCCAGACGTTCCACAGCTGTGCTCACATAAGACCGAAGCCGGTTCAAAACGTTCAAGTCGTTGCAGACAATTACAACTCGCAGGGTAACTTGCACGTTTTGACAATTCTCAAAACGTCAAAAGAGTTCAGAAATGCTCAGGCGGCGGTTACGATCTCGTGTATCACTTACCACTCTGAGGGCTTGTTGAAAGTGCCATGCTCGTCTTTAAGAACCGTTGAGAACTGACTCGCGGCAAGAACGCCCGGGCGGATGTGCTTATAAAACGTGGCGTGCTGTTGAAGCATTCGAGACGGCCGCTTTTGCGGATTCAACACGCCGACCGGCTTGCCCAGATCATTCTTCACGATCTGGACGGCTGCCAATAGGTCCGAGTCTCCACTGATCACGACCGCGCACTCGTACCGGTTACGATAAGCGTCGTGGAGCAAATGGGTAGCCAAGTTTACGTCAGAACCTTTTTCTTCGGTCTTGATAACTTCGACTGTTCTTGGCTGCCCAACCATAGGATGGGCCAACGGCATCCTAACGCTGTGGCTCAGAAAATGACCGTAAACAATCTCAAAGTTTGCCAGCGTGCGCAACGCGCGGAGGTAGACCTGTTGACGGCGCGGAGCATCAGGGCTGCTCGGCAGCGCCTTAACGTGAGCGGTAAAATATTTGATCCGTTCGATCTGGTGGTGCGGCAAGAGGATGGCACAAAGCTTCGAGAGATCCAGCCACTTATACGGGGTGTTCTTTACGCAGCCGAAGTAGAGATTGAACGCGTCGATATAGGCATAGGTCTTCATCGACGCGTCCCGAAAAAGCAAGGGCCGCTCCCGGAGGAGCGGCCCCGCGCCCTACTGCCAAAACAGTGAGGGGTGATGATGGTTGAAATCCTAACGAACGCCCGGGTCATTGTCAATGGAACGGAGCTCCTAGCGACACCTATACGGTAGAGCAACAGCAAGAGAATTCCTCCGGGAGTCCCCACATCTGACCGTAAGTCGATCTTGCTACGTTAAAGAGAGTTCAAAATTCGTTATTGGAGAATTCTCTGGCGCGGTGGTGCGGCGCTCCGGGTAATGTCCGGTCTAACTCCAACAAAATTTTTCGTAGTGTAATGGATTCGGGGCAAAGAAGACAACCGGGACATTAAAAGGATAAGGGATCATCAATACGGGGGCCCGTTCCAATCGTTCCAAACGTTCAAGCGCTTCGCTACGTTCAATGCCTTGCGGCGGTTCAAGAGCCTGCCCTGAGTATGTCGAAGGGTTCAATAGTTCAAAAGTTCAAGGGAAGATAAACCTGCGCGGGAGCTTGCACGTTTTGAGAATTCCCGAAACATCGAAACATTTAACGATATTCGCCGCGGCGAAGGAGAGTCCTAATCTCGTCGTGGTTGCCGAGGAACGAGACGAAAAGCTCGGCGCCTCGATCTTGAAAGATGAATCGGAGATCGCGGTTGCCGCGGCATTCGAAGAGCTTGCTTCCTAACTTGCGGATACCAAGGCCGCTGTGCACATGGGGCTGACCAAAAACATCAACCAGATCGCAAAGAGCAAAGAGACATTCTACCCTTTCGTTCTTTGGCAGTTCACGCACGCGGCGGATGACCGCGGGGTCGATGCCCAGAAGTTTACTCAACCATCTTCCTAAGCTCTTGGGCAGTGATCGACGTAAGCTTTTTGCTCCGCTTCAAGCGCCGATAGCGTTGTTCGGTGGCTTTTTCCAAGGCGGCCACCTGCTCCGGTATAGCGCCGTACTCTCGCTGGGCGTAATCCGTGGACTCGACGTCGACCTTCCGAAGCGCGACGATGTCCGCGCCACAGACAATACCGATATCCTCACCCCGTGCCGCGGCCGCCAGCCAACGGCCGAGGTTCTTCTTTGCGTCGGTAATCGTTAGGGTTTTCATAAAGACTTTATATCGCCTTAATAGAGTCCTGTCAACGCATACTGCGGCCCATTAACGCATACTGCGGCCGGTTTCAGACGTTCCAATCGTTCAACCGCTTCGCTCCGTTCAATGCCTTGCGGCGGTTCAAGAGCCTGCCCTGAGTATGTCGAAGGGTTCAATAGTTCAAAAGTTCAAGGAAAGATAAACCTGCGCGGTAACTTGCACGTTTTGACAATTCTCAAAACGTCAAAATGAGTGGCAGATTGACAGCCGCGAGATCCGTTGTCGCCAACATTCCAAGCTGTTCAATCGTTCCGCTTCGTTCAAACCGCCGGCGCCTGCTGGGTCAAACATGTCGGATCGCGGGCAAGGAATCCTACATCGCGCGTGCTTTTAGGCGGAGCCCTTCTTTTTTCTGAAGATAGGCGACGATCTCAAAAAAGTTGCGAGCCTGAGGATTACCGTTAGGCCCGAGCATACGCACGAGGCTCTTTGGTGATTTTTGGGTGACGGTCGCTAGCTGGTCAAATCCGACCGTGGCATTGATGTAATCACGGAGGACGATTTTGCCGGTTTCGACGTCTCCTGAGAGTAGGACGTCGACGGCCTCTTTCAAAAGTGCTTCACGGAACGCCGCGTCGCGGCGAGCGCGCTCCCGAATCGTTTCTTTAAAGTCTCTAGTCAGTGGCATCTTACTTGCCTTTTTGCTGCGGCGTCTGTAATCAGTCCACAGCTCCTGGGCGTGCCGGATATCATCTAGAGTTCTACGCGTAAAAACTGGCCGGGGCGGCTCTTCGGAATAGTGGCGAGGAGACTTGGCACAAGCGGCCAGTTGAAACGTTCCAGTCGTTCCAAACGTTCCACCGCTTTCGCTCCGTTGAAATCGTTTAAGGCGGAGCTGGTTTAAACTTCGAAAATGGATTTAAGAGAGAAACTTGGACGCTTCTGAAATTGCAGATTGCGATCAGCGGTCACCAAAACTTCAAAACCCGCGTCAGCCGCAACGCGAAGTAGCTCGCCATTCTTAAGCCCGGCCCACCCACGCTGCTGAACCGTGCTGACATCGTGCCCGCCGATTTCCCTAGCGAGGTGACGCGGCAGTTGCTCATCGAGCAGCACGCGCATCGGCTGTCAAAACCTCGTGAGCGTTCTGGAGAACCGCGATTGCCTGTTCCCTAGATACCGACGGGAACGCGTCAAGAAACTCATCGATGCCATGTCCACGCTCGAGATAGTCAAAGAGGTTTCGCAGCGGGACGCGCGTGCCCATGAAGACGGGAGTCCCACCTAATATCTCCGGGTCACTGTGCACGACCGAAGGTCTGCGGCCATGAAAGCCTCCTATCGAGAATATACTTCCTCGACGTTGCGCTTAACAATATATCCTAACCTGAGCAGCCGTCCAAATTGTTGAAACCCTCGGGTCATTTAATACGGAACCCGGCTCCAGACGTTCCAATCGTTCAACCGCTTCGCTCACATAAGACCGAAGCCGGTTCAAAATGGTCAAGCCGTTAACCGACTAAGGCCCGTTCAAGCCTGCCCTGAGTATGTCGAAGGGTTCAATCGTTCAATGGGGGGAACGCCGCGCAGCCGCTTGCGGGTAGCTCTCTTGCCCGCTGATCAATTTCAAACCAGTAAGTTTCAGTTATTAGAGGGTGCGTTTAAGTGTGATCGCTTTCAGTCTTTTTTTGCTGTCGGGTCGATGGACACTTTCAGTGCGACGCCGACAGGCAATGGAGTCTCGCCGATACTCAAGACCGTACCTGATTGTTCCATGTCGTAGGTTGAGATCTTCTGTTTCGAAATTCCTTCTTTCGTGGCGGCATCCAAGGTATCGGCTGTGGGTGATTTTATCAGGTATTTGAGATTGCTCCCGTCCTTGAGCGTGACCGAGAGAACCAGATCCTTCTTTTCTTCCATCGCCAGTGTCTGAAGCGCAGCCATTTGAGTCGTAGCGGTGGTTGTGTTCACGGTATATTTGTACAGCCAGATGAAGGAACCGATAGTTGCGACGATAAGCAACCAGGCATACTGGCCGATCCTTTTCTGCCGTTGCACGGCTCGCTTTCTCTGTGTATCGAAGAAACGACGAAAAGTTTCCGCTTCCACCGCGGCTCTCTTTGCTGGATCTTGCTCCGCTGAACTTGGCGGTTGATCGTAACCGAGATCGAAGCTGTTCAATACCATGCCCACGATCACCAATAATAACGGGATGGCAACTATAAACATGGGATTCATAATTTTCTCCTCGATTAGGCTTTTGATAGCCTTTGAATTCTAGAAGAGGGAAGGCTCCGGCAGCGAAAATAGAGTCGCCGTGAAACCGGCGCCGAACTCCATACCACCGTTGCCTTTGTGTGGCCCGGCTTTCTATCTCCTCTTACGCGCCATTAAGATGAACGAAATCTAGGATGACTCTATATAGGTCCGAAAGCGCTCTGGCAAGGGAATTCCGAATTCAGAACAAGGGATCGGTCCGTTCCAATGGTTCCAGCCGTTCCACCGCTTCGCTCCGTTCCAGTCGTTCCAAACGTTCAAGGTTCAGATGCGCCGGTAAAAGCCGAACTGCACGTTTTGATAATTCTCGAAATGTCGAAATGACGATCTACTTCGCTAAACCGCGGGGGCGGCGTAATTGGCTGGCTGAAGTGTGACCCACTAGAGCTGTACGCGCAACAACTCGGCGGGACGGGTCTTCGGAATAGTGGCGTGGAGACTTGGCACAAGACGCCAGTCAAATTTCAAAGTTCAAAAGGTTCGACGACTCGGGCGCGATCGTCGGCAGTACGCTGGATTTACGAGCCCTAAATCGCTTGTATGATCTTCGTAGCCGCGGCGCGGTTGGCGAGCCTGCGATCGGCAGTAACCAGCCGGCTATCGAGAGCCAAAGCCAGCCCGAGATAAGCGGCATCGTATACGCTTAACTTGTACCGGTACGCTAGGTCGATCGTCGTTTTGTATTCGTCGGCGCCCAAACTGTAGGCTTCAATCTGCAGGTCTATAAAATATCCAAAGAGATCCGATGTTTCTTGAGCGCTCAATTTCGTCTTGGTAACTAGGACATTGCCGATCTCGTAGTAGAGAAGCTCAGGAGCAACCAACGGATCGCTGCCATTGAGGTGCCTTTCCAGAAGCTCCTCGGCCTCTGCGGAAGGCTCCGCTAAAAGCCACTTGAGGACGACGGAGGCGTCGACAACCGTCATCTCTCCGCTCGGCTCTCTCGCAATATTTTCGTGACGTCGAGGCCTTTAAGTTTCTTGGCATGCCGCTTTTTCCACTCGTCGATTCGTTCGGCGGCAAGACGCAGCCGGTGTTCCCGGCCCAGGCTCTTCGACCTATAATCTTCGATAGGCACTAAAACGGCCAACGGTTTGTCCGCCCGGCATATGGTTACGGGAATGCCTTTTTTGGTTACCAGGTCCAAGACGCTGCCAAACTTCTTTCGCATCTCCAGGGCGCTAACAATCTTCATGAGTTCGCCGACTAACTATGATAGTCGCTATGTTATCACCTATAATAGTATCTGGCAAGGAACGAAACTAACAGATTATGGGATCGGTCCGTTCCAATGGTTCCAGCCGTTCAACCGCTGCGCTCTGTTCAAAACGTTATCGGATTGATTCGGTTTCAAATGTTCCAGGTGTTCCAATAGTTCCAGCGCTTCGCTTACCAACTCATGCGGCCCGTTCCAAACGTTCAATCGCTCGGTACGTTCAAGTCGTTCCAGCTGCAGCGGTTCAGAGGTTCAAGGTTGAAACGGCTTCACGACGCTGGCGTGATCATCGGCATTATTCCAGATTGACGAGCACCTAGAGCAGGATGCTGAAAAATGCCGTTCATCCGTCGACAAAGTCTCAGGACGAACGGAAGATGGATTGAAATCATCGGAGAATTTCCTTCGTGCTGAGGCTCTCGAAGCACGAGTGCCTTTTTCAGCAATCTGCTAGATCGGTTTTGCGACCGGTTGCAACCGACCGCTTGGGGTCTTAAATACTGAACGGTTTCTGTGCTTCGTACGCGGAATTCGCGTCCCCGACGAAGTAGTAGTTGGGGGTTTGCGTCGACGGCATCAGGGATACGATTTTGTCGCGGAGCTTGCGATAATTCCCGGCAAACCTGCCGTTGTTCCACACTTGTTTGAGTGTGCCCGTGAAGGCGCCGTTCTTGTCGCCGTCCATGGAAGTTTGGTTGTCCATGCATCCGGAAATAAGCAATACGCTTGCGTTGACTTTGATTTTTTCGGCGCCTCGGTTGTTGTCTTGAATGCTTTTATAGAGCGCGCTGTTCGCTTTTTCCACCTCGATGCCTACGGAACGTGGCATGCCTCGTGGGCGCGGTCCAATGCCTAAAAAAGCTGGAATGTCCCGCACCACCGTGCCGCTGTGACAGCTGTCGGATAGCGCTAGAATGCGCACGCCCGCTTTGAACTTGCCCCAAATGTTATAAAGCTCGTCGTCGACCAACTGGCGGTCGTAAAGAACCCAGGTCTCGTCCATGCGGTCATTATCTTTTTCATCGCTATTGGTATCACGGACTTGGCCGCCGTGACCGGAGTAGGTGAGCAATAGCATATCGCCTTTGACGAGCTTTTTGGCGGCATCCAAGATCGCCGTGCTTACGGCGGCCGCCGTCGCTTGTTCGTCGACCAACAAAGTGTTGCCGCTGAATCCCTTTTTCTTGGCGAGCGCGCGCATATCCTTGGCGTCGGCGATGCAGGCGTTAAGCTCGCCGTCCCAGCCCTGGTAATGTTTCGGGTCGACGTGGTTCAAACCGATATGAATGGAAATCCCCTTGGCCATTTTGTCCCCTCCTTCGAAATCAAATCTTTGAACTGAAAGTGTAGAGGCTCATGATTTATCCTGTCAATAAAAATCCGCGAGTGACGAGATCTTGGCTCAGTCGCTTGAGATCAATTCGCCCGGCTTGGCGTGAAATGGCGATTGCGAGTCCTGTCAAAGTCCGTCATTCCCGCATGCTTTTAGCGGTGGTTCGACTGGGCTCACCACAGGCGAACAACTGACTGGACCCCGGATAAAAACATTCGGGATGAGTGCGCCCGTGAGGGCGCCACATCAGCACGGTGAAAGTCCGTGCCGGAGTAAGCGGGGAGACCTACGCTGTAGGTGAGCGGCGATATGCCGGAGCCTGCTGCGTCGCAGTTCATTCGCTGGCAGTGATGTCGGTTAATCTATCAATTTTTTCACGTTACGGCTTCCAGCCCTGTTTGTTCAACTGCTGTTCCGCCTGGCGCACGAAGCTGAAGTCATAAGCTCTTTGCGGCGGGACGATCTCGTTCACTTCGGCTACCAGTTTGACGATGGCAAGATCGTTCCGCTGGGTTTCCTCGTCGACATAGCCGCCCTTGGTGAAAGTGCCGATGAGATCGTCGTACATGCGTGTGGCCAACGTTTTGTCCAACTCGCTGAACTTGGAGACGGACGCAATCGTCCCCGCGCGGTCCTGGCGAACGACGCGCAAGCCTTTTAAAACTGCGCGGGCGAATCCGGCCATCAGCTTCGGCTGCTCTTTGATGAAACGGTCGGAAGTCGCGAACGTGCCCCAGGAGTTTTTCACTTCTTTGCCGATGAACATGAGATCCTTCATGCCTTGATCGAGAGTGGCGTAACGCTCTTCGGGGCTGACGATGGCGGCGTCAACGGCGCCGGATAGGAGAGACGGCACCCGGTTAACCGGTCCCGGATCGATCAGGACAACGTCTTTGCTGTCCATGCCGTACTTCACCAAGATGTTTCTCAGCATGAAGGCGGCGATTGAGGCGACACCGGTGGTGGCGACTTTTTTACCCTTTAAATCCTTCAAGCTGGTGATGTTCGGCCGAACCATCACCCACTGAAGAACCTGATCGTTGATCGCCAGGATGGTTTTGAGCGGCGCACCGCCTTTCGAGATGGCGACCAGCGCGCTGCTACCGGAACCGGAAAACTGCACCTGGTTGGCGGTCAATGCCTGCAGGCCGGGAGCGTTCTGCATAAAGGCAAGTTTTAGATCGATGCCTTCTTCCTGCATGTAGCCGCGCTCCTGGGCGATGACGAGCGGCACGTATTGAAAGGCCTTCGATGTCAGCGCCACGGTGATTTCGTCACCGAACAATCTCTGTGTGGGTATCAGCAACGGCGCTGACCAGAACAGTAGCGATAAAAGTTTGCGCATAATCCTTCTCCTTACTATGGATAAGACCTTTTAAGGTTTGGATTTGGCTGGCCGTCCGCTCTTTGTAACCTCTCAAAGTTATATTTGACAAGAGGATTACACAGGGATGGGCTCTACACAGAAATTCTGGAGGTGCATATGTGGTCTGAGTCTAGAGGCCGGAGTTCGTTTGAATAGTTAAAATGATTTGATGTTTCTACAACGGCGGGTATCAAGCCGGTCTGCCCCAAGCCTGTTAAAAATCTAAAGGGGGCCCCTTTTTTGTTAGTGTTCTTTACGTTTTTTCCCAAATCTTCACTAGAAAAATTGCGCGGCGATTTCAATAGTTTATTGCATGTGTCGCAAACATAAGAATTCTCCGACGTGAACTGTAAAATTGTTTTACAAAATTAGCTGACACATTTTCTGTTACGATTCCATAAAGCCATGAACTTTACTCGTTATTACTCGAGTAATCACTTATGGCACGAACTATGCTGCCCCTTACTACGCATTTCATTTATTTTGCCATGGGAGGCATTTGACTACTTAAAACAACGAGCTATTTGCACATATTCTGGATTTAACTGCGAGCCAAAAACGCATAAGCAGCCATCGCAAGGGGGGAATTTATGGCAATGCGACGCGCACAGCAGTTTCGTGAAATAAGCCGGCTATCGTTCTACATCGGCAGAGAGTATCTTTGGGCGCTCTTCCTTCTTTTTCCAGCGGTGCTCTCGCTAGCGCTCGCAGTCCCCGCGATGTCCGCGACCGTGAACTGGACAGATGCAACGGGAAACTGGAACAATAGTCGTTTGGATTATTTTTACTCAACAACGGACAGAGGCAAGACGTTTAACCTGACTGGGAGCGGTGCGAGTCTGGGAATCGAGCAGACCAATACGTTGACGCTAGGGACGGGTACTATAGTTCAAGGACAAGGGTCAGTCGGGTTGGCGCAGTTTCCTTCAGGTACCAGCACACTGAACAACCAGGGTACAATCAGCGCCAACATCAACGCCATCACGCTGAGCACAAACCCAAATAATTTTACCCACCAAGGCACCCGGGATCTGCCGAGGATCCAGCTGCTGCTCCAGGGTAACGTGATCGAGCAGCTAGTCCAGGGACCGGAGCCTAACACGTGGATTCTAATCGGACTCGGCTTAGTCATGTTCGCTTACCGCCGCATTAAATAGAGAAATGGGAAGTTTTTGGACACGGTGCAGTTGGTGCGGAAAGGCGGGGGATAACATGTCTATTGCACCGTGAGCAAGTGGAGACGTAGGCGGAAAAATCTACCGACGAAGTAACCACCATCGTCCGTCGGTCGTGCCAAGACTCGCCCGAATTACGCAATTGCCATCTAGTCCAAATTCGATTTATCGACAACCATCACCTCGCTGAAACTTCGCCTAATGAGCTCGCGTCCAAGTTCGGCGCTCTGGCAGGAAAACAGAGTCTATCCAGGCAAATAACGCTCGGAGGTGGACACGAAACCGGTTCACCTCTGAAAATAACTTTCAGAGAAAAGAGGCGATGTGGTATCCTATTTCGTATGATGAAGATAAAACCCCTGCTTTTCGTTCTGCTAATCGGCGCCGCCGGTTGTTCGACCGGCACCTATACCCGTGGCGCGACGCTTTTGTCAGGCATGCAGCTGTACGAGGGCGAGATGCAAAGGGTCGCTAACTCGCCGCAGCGCTGGCCCGAGCGGCAGCAGGCAGGCGGCAGCTTAAAAACTGTCATCACGGCTACCCTCGGGGGCTCGAAGGAATTTTATCGATTGGTTGATCTCGATATGAGAAAAAGAGAGTTTATGATCACCATGCGTGAAATGTCCTTGCCCCCTGATCGCCTCCAGGAGATGAAGGACGAATTGGTCAAAATGAACGCAGAGGTCGCCACGCTAAAACCGATTATCAGAGCTCAAATAGCGACTTTACCGGTTCAAGGAGATGGGCAGCAACGCGTTGAAAGCCTTGCCACTCTGGGACTTTTAACTCTAGCGCTCGATTCGTTCTCAGCAAACAGCGGCGCGCGCGGGCTCGAAGCCCCATCGACCAAAATAGACCAATATGTCGTCACCGATCTAGGCTCCTTCGCGACGGTCCGCGCGCCAGATGGGCAAACTCATCGCTGTAGCGTTTTCAGCGTTGTCGATGAGGGTGCCGGTATGAAGTGCGAGCCGCTTGTGCGCTAATGCGTCGCAATTTCAAGTCTCAGGTCTGGTTGCGGTTAGCAAAATCAATTCTTCACGTCGAGAAGCGCTAAAGCCTCGGCAACTTCCGAAGGCGAAGCTTCTTTGATCCCCCACCAGCGATCCAAAACACGCGCCGTTTTTTCTTTGCCATAAACAGGTTCGACGGTTTGTGCGAACTTCTTGCGGACATCGTCGTCGCTCATCGGTTTATTGACGTGCCCCAAAGGATCGCGCGGCCATAAATCGATCACGCCGCCGTCTTTTTTTGTCGCCTTGATCTTCATCGAGATCGTTTTCGGGTAGAGCGAGTCAACCTGTTCATCCAC
>VBKY01000312.1 GCA_005879255.1 Deltaproteobacteria bacterium
GTCCTGGCCAGCCAGGGCAACCTGCCCGGGGTGAACGAGCTCGCCACCGCCTTCGCGCGCGCGAGCGGGCACAAGGTGACGGTCCTTCAGGAAGTGGGCAAGGCGCTGGAGCAGAGGCTTAGCAACGGGCCTGCGGACCTGATCACGGGCAACCCGCCGATGATGGAGGAGTTGCTCAAGAAAGGTCAACTCGTGGCCGGCAGCGCGACGCCCTTCATGCTCGCCGGTCTCGGCGTCTCGGTGCGCGCCGGCGCGCCAAAGCCCGACATCAGCACGGTCGAAGCATACGCGAAGACATTGCTAGCGGCGAAGTCGATCGGCTATTCGCGCGGCTGCAGCGGCCAGCATGTCGCGCAGGGAATCGCGCAGCTCGGCCTGACCGAGCAGTTGAAGCCAAAGATCGTTCTCACCGGTGGCGGCACCGGCCCGGTCACCTTCTTCCTGGCGCGCGGCGACTTCGAGCTCGGCATTCAGCAGAGCAACATCATGGTGGGCGCGCCGGGGACCGATTTTGTCGGGCCCCTGCCCGGATCCGTGAACATACCTTGTCCAAACAGCGTCGGTCTGCTGACGGTTTCAAAGGAGCGGGACGCTGCACAGGCGATGATCAAGTTCATGATCTCGCCGGCGGCCGCGCCGCTCCTGCGCAGGGTGCATGAGGAGCCGGCCAAGGGCTGACGCGTGGCGACCCGGCAGATTTACTCAACTCTAGACTTGAACCGTTTGGTGTGACTAATCACATCCCGCTACGCATTTTGCACTGCCGTCGAACTCCATCGTCCTACCGCTTATGGCAAGGTGCACGGGGCGCTTGCTGAGCTTGACGAACGCGGCGGTGCGCGAGTTCGGTTTCAGTTTTCCGTCTGAGGTTGCGCCCTCATTTACATGCGTTGCGATGACGGACGCCGGCCTGATGAGTTCGTTCACCGCGTGCGCCGCCGAAGGCGCGGTCATCGCGTTCGGGCCTAGATTGAGTACCGTGAGATTCGCCTTGTGGAAATCGTTCACGATCGTTTTCATCTCGGTGTGGATGCCGGTATCTCCCGACAGATAAGCCGTGAGCCCATTGGTAAACTTGATGACAAAGCCGGTAGGCGGCCCCGGCTCGACGCTCAGGCCGTTCGCAGCGAGACTTTTTCGTTCGGCCTCGCCAACCAGGCTAAGCGGCAGGCTGTTGGCATGAGCAGCGTACACAACAGTGATCTCCACGCCTTGAGCCGCGCCAGCCGTCTTGAGCACGTGCGTACCGCCCAAGTGTATGTTCGATCGGCACGGCGCCGCGACGGGTACCGTGGTTGCGCCGCCCGCCTGCTCGCATGCCGGTGTCGGCTTACCGGTTAGCCCCTCGACTTTTTTTCCAATGAACACGGCCAAATCCACCACCATCACGATGGCTGCGTTCTTGGCTGCCGCGATCTCGGCCGTTACGGAGTGAGCGCCGGCCGGGACGAGCTCGACCTTTTCGCACGCGCCAGCTCCGAACGCCTTCATCTTTTGGTCTCCGATGTGATCCGTATGAGCGTGCGACAGCAGCACGGCGTGTATGTCGCCGAGCCGAGGATCGTCGACTCCCATCGTGGACTGGCCGACATCGTAAAGGAGACGCACGCCGGTCGGATCCTCGAAGATCATGGCGCGATCGCGTTCGCACAGTTCGCCGGCGTGCGAACCCAGCGGTGTGATCTTTACGTTTTGCGCCCAGGAAGACGTGGCGAAGGCACCCGCCAACATCAACGCTGTCGTAAGCGCGGTCTGAAGGAATGACTTCGCGAATGATTTGGTTTTCAAAGCCCCTCCTTGAAACGAATAGGAAACTTAAACTCCTTTTCTCTGGCCGGCCATTGAAACCAGCCCGAGCCGGTCCGCCTCGGCACCCGAGATGTTTCGACCCAAGAGCTAAATCAGAGCCGCCTTTTTCATCGCTTACTTTTTACCGTATCGTGACGGGCTTAGGATTACGATTTGCTCAACAACAGCGTCCCCCATTTCCGCCGTGCTCGTCACGGCAGCCTCACCCTGCGCCAAATCAGCAGTCCGGCGCCCGGACCGCAACGCACCAGCTACTGCATCCTCAATAACTCTAGCCTCTTTGTCCAACCCTAGAGAGTAACGCAACAACATGGCCGCGCTCAGGATAGCTCCTATGGGATTACCCATTTCCGGCCTTGCCGCAGGCGCCGTGCCGCGGGTGGGCTCGTAGAGTCCTACAGGTAGGCCGGTTGCTTTTCGTAGCGGACCCAGAGTACCGCCCGGGAGAAGGCCATGTGAACCAGTTAGCGCGCCCGCCACGTCCTGCAGAATATAGCCGAATAAATTCTCCGCCACGATGACGTCGAACTGGCGCGGCTCACTCATAAGGCCAACTGCACAGTTATCAACAAGCATATGCTCAAGTTGAACATCGGGATATTCGGCAGCCAGCTCATTGGCGATTTCGCGCCAAAGCTTTGAAGTGGCAAGCACATTAGCTTTATCGACTGACGTAAGATGACCACGTCGGTTACGAGCGAGATCAAACGCGCGCCGTATCACGCGTTTGATCTCCTGTTCAGTATAGACCGTGGTATCGACGGCCTTTCGGCCCCCGCGCGTTTGCCACAGCTTACGGGGGCGGCCAAAATAAACTCCGCTTGCCACCTCACGTATTAGGAGCAGATCAACACCTTGGACGGCGGCAGGCTTAAGAGAAGAAAGGTCAAGTATTTCGGGATAAATGTGAACTGGGCGCAGGTTCGCGTAAAGTTTTAGCTCCTGACGGAGCTTGAGAAGCGCTCGAGCAGGATGTACGCGTAAACGAGGATCTTGCCATCGCGGTCCCGAGGCGCCACCACCCAATAAAAGGGCGTCAGCACGGTGCGCTAAATCCAGGGTTTCTGCAGGCAGCGGATCGCCACAAGAATCAATCGCCAAAGCTCCATACAAACCTGTTTCGATTTGTAGCTCATGACCGAAGGCTTCGGCGGTTATTTCCAGAACCCGGGCTGCTTGCGCGGTGACCTCAGACCCACCGGAGTCGCCGGGCAATACAGCGATGAGCGCTTTCAAGGCAAATCTTCCTTCGCATCTTAAAAAGTTTACTCAGGCTCAGGGTAGCGCGAAAACTCTTTTGTACACGCCCACCACTTCGTCGAATCTCTCCTCCATGGAAATGTCATTCACGAACACCTCCGAACTCTGCGAAACACACGAGTCCGGGTCGGCGATCCCCGGGCGAGCTGGGGCGGCTTGTTGTTTCAAGAGCGTCTGCCCCTCGGCGGATAACAGATAATCCGTGAAGAGGGCCGCGGCACTAGGATGTGGAGCCTGGCTTGCTATGGCCACCGGGAGCACGTTGACCGTCACTGGCTTGGGAGCCATCCAAGCGACGGGAGCACCCGCGTGCTTAAGCTTATCGAGTTGCTCGGGCCGCGCATTAACGAGAACCGTAAACTCTCCCGCGGCCAGCAAGTTTGCCATGAGGGAATTACCGCTTCTAAATTGGATCTGTTGATTCGCCAGCTTTTTCATGAAGGCAAGGCCTTTCTCTCTTCCCATTGCGTCAAGAAGGCCGTCGAACCATATGTACTGCTTGTCGTCCAAAGCCAATTTGCCGCGCCACTTAGGATCCAACAGATCCTCATAACTTCTCGGTGCTTCAGCTTGCGCCAACAGTTTAGTGTTGTAACCGATCACGTTACAAAAAAGATACGTTGCCACCCAGTGTCCGTTAGGATCCCGGAATTTTGTTGGATACGTTTTGCTTTCAGGTGACAGATATTTTTTTGTCAGGCCCTTTTTACTGAGGATGTCTACGGTGTAGCCGTTGGCTTGAATGACATCTACCGAGTGTCTACCTGCCTGAGCTTCAGTCACAATCCTTTGAAGCAAGGCGGCACTCCTTGTCGTGTATGACTTGGGAGCAAGAAAAGGAAACTTCCTGCGAAATGCCTCAAACAATCTGTTGACATCAGGAACGTTCATGGAAGTATAAAGCGTAACCGTTCCTTCTTTCTTGGCGCTCTCCACGAGTTTAAGCGTATGAGAATCTTGAGCGGAGGATTCGGATACAACCAAGCCCGTAAGTAAAAAGAGACTCAAAAGAAAAACCTCTAAAGTCCTCTTTCTATACGCTTGTTGCATTGGAGTATTTCCCATCAACATTCTACAAGACAGCCAAACGATACTTCCGGAATTTGTCTGTATCGATCTCACTTCCCAGACCGGGACGATCTGGAACCGGTACCTTAACCCTGATTAAGTCCAGCGGCTCTCGTACGACGTCATCAGCGCTCTTTAGGAGCCCTACGAACTCACACGGACTAAGTAAGTTTGGGGCAGTCGCGGCGACATGCATCTCGGCAAGGGCACCAGTGGTCAGAGAGCCGCTGTGCCCGAGCGTGGCCGGAATCCCTGCCGCCTGTGCTATCCGCATCATCTGCACAGTCTTGTGAATTCCACCGTTGACTTGGACGCTTAGCTTTACGATGTCGGTGGCGTCAGCCCGAATCACGCGAATCAAATCCTCGGGTGTAATGCACGATTCGTCGGCCATCAGACGCACGGGCACTTTTTTCCGAAGCCAAGCCATACCTTCAAGATCCTTTCCGGCGATGGGATCTTCGTAATGAAAAATCTCGTATGGCTCCAGGCGCCGGAGAGACTCTAGGGCGTCATCGCGGCTATAAATGCAATTGGCGTCGACACGAAGCACGATCTTATCGCCAACGGCTTTGCGCACCGCACGTACCACTTCTTCATCTTTCTCCGGTCCAAATCCTACCTTTACCTTGAGGGTATCGAAACCGGCGTCAACGTACACCTTCGCTTTCTGGCAACACTCTTCGGCGGTCGGGGCCATTACCCAGCCGAGAACCGCGACAGTGTCGTGAACCTTTCCGCCCAGAAGTTTCCAAACCGGGAGTCCAACTGCTTTCCCCAGCAGATCGTAGGCCGCGCTTTCTATGGCTGCCTTGATCCGGTAGTAGCCGCTGACGGCGGAGTCCATCTGGCGATGCATCAACGCGAAATTGCCGATCTCGATGCCCAAGACAGCCGGCGCAAGGATCCGATTGATCGATTGGGTCAACTGAGCGGCATCAAGACCGTCGCGCTGCGGAGAAACTCCCACCTCCCCCCAACCCTCTTGACCGCTTTGGCCGCGGACACGAACCAAGAGACTTGTCTGCGAGTCGCTCGATCGCGAATGATTGCGCCGGCTATCCGAGAGGACCTGCTTGTAAGGAATCCGTATAATGAAAGGGTCAACGCCTGCGATACTATCAACGGCCGCGCTCATGGAGAGATTGCTCGAAGTTTGCCTCCTCGTAACATGCGCCTGCCCGAGGTGTCAATTGCAACGCCGTTCGGAAGAACCGGTGAATTGAAATCAGTTGCGCGGTCCAGTCGGGTGCGGGGTCTTTGCTTTTGGTGTACGACCTGCCGTTTGGAAGCGGGATCCGGTATATGAATTCACGGCGTTCGGCACGACGGTCGATACTGGCAAACAGCTAATGTCAGCCAGAGGAACACTCAAACCTTACAGTCCGTAAACGCGCGATCTGTTGTCGATGAGCAGTCTTCGCTTGGGAGAGAGAGCTAGTGGGAGACAGAGCTAGTAGGGTCAGACTTTCATATCTTGACTATCTCCATGGAGCAGGTCACAACGATTTTTTTTCGATATGTTTTCTCCAAATCGGGATGGGTGTCGGACTTGCCTTAATTGCCTAACCGGATCGCGTTTGCTATCGAATCTTCCGAGCCGGTAAGGCAATATCTACGGGGTCTGACAGCAATATCTACGGGTCTGGCATAACAATCTTATCAATCTTTGTAACTTCGTTCTTCCTGCTGTTTGAATATTCCACCGCAAGTTTAGTACTACGATATCAAGTGAGGAATCGGGCTACATTGAATCAGATCGTTAAATCTCTTCAGGCTGAGACGGCTGATATCGGTCTTGCTTTTGCCGTCGATGATTTGCTCCTCAAGCAGCTCCCCGATCGCCGCCGAGTGTTTGAATCCATGGCCTGAACAAGCCGACGCAATGATGATGCGATCGTTATCCGGCTCGCGGGTCGCGTAGCTTTCGTATTGGGTTACCGGTCCGACACGGAGTGGGCCGCTGCGACGGCCTTCCGAATAGCCAGGCGAACACTTCAAAGTCTCTGGCTCACTTGTACGCTACGGCTGCACTTGCGGGGCCGCGCATCCGACGAAAACCTATCTTCCGACACCATCCGTCGAAGTCTCGGCCCGTGAAGTCAAAGGCGTCGCCAAACTCGATCAGCATATTGAGCGACATCATGAGGCCGAAGGTGTTGCTCCGTCGCTCGTCATCGATCAGGTTCTCGATAGCCGCAAAGGCGCCGCCGCTGGGCAGGGCGTCGTACGCGGCCTGAATGAGTTGCATCTTCTTCTCCAGATTCCAGTCGTGCAGAATCATGCCCATGATGATCACGTCCGCCTTGGGCAGGGGGTCACGGAAGAAATCCACTGACGACGCGGTGATCCGATCTCCAAGTCCGTGCGCCTCGATGGTCTTGCGCGCGATGGGCACCACCGCCGGAAGATCGCCCGTCGTGCACGTCATGTGCGGGTGGCGGCGGGCCACGAAAACCGATAGTTGACCGGTTGCGCCGCCGACGTCGCACATGGTTTTGTAAGGCGCGAAGTCGAACTTCTCCGCGAAGGTCTCGAAGTTCGCAAGCGAGATGCCGGCCATCGCGCGCATGAATTGCTCGAGTCGCTGTGGATCACGGTAAAGCTCTTCGAACATTCCTTCGC
>VBKY01000313.1 GCA_005879255.1 Deltaproteobacteria bacterium
ATGTACAAGCGGCGAACTCGCCGCACTAATCCCATCAGCATTCTGACGCATAAGCGCTAAAGCGCCTCAAATTCTCGTCCCTTTCGTATAGTTGCGACGAACATTTCTGCCAGTTATTATTATTTGTTTCCCATGCTCACGAAAGACCTTTCTACAGCGGAGCGCGTCCAGCCGCGCTTCATCGAGCCGATGTACGCCGAAGCGATTCGGGAGCTGCCGGACGGCGGTGCTTGGAGCTATGAGGCCAAACTCGATGGCTATCGCTGCCTTGCAGCCAAGCGCAGCAACGGCGTTGTGCTCTGGTCGCGCCGAGGCAACGGTTTTACAGCACGCTTCGCAGAGATTGCCCGTGCCTGCGAGAAGCTGCCACCTGAGACTCTGATTGACGGCGAAGTCGTGGCGATCGACGAGAGCGGCCGGGTTTCATTCAATTCGCTGCAGCGCAGTCGACACAGCGCAGAACTACAGTTTTATGTATTCGACATATTAGTCCATAGAGGCCGCAACGTTCTGCGGTTGCCGCTAGAGATGCGGCGTGAGCTATTGGCGGAGTCGCTGGCCAAAGTCGAATATCCGGTGCTTCACTCGATGCCCTTCGATGCCAAGCCAGCGGATCTCATCCACGCAGCGAAGGAGTTAGAGCTTGAAGGGATTATCGCCAAGCGCAAAGGCTCGTGCTACGAACCGGGCCGACGCAGCGGCGCGTGGCTTAAGTACAAAATCAATCGGTCGCAGGAGTTTGTCATTGGTGGTTATACGCCGGGCAATCCTTTTGATGCGCTAATCGTGGGTTGCTACGACGGCACCGAGCTGAAGTTCGTGGCCAAAGTTCGGAACGGGTTTGTGCCCAAGGTTCGGCGAGAGGTTTTCCAGAGGTTCGCGGGGTTCGAGACTGAGAAGCGTCCCTTCACTAACCTACCGGAGAAACGTCGCACGCTTTGGGCGCTCACAGCGGATGAGATGAAAGAGTGCCGTTGGCTGAAGCCGGAGCTTGTCGTTCAGATAGAGTTCACGGAATGGACGCCTGACGGGCATCTGAGGCATTCGAGTTTTGCCGGGTTGCGGGAGGACAAAGAGGCACGGCTGGTCAGGCGGGAATAGCGCCCTCACTGCCGCTTGAGACTGACGCTTACTCAGAGCTCCTTAAAAAACCCCTTTTCGACCTCGTCAAAGTCGGCTTTGGAAATTCCACAGCCATCTAGAACACGCTGTAGTCTCCCGGCCCTACTGATAACAAAACCGAATCTGGACTTTTCTCGTATCAGCCGACAGATCACTCCGCATATTTGAAGGGCTTCTCTGTTGTTCCCCGACTTCGGGTAATATTCTGCCCAAACCCGCCCTATCGCTTTGTCATCCATCGTTGCGTCACTCGGCCCGACGCGATAGACGGCGAGCCATAGATAAAGGCTAACAATCCCCGGATACGTCCGCTAGTGGGGTTGTCGTCCAGTTTTGCCGGGCTGCGAGATGATAAAGAGGCGCGGCAGATCGTGCGTGAATAGGTAGTTGATGCCGGAAGTCCGGAGTCCGTATCTTTTACCCTCAGATTCTTACTTTGCGGATATAAAAAATCCTTCATGAACTCTACTAGTTGAACACGGCTGTTTCCACGATGTTTCCATCGTCAGGCAAGTCATCGCGAAAATAAGCCTGGGATCTTAAACCGCAGACCACTCCGCCACTCGTGAATGTACTGGAGACGGTTTTTAAGGAGAGATACCTTTTCAAGAAACAGCCAAAAGGTGCTCTGCTGACGGTCTTCCGGCAGTTCGTTCGGTGCGTTTTCCCGGTTGCACTATCCGGGCAAGCTCCAGCCCAAAACTATCAACTGAACGTCCGAGAATTTGTTGCGCAGCGCTCTTGCCACTGGCTCAGATTGCCGGCATTGAACGCGATGGCGACGGGGAGAGCCAGTCGCTTGATGGATTGACGCTCCGGTCGCGAATCCTTCGGCGAGACACAGCCGGCACGATCTTCAATCACGAAGTAAACAGCCGGTGACACGTCCGCCGGCTAGAAATAGGTTGCTACCGCCGGCGTCGATAAATTGCAGGGAACGAATATCGCTGCCGCTGTCGCACATAGGAATTACCAGCGCGCCATCTTTGATGCGGACGCCAGGATGCCGCTTGACGCGCTTGCAGACAATATCGCTTCATTGAAGTTAACTCATTGGCGACGGTGGCGCGCCCCTCTGGTAAAAATTCTCTGCCCTGGTCAATTTTCCCTGTCCTTCCCTGACCGTCGCTTTTCCAGAAGCTCCCGTAAGTCGCGGCTCATGCCATGGCATGTTTGCTGCTCCTTTCATCGCGCCTAGTTAAGGAAGGGAGTCATTACAGTGGAGAAAATAAAAAAGGAGAAATAAAACGATGAGCCTCATGGAAAATACAGATACGTCGATCAAACTTCTGACTCTGAGCGAGGCTGCGAGCATACTCAAGATTTCCAAACGAACTCTGCATCGCATGATCCAGACCGGGCAGATTCCTGCATTAAAGGTCGGCGGGCAATGGCGAATTTTGGAAAGTCGATTAGAAGAATTGGTCCAAGAGGAAAAAAATACCGCGCCTAATGCCGGTGTAATGGCCTGCCCAACGGTGGTTGATTGGGAGCGCCCAGATCGCTGCTAACCTGCCCCGACTTATCTCAAGGGGTATTGAATCTCTAAAAAGGAGAAGCTTGGTATATGAAAGACGCTCACGATTCTTTAGAAGTCCAGGTTAAATCACGCAGAGGCAGGATGACGGATCGGACACTAACGGTTGCGGACGTGATGACACGTCGCGTGATTACTTTAAGCCCGCATCATTCTTTTTCCGATTCCGTCAGCTTGATGGCAAAGCACTCTTTTCGGCATTTCCTAGTTGTGGACGCAGCAGGCAGGCTTGTCGGTGTGGTCTCGGACAGAGATATTTTACGTGTGCTGGCACGCACGGCCCATTGGAACACCACTTCTGTCAGCCAGTTTATGACGCGTGACGTGATTACGGTGAAGCCAAATACCGAACTCTCTTTTGCCGTGGAAAGATGTTGTCGAAGCGAATTAACTGTCTTCCCGTGGTTGATGAAGCCAATAATCTCTGCGGTATCATAACCTCCACCGATTTCCTGAAGACGCTCCGGTCGGTTCAAGAAGGATCGGAAAAAGAGGTGAAATCTGTTAATGCCGCGCCTGCCAATGTCGACGGCCCGCGTGGACATTGGGAATGGAGGGAGTGAATATGGACAAAAAGAAAATTCTCCTCGTTGAAAACGAAGCCATCAGCCGAAATGTATTTGCGCGGCTCTTACGAGCCCGGGGCCACCAAGTCGTGGAAGTTACAGACGGGCAAGAAGCGTTAGAATTACTTCCAAAAGACAACTTCGATCTGGTTATCGCGGATCTAGTGATGCCGAGAGTCAATGGCTTCGAGTTGGCCGCCCAAATCCGTCGACACTGGCCCGTCATGCCGATACTTCTAATGTCGGCTTATCTTTCCCAGGACGGGGGAAAAATCATTTCAGACGGAGTTGTTGAATTTATTCAGAAACCCATTGGACCGTCCAACGCCTGCTCCAGAAGCTGACAGCTCAGTCGACCGTCGTGGCTTCATCGGCACGCGGTGGCAATTGATCGTGGGGCGTAAGCGAACGCCCCCGGTGTCTCACGGCAGAATGCCCAAGGTGTTCAGTTGATGGCCCGCTACCTCGCTCGTGCTTGTCCCCGCTGTAACGGCTACGTCGGCATTGTTGTGCGTGAGTCTGGGCGCAACACGCGGCTGCAAGCGGTGAACGGTCAGTGCTTTGGGTGCGGCTCTCGTATGGCGTGGATTGTGGTAGACGTAAAAATAATTTCATCTTTGTAATGCTTAATCGCGCCTGACCTTTCCGCTCAGCCATGATTTCCAAATTTTTGTTTGCTTGTCTTTGTCTGTGGGTTTTTGCGAACGAGCGGGAGGGTATAAATCCGATACCCTCAACTTGGCATCACGCCGTCGCGCGCCAGTGTTTAAACTACGCCATTGTTTCTTGATGAGACTTTTGGCACGGCCGTACAGGTCAATCAGTGGTTTGGGAGTTTGGATCGGCATAGTTGGTATCCTTGTTTGACGGATGCCGGTGAGTCGGAGTGCTGTAGCAGAACTTGCTTTGCACTGCCTGCGGATCGAGGCCGAGCATTTCACAGCACCACTTAAAACTTCCGGGATCCTCACTTTTTGAAAGAATCCATGCGCGCGCGCTCCGTTGAACACGGCGCTTGTCATGTGGCTTCCCTGCTGATGACTGGCAACGAGAATCGTAAATCGCCAGCAAAAGCACTCCGCGCCACAAGTGAAGCTCGGGCAACTCTTGGCAAGCTGGCGACTCAAGATTGACCTGCGTGGCATTCATAAATGTTGGCTAGTATCGAAACCCGGTGTCGCAGCTACTCCCTACTCTAAAAATGCGGAGGTCGCGAAGGCAAAAACCCAAGGCCAATATTCCTTAAGCCGCATCGTACCTAAAAGGTATCACCGAGTTGCCCCGCTTCAAGTGGGTTTCAAAAATTTCGCGTGGAGTGTATGTGTTGTCGGAAAAGTGACAGTTGAATCGGCGAAGATTCTTCTAATAACTATCTCGCCATGCTCAATCGACTACACTAACGATTATGTGCAGACGTTTCGGAGCGACATTCCAGTACAATTCACCTGAGAATGATACGGTAGCATGCATTGAACCTGTTTCGCCGAGCCAACGCAGTAGGCCACAGTTGCCGCTCCTCTAGCGAACGAGTCCATCGCAACCAGCGGCCTTCATGACGCAGACGTGAGAAGCAGCGTTAGGAATGGATTGATGGAGAAATCAATTCAATCCTGGCGTCGCCGCTTCGCTTTTTTTGCTCACTTGATCACTTGATTCGCCGGCTCGAGCACACGGACTGGAATTGTCAGCCCAATCTGTTTTGCCGCCTTGAGGTTAATCACAAATTCAAACTTCGTTGCCTGCTGCACCGGCAAATCAGCCGGTTTGGCACCTTTCAATATCTTGTCTACGTAGTAGGCGGAGCGGCGGAACAGGTCAGCGAAATCCGCCCCGTAGAACATGAGACCTCCCTCTTCGACAAATTTCTTCTGCGGATAGATTGCAGGCAACCGGTGTTTGGCGGCAAGCTCGGCGATCCGCTTTCTTTCTGCGAAAAAAATTCGAGGATCAGACGTTCCAGTATTCACGTGATTCCATGCGACTTACTTCATTCAGATCACCGTGCTTGGAGATCGCAAAGAATAGTGTTTGTGAACGGCGTTTCTTGCAGCATTCAACTGCGCAAAGGTCACAAACTGAGGCCAAACGGACGCCACTACGCTCGTTTCGATGTTAACCACGAAGTGAAGAGAGCCAAAGTGGCGCTCTGGGCAATGAGGAGCGGTCGCACAATCAAGGTGTACGTCATTCCGCTAACTCATTTGCGAAAAGTCTCCTCTGTGTATATTCCCGTTGGAGGCAAATACGCCGTCGGCAGCAGCCACAAACCTAGGAAAGACTGGACCCGCTATGAGAACGCGTGGCATCTCCTTGACTGAACGCCCTAACGATTGTCATTTCGCGGGTTCGGGTACGTTCAGTGCTTTCGCTTTCACATCATCGGCTGCAAGATCGCCCAGCGTGATACCACGGGACCTGCCAGCACGAGGACTGCTTCAGCACGGGCCGTTGCTTGCCTCTCGAAAAGCAGTCCAAATATCCTTGGGATCTAGTCTCAACTTGTTTTTTTTCGAACTTGAAAGGCGTACTCATTATCCGGGTGCCGCCCAGGTGTGATCTTAGGATTCGGTCGATTCTTCCTTCAAGCCTGTTATTCCCCTTAAGTACGAGACGGAATGTACCGTTTCCTCTGAGAACGACGAACTGTAATACAATCTCTTCGTTTTGGCGGGACACATCAATGGTCGTACGCGCGAGCCGGCCCCCAGTAGGGCCAAACCTGCCCTCGGCAACCCAAGCACTCTCGTCTTTGGGCTTTACCGATGTAATAACAATTGTCCGCTCATCTTGACCACGAAACGCCCCTTCAGCCTTACCATCCCACGTCCCAATCAGAGCCTCAGTTGGATCAACTACTTGCGCCCAAGCCCCTCCGGAACCGATCAATATTTGGACAATTACTAGGTAACGTAAGGCGCTTGAGCTTGCTTTCATATTGATCCTCCTTGGTAAATTTTTGCGGTTCTGCTTATCGATTTCATTCGAGCATGGATAGAAAACTAATGGTTGGGTTGTCAAGCTACGACGGTTGACGCCTGCCAAGGGGGGCGCTATAGATCGCGGCGATGAGTGGCACATGATGATCGACGACGATATCCTTTAGGCGCTATTACGCATCAACGATGAGCTGATGCAGTTGTGCAAATGGTTGAGCGAAAAGCACGACATAGAAATTTCGTCTCGCCTCATACCGCTAGTGGACGACCTCACCCATATCTTGTTAGAAGCGGGCAAGAACAAATTGCACTAAACGGGATCAACCTCGACGGAGGCCGCTAAACCTTCGAGGGACCAACCGGCAAGATGGACTGCAAGGATCACAATAGCCCACACGATGCACCCTGCCGGATCGTTCGATACTGAGGAGGAAGCAGAAACCTTTGCTCTCAGGTTCGCAACCGAATACATCGACGGCAGGACCAAGTAGGCCAGCGACTTGGAATAGAAGGTTCTTGTTAAGAACAAATCATCGTATAGACTCAAGGAGTGATCCTTTTAGTTGAAGACGACGACGCCGCTCGGTATAGTTTTGCTCGGCTCATGCGGACTGCAGGGCACGAAGTTATGGAAGCAAGGAACGGAGACGAGGGGTTGGCCCTTCTTGCTAAACACGACTTCGATCTTGTGATCACAGACCTCGCAATGCCGAAAGTCACCGGGTTCGGCTTACTCACTGAGATGCGATTAAAATGGCCCGAGATCCCAGTGATTCTTATTACGGCCTACCTCTCCCCAGACGTAGCTAAGGCGATCTTGCAGGAGAAGGTCATATTCCTGCCAAAGCCGCTCGATCCTGGGAAATTGATGGCGTCTGTTGAACGCTTCACCTCGCCGCCGCGTTAGCTTCAATAGACAAATGGTAACCATCGTCAGTTGAAGTTCTGCGGAAGGAGCCTGGTAGCTGGTGTTAAGGCGCTTGTCTAATTCTGAACGTTTTATGTTTAATCGCGCTTTGCAGGTTTGTTCGGTTTGAGCTGACGCCGCCGTAGAATAGACTTTTTAGCTCCCGAGTTTGTCTCTGGTATGTCAATTACCCAGACAGAGTTCTGAACGTATCCCATTCCTTCACATGCTGGATGGCCGCAGCATGCCGGCTATTTTGCCCGTGCCGTAGCAGTTACTACACCGATTCCACACCTTCTCATTCATTATTGGATAAATTCCTTTACGCGCAGATTCGTTCGAGACTGGTGCCGGGGCAGGAATCATCCAGGTGTGGCATCGAGTTGCGGTTTCCCGCCCCAGCGACGGCGAGTTGAGCGAGGATTGTACCCTCATCGCCGATGGAGACATGGGAACTTTGAAGAAATTAGATTTACTTATGAGAGTTGACCGCCACTTGATTGAACGGCAATTTTGCCTGCTAACAGTGATTACCGATATAATCAGGTGAGATTGTCATCGTTTTATCGGCGCATCCGTTGAATCACAAAATTTATGAACAGCCTTGTCTCGAATCTCCTCCCAGATATACTGAAAGCATGATTCTCCTCGTCGAAGACGATGCCACCAGCCGATATGCGTTTGCTCGACTGCTACGAGGGGAAGGCTACGAAGTCATCGAAGCGGGTGATGGAAACGAGGCGGTAGCGTTCCTCGACGGATTGCCTGTCGATCTTGTAATTACAGACATGGTGTTGCCTAAGATAAATGGACTGCATCTAGTTAGCCTCATTCACGCCAGACGGCCTGGGATTCCGATAGTGCTGATGTCCGGTTATCTTTCTGAAAGGGCAGGAAAAATTATCTTGGACGGATCGGCGGATTTTTTTCAAAAGCCTGTCAGACCATCGGCTTTAGTCCGGACTGTTCAACGCCTGCTCCCGAAGTCTAAAGCTCAGTTGACCGTCGTAGCTTCATCGATACACGAGCTATACAGACGAAACCAAGAATCCGAAGTTTGGCACTTTGCTAGTAACTGCTCGCAATGGCCCAGCGAGGGTTACGTCGAGCAGCGGCATCTACTAGGGACGGATGAAGTGTGCAACGAATGCATTGTTAAGTGGCGTAGAGCGAACTCTCATTAGGATAACTCGGCCGCCCTCGACTCGTTGCCTACAGTAACTTTCTAAGTGACAATTGAGATGCCAAAGAGTGTCCTTATAGTAGACGACAACGAGCACTTGCGAAAGATTTTCTCGTCTATCTTGCGTTTCTCAGGGTACAAAATAGTAGAGGCAGCGAGCGGCGTTGAGGCTATAGAAAAAGCCGCTGCCGCTCAACCGCATCTTATCTTATTGGATCTCGCCCTACCTGACATGACCGGCATAGACGTAGCCCGGTCTGTAAAGAGAAATCAACGATCCGCTCACATACCTATCATTGTTTGTAGCGCCTTTAGTACCGGGGAAGAGAAGGAAGACTCATTGAGCGCAGGAGTGGTCGATTACCTGCGGAAACCAATTTCGTCCCAGGTACTAAAAGCAAAGATAGAGAAATTTATCTTGCCCTAGAAATCGGAAACCGTCCACCAAAGAGACCGCCAAAACGAGTTGCGCTTTCAAAGAACGTAACTGTATGAGGCTATATGGCCAAATACCTCTGCCGCTCATGTCCACGGTGTAACGGCTATCTCGGGATTGTGCTCAGAGAGCCGGGACGCTCCGCTCCAATCTGTGAATGGTCAGTGCTTGGGGTGGGCTATCGTCTCGCTTGGATTGTGATTCGAGGGAAACGTCTCTCCGCCCACACGCCGAAGCGTGATGTGCTCGAAACTGGCAAACAGTGATTTCGTCGGGCGCGGTTTCTAATTATCCATTACCCGGTAAATTGTGGACTGCCGCGCAAAATTTGCATATACAAGACTGAACGCCTGGCAGCTATAAGAAGTGTTATCAAAAATCACGTCGCTCCTTTGAAGGTAAAGAAGTTCCTAATCCCACCAGTGGATTCCTTCGTACCTGCCTATCTGTGGTCAAATCGTATTGACCTTTCGATAGGCATCATTCATGCGTACCAGAGGAGCATGGCCTGCAAGATTCTCATCGTCGAAGACAATTTTGAAGTCCGAGAGCTGATGGTGCTCGTTCTCAGACGAGCAGGATATGACGTAGCTGAAGCCGCAACGGGCCTCGCTGCAATAGACCAAACGCGTGCGACACGGCCCGATTTGATCATCATGGATCTCGGTTTACCTGGGATCACGGGAGATGAAGCAACGGCTCGCCTTAAAGCAGATCCGTCTACTAAGGACATCCCCATAATCGTCAATACCGCCTTTCACAAGACATCATCACTTGTAGAGCGCGCTATGGCCGTGGGCGCTGCGGAGATATTGCACAAGCCTACGAGTTTGAAAACTCTTCAAGAGGTGGTGCGCCGATATTCGGACTACACGCTCAATCCGACTAATAGCAATGCGGAACCTCTTCGATTCGCCGATAGAATAGCCGTATCTCCAGCCTAATTAATCGAGGGTAAACCCCCAGCTTTGCTGGGGGACTGAGAAAGTTTGACATTTACGGCAATCGAGAGAAAGCCTCCAATCCGGTGAACCGCTCGTGGCTCAACGGAGAGGAGGCTAAAGTGAATAATAGCAAAGAGAACCTAAAGCACACGAAATGGGAAATTTTTTGCTTCCTCGAAGGACGCTTCTCTTACCGCGACGTCTGTCTCGTGGGATGCGCGGTCTCTATGGGCTTTCTCCGGGGTGGTGCGCTGGATAAACTCCCAGACAATCATTGCCAGCACCACGATTGCGATTAAGCTATTATCCACAAGCGGTCTCGTTTAGGATCTCTGTGACTCCAACTGAGCAACCATCAGACCAACTGTACGCTCGGTCCGAAAAGTTCTCTAAGAAGGAAAAAAGTTCATCAGAGAACCTGACACACGCGGCGGAAACTGGCGAGACAGCGCCAATAATGAACAGCTAAGCGGACAACTTGTCAGTCAGGATTGCGTTTCGCGGAAGTCGTGATTCCAGGTTCTGTGCGACTAGACGTTCTGTGCCTCAGCAGGGCAGTTACTCACTTGATCACCCTATCCGCCCGCGCCAGCACGTTCGGCGGAATCGTGAGACCGATCTGCTTCGCTGTTTTAAGATGGATCACGAACTCGAACTTCGTCGGCTGTTCCACGGGCAGGTCAGCAGGCTTTTTTCCTTTTAGAATCTTGTCGACCATAGACGCTATACGCCTGTATGGTTCGGCCTGGTCAGGTCCGTAGGACATCAAGCCACCGCTGGCGACATAATCTCCCCGACCGTAAATCGGCGGCAGCCGATTTTTTGTCGCCCAGATCCACGATCCGTTTACGATTGGAAACGGCCAATGAGTGGTGCGTCACGGCGAGCGCGGCGCTACGCGCCTTAATCGCATCTTTAAACGCGCCCTTAGATTTGTCGGCGCTGCTAATCTCCATGGAATGAAGTTGCAATCCCAGTTCTCGTGCCGGCAGTTGGCTTTCTTTCCATTGTTGAGCAGAGCCTGGATCCTGCGGATTCCACAGCACCGCAATGTGGGAGAGCTTGGGAATGGTTTCCTTGAGTAACTCCAATCGTTTGCCAGCCAACACCGCCGTAATGTTGGTGAATCCCGTGATGTTTCCACCGGGTCGCGCCAGGCTGTCAATCAGCCCAGCCGCAACAGGATCAGCCACGTTTATGAAGACGATCGGGATCGCCCTAGTAGCGTTCTTGGCGGCTAGAACCTGAGGACGCTGATGACGAGCAAGTACCGAACGAAATTGATCCGAGTTCTTTTTGAGAGTAGGTGCCACGGCTTTCCATTGATTGCCAAACGGTCAGTGGTGTTTTTTTTCTTCTATATCGTCGTGTGTGAATCCTAGCGGCTATTCCCACACGCCGGGTTAAGTCACTGGCAAACCCTGGCGGCGCACGGCGCGCTTAATTGCGTTCAGCGAGGCGTTGAGCACCTGCCAGCGGGCTTTCGGCTTTGTTCCCTCCATCCCGGGATCCTCGAGCGCTTTTCGGAACTGCTCAAATGGCCATTTCTCCTCAGCGCGGAGTTCCAAAAAAGAGAGAGCTGCGGAAATTCCGGTTCCATAGCGCACGTCTTCGCCCCGACAGCGGCGAACCGCATCCTCGAGTCCGGCAAGGGCCCTGTCAATCCTGCTGCGTTCCAGTTTTTCGGCGGTTTGGTTCGCACATTTCAACTACGCATTC
>VBKY01000743.1:0-496 GCA_005879255.1 Deltaproteobacteria bacterium
TAACTCTCCCTCGTTGCTTAGGAGGCGCTGACGCCCGAGCGGCCGCCGCAGCCTTCCGCACGCGAATTACTTGTTGCCTTCCTCTGCTCTAGGGAATCCAAAAGTTTTGAATACCATCTGCTGCCATCGTGAAGTATTGTGAAGAGTCTCCCAGTTATTCACGGACAACTTTTTCCCTTGTGTAATCTTTGCCAAGGCCGAATCTGCCGCATAGATTGATGAATTCAATGGTTCATATTCGTCAATCAGATTCTGGCCGTCAGGGCTGGCTTGGAACTCCAGCCAGAGAAGGGCAGAATATGGATGAGGGGCACTGCTAGCCAGCGCAGCAAATTCCTGCAATCTTGCCGGAACCGGTTCAATAATCTTGCAGCTCAGGGATCCACCCGGGTCTTTCTTCAAGGACCTCATGCAGGAGTGGTAATAAGCGAGGTGAAGTAGCTCCTGCTCTCCGGCTATCATAGCCGAGAGTGGCCGGCTCTGGCCACGCACCCAG
>VBKY01000743.1:509-3440 GCA_005879255.1 Deltaproteobacteria bacterium
CGCATAACCCATCGTCCACTTCTCGCCCAGTCCGGCCGCTAGCGCAGCGAATCCTTGAGGCCGAATATCTACCATGAATTTTTTACCTTTGAACACTGGCTTTAAGAAGTCTTCCCATCTGTTGGGCACTTTGTCCTCTGAGATGAGCTTCTTGTTGTAACCGACAACGTGAAGGGAACTCGCAACGCTTACGACGTTAAAATTTTTGGGGTCAACCATCGGTGGCGGAATAGCGAGCACCCTCTGCGTGGCCATGCCAAGGATGTCAAACTTTTTCACGTAGGGAAGGTATTCAGGGTAATAATCCGGGGCCATATCGAAGGCGTCCCATTGAGTAATTCTTCCGGCCTTCAACTCAAGCAAGAATCGTTGTGGGGTGTCCGTCCCGGTTATTTCTTCTACATAAACCTCAGTGATAAACGGATAACGTTTTTTGAAAGCATTGATCATCTGCTTGTAAGTACTCGGGGAGAGTGAACCCAGAACACGCAACTTGCCTTCTTTTTTGGCTGCGGCGATGATCTCTTCATGNNNNCAAAGGGCTTGTGGCTGATGACGCTGCGAGAATAGTGCGCTCTGCTATGCAAAAACCAAGCAGGAACACGACGCTACAAACGGCGGCTCTGAGTTCAGTTCGTTTCGTCATGATTCTCAACTGTTTAGCGAATGCAACGAAGTCTTCGCGTGTTGACGTGGCAATTTTGCTTTAGGTTTTATCGCTTTTGCAACATCGTACACAGCTCGGAGATGTTGATCATGGCCTCGAGACGTCGCACTGATTCCAATATCGCCTGTGATTTGTCCGGTCCCAATATAGGCACGCTCAAGGACAGAAACTTGGATTCCGCTTCTTTGGCCGATAACGGGTTGTACGGCGCGCCTGGAAGGCGATCCACGTAGGTTTGGAAATGGCGGCCATCCGACATGGTTATCTCTATAATCGCGGCCCGGACTTCAGGAAATTTTTTCGTCAATTCAGTATCCGAAACGAGTCTGACTCGCTTCTTTAATTCGAGAACCTCTGGATCATGCATGCGTTGCGGGTCATGGGAATTCTGAAAGTCTATGTTTCCATCGAGCATAGCAACTGCCAGCAGGTGTTGGCAGCTCGTATCGGGTATTAGCCGGTCATTTACGGTTTGCGCCTGCGATTGCGGTAGACGTACCAGCACCTCGTGGACATCGCGCCCGTCGAGCTGATGTTCTCTCACGAGCGTAAAATATCCGTTGAGAGTAGCCTGGATTGGTTGTCCTGCCGGATATATCTTAATGCTCGTATCCAGAATCTCGTATCTGACGCCCAGGTCCCGAGTAATTTCAGTTGGCTGCGCTTTCTCACTGAATGACTGTATGAAATTATGCGAACCTTCAAAGATCGTGGGTGTCGCCGTAAAGCCTGCCTGGGCCCAAAGAGCAGCCGAAACTCCGTTACGGGCAGGCAACCCAGCACGGGCAAGGGCCTTATCGACATGCTCGAGCTCCTCGCGCCATGTATGGAGCCCCGCGGCCTGGGTGCCGGCAAACGCCAATGCGTAGCGGATTTGTTCAGCATTGAGACCTAGTAGTCTGCATGCGACCGCAGTGGTACCAAAATTCGCGCACATCGACGCGGTGTGGAGTCCGCGTTCGTGCATCCATTCTCGATCGACTGCTCTAACGGCGCGACACATAACGTCGTAGCCAAGAACAAATGCGGTGATTAGCTCTTTTCCAGATGGGCATCGTCGGTTTCATCTGCGTGTGCCATGGTACCGTTGGCAAGAGCCGCGTATATGACGCTGGTTCTAAAATCACTCGCCACGACGATCGCGTCCGCGGGACCTCCCTGGGTTTTAACAAACTCGAGGATCAAACGGCCTGGCTTTAACTGGGAGCCTGAAAGCATTGCGCCAATCGTATCCAAAATATGTGTCTTTGCTTTGTCAAGCACTGCTTGTGGCAGCTGTGCCGCTCGCTCTCCAGCGATGTACGTACTCAGAGTTCCTGTTAAATCGAGTTTATCGTCCATAAGAATCGAGCCTTAATTTAGTATTGGCGTTAAAATTGCGCTGCCACATCCGAACGCGTTTTATCACGTCACCTGCCGAGGCAACGATTGGCGTCAGATCCTGCGCGACGAACATGACCTAACGATGTCTAGAGCGGCGTGAGATCTTCAGTTCCCTTTAATCTC
Organism: Deltaproteobacteria bacterium; assembly: GCA_005879255.1. The sequence goes on from VBKY01000743.1 coordinate 2,683, forward strand.
TTGGCGCTTGCAACAAAGCACACAGCCCTGAAACGTCGCCGCGTACTTCGAGATTGCGCGTCCATTCTATGATTTGTTGGGCGTTGTCTAGACCCAGTATGGGGATGGTCAAAGATAAAAATTTGGCTTCGACCTCTTCCGCTGATAAGGGATTGTACGGTGCTCCCGGAAGACGATCTACCAACATCTCAAAGCAGCGTCCATCCATTCGTCTTAACTCTACGATGGCCGCTCGAACCGCAGGAAACTGTTTCGTCAACTCGGGATCTGCCACCAGTTTTACTCGCTGTTTCATGTCAAGCACATCGGGAGCTTGCATGCGATCAGAATCATGCGCATTGTGGAAGTCGACTTTTCCGTCCAGCATGGCCACGGCCAACTGGTATTGACAATTCGCATCCGGTATCAAACGATCGTTGATTGTGTGAGTCTGTTCCTCAGGTAAACGCACAACCACCTCGCGAATATCATTTGCTTTCAGTCCATGCTCTCTCACGAGAGTAAAATAGCCATGAAGGGTTGCCTGAATCGGCTGCCCGACGGGATATATCTTGATGCTGGTATCCAAAATTTCATATCGAGTACCGAGATCTTTTGTCAGCTCTGTTGGTTTGGCATTCTCGCTAAACGAGTCTATGAAATTATAAGGACCTTCGAAAATCGTCGGCGTGCCGGTGAAACCCGCTTGGGCCCAAAGAGCGGCGGTCACTCCGTTGCGCGCCGGCAAACCGGCACGAGACAGAGCCTTGTCTATATGC
>VBKY01000314.1 GCA_005879255.1 Deltaproteobacteria bacterium
TCATGAAAAAGCAGAATGTCCCCACCTGAGCGAAGTGGAAGAACGCTAAGGAAAAATTTGTTTCTACTTGGCGCCCTTTGCGTCTTTGCGCGAGTCACTCCGATCTCTTTGATTGTCTACTTGGCGCCCTTTGCGTTCTCTGCGGCTAATCTTGTTCGTGCTCTTCGCGGTGCAAGTCTTAAAACGCCGGGCGCGGATTCTCCATCGCAACGGGTTGAGCCTTCGAAATCGGCATGGCCGCCGACGCGCGATCCCCAGATCTTCGACACCGGCGGAGCTCAGACCTCCTTCCTGAGCATCCTCGGTCTAACCCACGGCTCTCATAGGCGCGTGGATGGAACGGCCTTTCGACGGCCTAAACTCGTTGGTTATAAAGCGTCTCAGCGACTCATCGTTGGCGAATATCTTTTGAGCCCGCGCGGTGTCTACGCCAATAGCGATAATGTTCGGATCGTCGGTCCGCGCTTCGCGGAAAACGCCGTTCTGGATCATGCGGCTAACCGACAACCGGTTATCGTCGGTCGGTGTCACGTAATGCACCAGATCGGTTTTGTAACGATGCAGCAGAAAGAAGTGCATTAACGTCATGAGACGGCGGGCGCGATACTTCTTCACGGTATTCTGATCCTTGACCGCGAGAAACTTTCGACCGGCTCTATCCTTATCCACGCGATAAATGATCTCGGCGATCTTGTCGCGGGCCTCATCGAAAACGTTGAGCATCATTTCCTCGGAGCCAGCCCAGCGCTCTTTAACTTCGACGCTGAGTTCGCCGCCTTTATACAGACCCTGCTTACTCCAATGTTCCGTCCACATGCGGAGCCATCTTTCCAGGACGCTCGTGGGCACCTCGACGGATTTTCTGTGCTGAGCCTCGGTAGACTTGCCACCCATAGATGAAGTAGTCAGCGACGGCCCGCGTGCCGCACGCCGGAATCGATCCGCCCACGGCCCGCCAACGAACGTCTGCGGGAATTGCGCTGGATCATTGGCGAGGCGAAGCGAGCGCTGGATTAGCCGGACGAAACCGAGCACTCCTTCTTCTTTCAGCGCCCGCGCCAGGCGCCCATTCATCAAGGCTTCGGTTTGATGACCGGCATAGGTTATGAAATTAAAAACGTAACCCATTTTGCCCAGCTCGGCGGAAAAGCTCCGGATCTGGTCGTCCGTAAATCCCCACGCATCCCAGTTCCATGACGGCGACAAGTTGTAAGCCAACAGCATGTTGGGGAAGACCTCATGCATGGCTTCAGCCCAAATCCTGTCATCTTCCAAATCCGGCTTGGCCGTTTCACGCCAAAGCAAATCGCAGAATGGCGCCATGGCCAATCCTCTGGCGGTTGCCATGTCACGCCCGCCCGTAACCGGATAAAAACCTTCGGGCGTCCTGGGCAAGTCCCAATCCCAGAAGACTTCGATACCCATGGACTTGGCCCGCTCACGGGCTTCGCCATTGGACACCGTGGCGGCAAATTTCCTCCAGCGTTCGACGGATATGGGAAGCTTGCCCTGACTGCGATGCCGCGCTTCCATGGCCTCAGCGACGGCTTCGCCGTAGGTCTTCAAACCTGCCTTCTCCGCCCATGCCTCGCGGATCACAGCCAAGACATGGTCGAGGGTTTCTTCCGCGACCTTTTTGGCTGTTACTTCGCGCGTTGCGAGCTGCTCACGCGCATCTCTCCGGCCATTCCCCTCGCGACGGGCTTGTTGCCGAAGTTTTTTTAGCGACGAGATCTCTCTATCCATGCGCGCCGTCGCTTCGTCGAATCGAGAAGCGAGATGTTCTTTTCTCAGCCATTCCTGCGCGTCCCGGTAGGCTTTGTCGGAGATCCTGTACAGCAAATGTCCGTTGATTTCTTTAAAACCCCGATCGTAAAACTTCTTGATGACCGCCAGATTGACGTTCTTAAAGGGAACGATATCTGGGTTTGTCGCGCCAAATACAAAAGAATGATCGCGCTCGTCTTCGACGCTGTCTATCGCGGTCGCGTCATTAGAGTCGGTCCGAGCAACGATCACGCCGGCGACGCCCAAGACGTCGAACTGCAGCCTTGCTGTATTGAGCCGCGCAATCATTTCAGTCGTGGAGACGAGGACCTTCTGCCCTTGATGGCCACAAACCTTGCAACCCGCTCTTTGGTCTTCAATGTGTATGGCACCGATCTTGTTTTCGACAAACTTCTTGACCAAGTTGCGAATATGATGCTCGCCTCCATGTCCGGTGTCGCCGTCGGGAATGATCATCGGCGGATTGAACTCGATAGCCGTGGTCTTTTTTCGCTGCGCCGAAGTCATTCTCATCCGATTGGACCTTTGCACTTCGTCCTGGTGCATCAAGGCGCGCACCCACGAGGCTCCTTCCTTGGGAACCCGATCCAGCGCGTAGTTCGCCAAGTCGGCGCCAGGATCTTCCGAGTCGGAACCGCGGGCCGAAGTGGACCATCCGCCGAGATAGAGAATCTTGATACCCTCCATCACCGCGCGCACCGCTCCGGTCGGTGAGAAAGGTCCGTAGGTAATTTCCTGCTGTTTCGTTTTGAACAACCGTTGCAGGTAATCGTACATCGTATCGGCCGCGTGCCTAGCGATAGTGTAGTCTTCGCGGGCGCTTCCGCGGAGCGCGACTACCTCGTAGGCCGTGTGAAGCCGAGTGATTTGTCGGAATCGTTGGCTTTGAAACCAAACCTCGGTGTCGCGCAATTCCCTTACCCATTCGATCGCTTCGGTATCTCGCCAAGTATCCGGCCGGATAACCTTATTCATTGTACCAACCTCCCGAATATTCTATTCACTAACGGCGGACCGGTTTAATGCCGTCTGCGGCAACTCTGGAAATCTCCAGAATGGCGACAATCCCGCGCCTTCATTTTCCAGCATTCGGACGTTCGAAAGCTGCCGGATTATCGGGTCTTATTCAGTTTCGCAATCGGTTAGCTTTCACTTATGTCCCATTTGCTAGGTCCCTTAAGTTTTGCGATAAACTCTGCAGTAGGAATTGCCGGTAGCGTAATACTGCTGACTGTCCCCCGTGAACCCAGATCCGCAGACAAATGAGCAACAGTCTCATTGTCTGGTGCTTCGACAACACTGACAAAATCAAAACCACCCAGCACTGCATACTGAGCCGACTACCAGGCTAGACACAACAGATAGATTCGGTCAATAGAATTATCCCGTGTGTTTTTGGTATCGTTCGAGCGAACGTTAGAAGATAGGGTGACCGTATGTCTCGAGGGACACTGTCAAGCGATAAGACCGCGTCGGTGCTCGATGCCATCGAGCTTATGACTCAGAAAAAGTCAGGCGCCAGCATATTTACGTCTTTGGGAAGGCTGGTCGGGATTTTTACTGAACGTGAAGTTTTTAAGATCGGAAATTTATTGAAACCAGTCACAGGTCACGCTACATGTCAGTTCTAACCAAAGGGTGAAAAACGGAGGGAAAGAATTCACGACCACAAAAGTTCATCCAATCACTGAGAAAAAGGAGGAATGAGAAAATGGATGACCTATATAAATCCCGATACATTCACTCACTACCGGAGCTCGACCCAGACACTGCTGGGTTCCCAAAGCCCGTGTACTTTGCGTCTTTGCGCGAGTCACTCCGATCTCTTTGATTCTCTACTTTGCGTTCTCTGCGGCTAATCTTCTTCGTTCTCTTCGCGGTGCACTTATTCGTCGTAAATCTCCACTCGAATCGCCTGTCCCCTACCCGACTCCGGGCATGCGCTTGCGGCGACAAGTAAATCCATTTCGGCTCGGAAGTCGATATGCGCTTCGTCTTTTGGGCGAATCATGGTGTCGTACATGATGCCGGTGTCGGGATCAATGCGCATGCACTGAAATATATTGAACGGGCTCGGCACGTCATCCGGTGAAATATTCCACGGTTTGACCGCCGCGCTGAGATTTTCCCAACAGCCGTGGTCGGGGACTTCCTCCGCCGTCTTCGGATTGATATCAACGCCTTCCGCGAACACGCGCTTCGATATCCCCTGAGCCACCATCTCGAAACGCTTCCTGCTGCACATCCCCTTCTGCAGATCATGCCGCCCTTCCTTAAACGTGTCTTCGACAATCGTCAGCATCGGATTATTGCGTTTGGAATAAAGAATATCGCCGGTGCTGATAAAAATCTTCACTTGATTCGTCTTTGTTCGTGCCTGATCGAAGCGTTCGGTCAAATCGTGCCGATTGAACGCCACGAAATCGACGATGCTCTTCCCCGCGATCCGCAGCCTCTGTCTGTTTCTTACTTCGAACGCCGCGCCGGAATTTTTCGGCACGACGACGCTCTTCAAGATGGCCATTAAACTCCCCCCATAATACACGCCTGCCAAGCGGATGAATTCTTTCATCAGGCAGTTGGAGCTGTCAACTAGAAAGGTCGATCCCCGAAACTCTGTCCAGCAACCGCGACTCAGCCAGGCCACCCAAACACCGTGCACAGATTGGAAGCATTGCATGAGATTGTATAGACGCGTGATCAGTTCAATCTCACGCTAAAAATGTGGTTTTCCCACTCGACGAATACCTGTCGCCTTTCATCGTAAATCCCATCTTTCTCTACGACCGCCCCCGTGATACATAACGAGTGGTGTGTGCAATCAAGAAAGCGGGCGTCCTATCAATCCTGTTTGTAGTCGTATTGCTTGCTGTTGCAGTTATAGCCGACGCGCAGCGGCCGGAGCAAAAGGTTTATCGGGTCGGGGTTCTCCGATCCGACACGCCATCGATTTTTGCTACACGTAACGAGGCTTTCCGTCAGGGTCTGCACGAGCTCGGCTATGTGGAGGGAAAAAATACTATCATTGAGTATCGATATGCGGAAGGCAAGCTTGATCGGCTTCCCCAGCTCGCTTCCGAACTGGTTGACCACAAAGTCGATGTCATTGTAACTGGGGGGAATCAGGCCACTCTCGCCGCCAAGCAAGCGACTAGCACCATCCCAATCGTTGTCGGATCCGCTGGCAACCTTGTCCAGCTTGGAGTCGTCGCTAGCCTCGATCACCCTGGCGGAAACGTTACCGGGTCAACGAGCATCTCTCCGGATCTTAGGAGGAAACGACTGAGGATCTTGAAGGAAAGTCTGCCGAAGGTTTCGAGGGTAGCTGTTATTTCTTATCGTCGAAGCGAAGCCTCTCGGGACCGAGAAGAAGTAGCACAGACGGAAATTGCGGCAAAGGCCTTGGGAATAACGATCCAATTCATCCAAGTCCAAGCTTTAGAGGATTTTCGCGACGCCTACGCTGCGATCCGGAAAGATCATGCCGACGCGCTAGTCATAATCCAGAGCAGTTTCACGTTCATTAACCGCGAACAGCTCTTTGCATTTGCAGTGAAAAGGCGACTCGCATCGATGTGCGAGGCATTGTTGTGGACGGAGAACGGTTGCCTTATGTCCTACGGGCCTGACTTGCCATCTCAGTATCACCGCGCCGCCTTCTTCGTCGATAAGATTCTCAAGGGTACCCATCCAGGCGACATCCCGGTGGAGTCGCCTACAAAGTTTGACTTCGTTATTAACCTGAAAGCAGCAAACCAGATCGGCCTCGCGATCCCGCCCACGGTGCTAGCGCGAGCGGATAGGGTGATCAAGTAAATCTGTTTTGAGCGCGACGATTTTAGATCAGTTCTTTTGCGCCCTGGAAATAGCAGCATTGAACTGAACTCTCCTTCGAACGAATCATCTGAGATTTGCCTTAAGCGTCGTTGGACTAAACCGCTTCGCGGTGGGTGGGAGGCCGCTGCCACCGATATGCTTTCGGTAATCCAGCCGCTGTTACTTTGTCATCGATCTTTTTTTTGACTCGGTCCCTGAACGCAGTGATAGCCTCCGTGAATCAAATTCACTGAAGGAGGCAATCATGGGAATTTTACGTGACCGAATGATCGAGGAGATGAAGCTTAGAAACTTTTCTGCGGCAACGCAGAAGTCTTATCTCTACGCCGTAACCCGGTTGACTAAATATTACGGCAAAGCGCCGGATCAGCTCGATAAGGAGCAGATCCGCGCATATCTAGTCCATCTCACCGTGGAGAAAAAGTTGTCTCCCAACACCATGACGGGACAGATATCCGGGCTACG
>VBKY01000315.1 GCA_005879255.1 Deltaproteobacteria bacterium
TGCTGGATAATCTCTACCCGATGGAGAGGAGCCATCGCTTCCGCGAGCACCGCAGCGTAAAGATCGGCACCGCCAACTGCGCTCCCAGACGAACCGATATAAATACCGACCTTCATTGACCTCGGCGTTGCGGGCGAATTCTTAAGACGTATACCCGAACGCTTCCAGCGTACGTTCGACGGTCCCGTCCCAAGAGAACCACTCGCGCGCCATAGATAGAGCCCCACAGCTGAGTTGGTGCCTGAGCTGGGGTTGAATGATCAAACTGTCCAACGCAGCGGCAAGCGAAGCCGGATCCCTGGGTTTGCACAATAGGACGTTTTCATTGTGTCTAAAGGGCGCCTCGAGAATCTCACCCTGGGTCGTGACCGTTGGCAGGCCATGCGCCACAGCGCCGGCGAATGAGCTTCGATTAAGCATCACCCCATCGTCGAAAGGAAGCACGCAAGTATCCGCCGCTCTCAGGTAGATCGAGGCCAAATCACTTTCGACCGGATAGTAGCCCGTCCAAATAACTTTGTCGTCAAGCCTGAGATCTCGCACCAAATCTTTCAGTTCTTTCAAATAATTTGGGCGATTCAGCATGTTCAGAATCACTTCATTAGCGTCCCCTATAAAAACTATTTTGACATTGCTCTTGCGCTCGGCAACGGTTTGAAAACCTCTCAGTAGCGTCTCGATTCCCTTTCCAGGATAAAGATAACCGAAGTAAGCAACTAAGAAGTCATCCGAAGCAAGCCCCAACATCTCGCGCCCGCGCAAGCGCGCAACGCCGTCACACTCCGAGGACATTCGCATGAGCGGAGGTGGGGGGATGAGCACGCATTTATCCCTGACGCGCGCGAAATGTTTCGCGAGAACGGAGACGTGTGTGTCACTCAAGACAATAATCCGGTCGCTGTCGCGCAATATGGTTCCATAGCCGTAGTCCACATCCCCCGGCCCGACCCAGTAGGCGGCCAACTTCCGCCCAATGCGGGCAACCCGTGATAAGCGTTGTACGTATACCGGTTCTGGGTATTCCACGAGCGTAACAACACGCACGTTAGGGAGAGCCTTTTTAAACAAAGTTGGCGCAAAGGTAATCATAGGTTGATCGCCGTAAATTGCACCCGAAAAGTGGATATTAATTACATCAGGCCGGTAACGCCGAGCGAGCCGCAATAAACGTGGCAACTCCGCCCATGACCAGTCTTCCATGACTGGGTAAATGCGCATGTTTGGATCCGCCACGATATTCTCGATCCGGCTCGTTATTACGTGGATTTCAACTTTTCGTTTCGCCAGGTATTGGCAAATTCGGAAAGCATGATCGGCACCACCGGAACGCATCGGAGGAAATGTCGGAGAAATAACAAGAACCCTCATACCGCTCTTCCATCAAGAATTGGAAAGCACGTCCGGTCCGTCCCGATGGCTTCGATACCAGGCTATCGTATTCTTAATCCCCTCTCGCAATGATGTTTTAGCCACAAAGCCAAAACTTTCCTTAGCACGACTAACATCCAAAGATCGTCGAGGTTGGCCGTTAGGTTTTGTCGCGTCCCAAGCAATCGTTCCTACGTAACCCACCTCGTTGGCAATCATGATCGCAAGGTCACGTATCGCGATTTCTTTACCGGTTCCCAGATTCACGGGTTCGCAACTATCATATCGCTCGGCGGCGAGTAAGATGCCTTCCGCGCCGTCTTCCACGTAGAGGAACTCTCGCGTAGGCGAGCCGTCACCCCAAAGCGTGACCTCTTCCAAGTCGGCTTCTTTGGCATCGACGCATTTACGGATGAGTGCCGGAATGACATGCGAATTTTCCAGGTCAAAATTATCGCCAGGTCCATAAAGATTTACTGGCAGTAAGAAAATTGTATTGAAGCCGTATTGCTCTCGATAAGCCTGTGCTTGGACTAACATCATTTTTTTCGCCAGCCCGTAGGGTGCATTGGTTTCTTCGGGATAGCCGTTCCAAAGATCGTTTTCCTTAAATGGGATACGAGCGAATTTCGGATACGCGCAAACCGTGCCCACGGCGACAAACTTTTCAAGCTCCGCCTGGCGAGCGAACTCCATCAATTGAATCCCCATTATCGCGTTATCGTAAAAAAACCGGCCCGGATTCGCGCGATTCGCTCCTATACCGCCAACAACGGCTGCGAGATGGATGACAACGTCGGGCCGTGCTTTTTTGTAGAGCTGCACGATGGCATCGCGGTCACGCAGATCGTACTCCTTGGAACGAGGCACAAATATATTCTCACATCCCCGTGCGCGGAGCTTCTCGACGACATAGGATCCGAGAAAGCCGGCGCCGCCAGTGACCACCACATGTTTATTGGACCAGAAAGACATCGCTGCTTAGATTAGCCTAATGTTGAGGTTGACAAAGGCAAAAATCAGTCGGACCTTCTCTAGGAAATGAGCGAATCAATGCGTTGAGCTTTTTCTAAACACCTTCAACCAGTCTCAAGAAGGAATTGAATCTTCAACCTAAGCCTTCGCCTCGACCTTAACGTTCCTTTCTTTCGACGTCGTGAACCCATTCGCATACGCCTCTTTCTCTGCGATCGCCGTGTCCGCATCCATCATCAACTGCACCAACTCCTTAAATCTTATCTTCGGTTCCCAGCCCAATTTTCTTTTTGCCTTACTGGCGTCGCCAATAAGCAAATCGACCTCTGCAGGCCGGTAATAGCGCGCATCGATATCCACATGTTCTTTCCAGTCGAGACCGACATAACCAAACGCCTCGTCAAGCAGGTCACGGATCGAGTGAGTCTCTCCTGTAGCAATTACGTAATCATCAGCCTGTTCCTGCTGGAGCATTAGCCACATCGCTTCTACGTATTCCTTCGCGTAACCCCAGTCTCTCCTGGCGTCAAGGTTCCCCAGATAAAGCTTGTCGTCCACGCCGTGCTTGATTCGCGCCGCAGCGCGGGTAACTTTGCGCGTCACAAAGGTTTCGCCCCTCCTGGGAGATTCGTGATTGAACAGTATGCCATTGCAGGCGAACATATCGTAGCTCTCGCGATAGTTGACTGTGACCCAATAGGCATAGAGCTTGGCCGCGCCGTAAGGACTGCGCGGATAAAATGGAGTTGTCTCTCGCTGCGGCACCTCCTGCACTTTGCCGAACATTTCGGAACTGCTTGCCTGATAAAACTTGCTCTTCAACCCACATTCTCGAATGGCCTCAAGAATTCGTATCGTGCCGATTCCGGTTACGTCACCCGTGTATTCCGGAATGTCGAAACTCACGCGCACGTGACTCTGCGCAGCAAGGTGGTAGATCTCGTCGGGCTGAACACGATAAAGGAGCTTGATAAGATTGGTCGAGTCCGCGATATCGCCATAATGGAGAAACAATTTCACGCCATTGACGTGAGGATCCTGATAGAGATGGTCAATCCGCTCTGTGTTAAAAACAGAGGCTCGGCGGATAATGCCATGCACCTCATAATCTTTACTCAAAAGTAGTTCTGCCAAGTACGACCCATCTTGTCCGGTAATTCCGGTTATGAGTGCCTTCTTCACGTAGTTACTCTCTTTTCGAATCTAACAAGCGAGCCGGTCTCGCGCTGCTTTTGATGAGAAGATAAATATTTACCTCTGAGCTTCCTGAAAAGCCTCGCGTGAAACGGAAATAAATGTCTCTGCATAGGAACGCAGGCGCTCGGGAAGCCTCGAACGCGCTTCACGCTCGAGGTCCGCGTCAGGACCCGGTACAGACTGATTCCAGATTTGAGCCAATTTTTCTTCAAGATCTTCACAATTCTCAGGATTAAAATACGTGGCCCTTGGTGGATCCTGCTCACGATGCGCAGAGATATCCGATATAAGCACTTGTTTTCCCACCGACCGTGCCTCGTCCACACTCATACCCCAACCCTCAAATCGCGAGGGATTGATAACACACACACTTTGTCGGATAAGGAGATGCACATGCTCATGTGGTACCATCCCCAGATAAATAACCTGATCTCGTAATCCCCACTTCGAAACGCTTTCCCACAACTGCGCAAAATATACCGCATGGCGGAAATCCGCGGGATAACCGGTACAGACCACCACGATCGTAACACCTCGATGCTTCAGATTTTTTACTGCACGAAAAACGAGTTCATGATTCTTATGTTTCCAGAATTGATTGGGTAGATAAACAAACTTCTCGGGAAGATGGTAAAGACTCACGATCCGGCGCGGATCCATTTCGTAGGCAGCGTCGGGAATTCGGCTTGCGGGTGATAAAACTCTGGCTTTGGTGGCGTAACGGGGCGCAAAAGCCTGGAAATCTTTTTTAACGGACTTGCTCAGCAAAATAATGCGGGTGGACAATTCCGCACTCTGCATAAAGCTCTGATCTAGATCCAAGCGTTCTTCGTCACTAAACATCTCCGGCAAATGAACATGTTGGAAATCTGGCAACCACGACAATGTCGCAATGTTCGAACATTTGAAAAGAAGAAATGGGCTGAAGAGAACGTTTACCTCATGGCGCGTCAAGAATTGTTCCAAATACTTATCTCTTCCAAACAAGCGTTTGTAAATCCCGTTGTGCATGCCCCGGAGACTTCGCCTGTTGGGGCTCTGATAGTGTAGCCAATCGTCAGCCCCCGGGTACTGTTCAAAGTCTCGTGCCTGCGCCCTCGACGCCAATATTGAGAGCTTAAATTCTTTCAGTCTTAATTGTCCGACAACATTGAGAAGTGTCCGCGTGAGGATTTCCCCCGCAACCCATTTCTCGTCACCCATCATGCGGAGAGCTACTTTCAAGTCAATTGCTCTCGTCTTTGATTAGTGAAGAATATCTTGGTCCCAGCTTCGCTCCTCCTCAACCAATAAGCCGATCAAATCGTCGAAACTCAAGCTGTAGTCCCAACGGAGGTTGATTCTAGCCTTGGACGGATCTCCGTATATAATATTAATGTCCGAAGGACGATAAAACCTTTCATCAGTAACGACGTGCTCCTTCCAATCCAACCCCACACAGTTGAACACCTTTGCCGTAAACTCCGCTACGCTGTGAGGTTCGCCTGTCGCAATAACAAAATCGTCGGCATTTTCCTGTTGCAGCATAAGCCACATAGCCTTGACATATTCGGGAGCAAAACCCCAGTCCCTTTTGACCTCGATATTTCCCAACTGTAGCTTTTCTTTCGAGCCCTTGCTGATTCTGACAGCTGTGGACAAAATTTTCTTAGTCACAAAATGCCCAGCCCGAAGAACCGACTCATGGTTAAAGAGAATCCCACAGCAGGAGAATAAATCATAAGCTTCTCGATAGTTCACAGTAATCCAGTGAGCGGCTGCTTTTGAGATGCCATATGGACTTACCGGATGGAGCGTTGTCTCTTCTGTGATCGGCAATTGGCTCACTTTCCCGAACATCTCGCTTGACGAAGCCTCATAGAAGCGTGCGCTTAAGGATAAAATCCTCATCGCCTCGAGTAAATTTGTTGTGCTCAAGATATTGAATTCGATCGTTCCAATCGGTTGCTCAAATGACATACCCACAGAACTTTGCGAAGCGAGATTGTAAATTTCCTCCGGCTTTACCCTCTCGAGCATCCTAATGACGTTGGATAAATCAAGCAGATTGGCGGAAATGACTTCAACTGAGCCATGGATGCCAAGAAACTTTAAATTCGTTTGCCTAAGATTGCTTGAATCTCTGACCGTGCCGTAGACGCTATAACCCTTATCGAGCAAAAACTTTGCAAGGTAAGCTCCATCCTGTCCGGTGATTCCAGTTATGAGCGCCTTCTTCACAAATCGTCTTCCGATATAGGAGAGATGGAATCTACGGTTCCCCCAGCCTGATTAAACCTTACCGGTCGAAATCCCTGTCCTAAGAAAAATCCAGCAGGAGACTGTGTCACACGAAGAATCAACAACAAATAGAATTCAATTCACCAAATCTCTTACAGTCGGCGTCATATATGTTGGTATGGACTTGGTAAAATGGAGGTTCCGGGATCTTGCGAGGAAGTGTCACTTGGTCCCTTCCGCATAAATGGATTCGTAGTCCCTTTCCTGAAGATCCAATAACGGGTCAAATTCCCTCAACTTGATTTGTTTGAACCCAGCGGTCCCAAGAACTAAGAGCAGGTTTTCCTT
>VBKY01000744.1:0-1311 GCA_005879255.1 Deltaproteobacteria bacterium
CGGGCCGATCGGGATCCCGATCGTCAACGACGAGCGCTACAACGCCAGTTGGAGCGAAGATAATCTTCTCGAATTGAATAAAGGTTGGATCAAAAAAGGCAATTCACTGGAAGACATCGCGGGGCAAATCGACGTAAATCCGAAAGTTCTCAAAGCCACCGTCGAGCGCTGGAACGAACTCTGCCAAAACGGGCAGGACGACGACCACAAGCGGCCGCCAAAAACCATGATGCCGATTGCAAAACCGCCCTTCTACGTCATGGAGGCTTGGCCGATCGTGAACAACACTCAGGGCGGCCCGGAACACGACGTCGAGCAACGCGTGCTCGACCCGATGAAAAATCCGATCCCACGTCTCTACGTTGCCGGCGAGATCAGTTCGATCTACGGTCATCTATATTTGGAAGCCGGCAACATCACGGAGTGCTTCGTCACCGGCAAGATCGCCGGGCAGAACGCCGCTCGGGAAACTTCCTGGAGCTAAACGCAGCTAGAATTTCTTATAGGGCAAGAATTTTCCGCTCAGTGTAACGACGACACGATCTCCCTTAGGATCTTCTTTACGCTTAATCTCCATGTCGAAGTCGATAGCGCTCATAATGCCGTCGCCGAATTCCTCGTGGATCAGCGCTTTGATCGTCGGCCCGTACACCTGAATGAGTTCATAAAATCGGTAAATCGTCGGGTCTACCGGCACGCCCTCGAAAGTCCCGCGCATCGGAAACTCCTGGAGGACTGCCGAAACAGCCTGAGCATCGCCTTCCGCCAAGCCGAGAATCTTCACCGCCGATTCGGCTTCTTCCAATGACATGGGGTGCTGCCCGAGAAGCGCCGCTGTTGCCCAGATCTTGTGACGCCCGATGCCCTTAGCAAGCTGCGCCCATGTCAGCTTCTGATTACGTTTTGCCTCGAGAATCTTTGCCGTTACTTGTTCACGGGTTAACATGTTTAGCCTCCTATTTTATTATTTGGTCCGAACTGATCGAAATAATTCGAAACAGCCCTAAGCTTCTGCGACGACCGGTTTGGTGACTAAAACTCCCGCGCCCGGCACAGCGCCGCCGGCCGATACCTCATGGGAATTATTCTTGAGAAATTGCATGATGTATTTCTTGATGCGGGTATATTCTGGCAAATCCATAACCTGTTCTCTGATGCGCGGCCGGGGAAAGCGCACGTCGACGATTTCCGCGAGCTCCGCTTCCGGGCCGCTGGTCATGAGCGCGATCCTATCCGAGAGCAGAATCGCCTCCTCGACATCATGAGTCACCATGAAGACGGTGTTCTGCGTCGCTGTCCACATGTGCATCA
>VBKY01000744.1:1432-1753 GCA_005879255.1 Deltaproteobacteria bacterium
GAAAGCGCCGCAGGTTTCTTGTGTTCGGATCCCGCGAGGCCGACCATGTGGATATAGCGCTGCACGTAGTCGTGAAGTTTTTTCCGGTCCCATTGAGCGAATGCCGCTTTGACCGCCAGGTAAATATTTTCGTAGACACTCATCCACGGCAGCAGAGAAAAATTCTGAAATACGACCATCCGGTCGAGACCCGGCGTATCGGTTTCCTTGCCGTCGAGGATGATCGCGCCCTTGCTCGGCTGTTCCAGTCCCGCGATGATGTTCAGCAACGTGCTTTTGCCGCAGCCCGAGTGGCCCACCATGGCGACGAATTGGCCTTTG
>VBKY01000745.1 GCA_005879255.1 Deltaproteobacteria bacterium
GTTGCGAGCCGTCTGAGCGTAGCCCCTCTACAATCCGTGATCCAAACACCGACTTGATAAGGAGCCACTCCCGCTCGATGTCGGTCATTTGGCGATCGAAGCAGACCGGATCGATCCCGCCGCGGGCGACGAAGGCCAACCGTGCCAGATTCCGCGGCGCATGGAACCACCACGTGTGGACACCCTCCGCTTGCAGCGCGCTGATAACGTACAAGTATCGTGTTGGGACTCCCCAGTTCACGACTACCGAGCTAGGCAGTTTGCGGATCGCGTTGACGAACTTGGTGGCGCGACCTGTTGATATCAGCTGGTCCCACTCGTTGTGGACACCGGCGCGGTCGAGATCCGCGCCTCCAGCTCTCTCTGCATCGATATGAACGTAGCCGTGCTGTTCAGCAAGCCACTGACCAAGCCATGACTTTCCTGTTGCCGGAACACCTGCGACAAAGATCTCGTGGTGAGTCATTCGTACATTACTGGCTAACTACTGAGTATACGCATCTGTCCTTTTGCGATATTAATATCTGCAAAGGCCGCCGGCAGGATGAGGGCCGACTCTAAGCCTGGACTCTTCCGCTGTGCTTGTTTTGTGCTTGTTGTATCGCCAAACAGGAACAACGAAGGCGGAAAAGAGGGGAGAGATGCACCGTTTTTCTGTAGGTTCTTGCTGGTGGTTGACCGTTCGGGATCGTCTTTAGGAAACTCGAAATCAAGTGTACAGAAGCTCTACCGGGTTCCTTTAGGCTGCGCCGAGAATCTAAAGTCCTCGGCGCGTCTCATTCGATTCTGGCAACGATCTCCTGTCCTTTGGTAGAAGCCCACCGTTTCAAAAACTTAGAGTGACGCACTTGATTCATAATCAAATGCACTTTGACGGAATCACGGTTCAGCCTCGCCAGAGCAAAGAGAAGCAATCGGACTATGGGCAACTCGGTTTCTTCTCAATCCACTTTGGGCCGTTCTGGTCGATCCGCAAGATATCCACGGGGAGACCAGAGCGATCTTTGTTTGCTGCAATATCGGAAAAAATCATGCTTCGAACAAATGCCACTGGATCATCCCGCAATAAGCCGCGGTTCGTAGAACGAAAATTGTCCATTGCTTGACTTCGTGTATGCATTAAATACGGATTACCATCAGCTGGGACGCACTGAGGTCCACAACCATCATCAGTGCCTTCGATCAAAGGTACCTTCGACTCCCGCTGCGTCATGACCGAAAAACGGTGTGAATAGGTAGCGGGCTTTCCATCCTCAAACCCGAAAAAAAATGTGACAACGTTCCCGCGTACGAGTACATTGTAAAGCCCGTCATCTTCCCTTGCATCTGACACCGCCTGCGAAAGAGCGCTAGCGATGGCGCTACTGGAACGATTCATAGCGACAGTAAACGGATCAGTTTTCCGCGCCACCCGTGTTACTACCTCTTCGATATTCAATCTTTGACCAGCTCGGGTATCATAAAATCCAGCACTCGCAATAAAGAAATCATGTACCTGATGAATTTTGCAGAAGCTATTACTGATGCGCCTATCCCCCGTGATATAAACACCCATACTCTCAGCGCCCGCGACAATCTCTGATCGCGTCTTTAGAACTACTATGGTGGTTGCGGAGGAAGGTCGAATCGGGACGATCTGCAAAATCAGAACGAAAAGGAACGAAGATAGCGCTGACAGGAAATTCATCCAAACTGATTTTCTACTTTTTGCTCCATATAACAAGAGGCGACGTAGTGTCCGAGAATTGTCCGAGTCCGACGCAAGACATTGTAGAGAAACTGACTTGTAGGTGAGAGCCGCTAGCCGCTTATGTATGCTGATTGCTGTCGGTCGTCCCCGTCGACCGACTTATAACCGCGTAAGCATGCTTTTGCTTAACTTCGTTTAAAGCCAAAAGTAGGTTAGAAACTGCGGAACCTTGGCGTCATGGCCTTTACCCACTCTGGCTTCACTTGGAATGTGTCGAAAAGGCGCGTCACCGGTGATGCTAGTTCAGCGACCACAGTCTCCCAGTCAGATTTCAAGTTGCTGACGGGCCAATTTCCATGT
>VBKY01000746.1 GCA_005879255.1 Deltaproteobacteria bacterium
GAGCACCATCCCGACGCGCTGAATGCTAGGCTAAATCCCTTTAACCCTAAAAACGGTTATAATCCGAACGGATGTTCAACGTACTCTGAGGACTTTAAGAAGCGATACTTTAAAGCGCAGGCAGACCGGATGAACGGGTTAATAGATGCAGCTTTGCAGGAATTGCGCCAAATCGAAGCGAGCGACGACCCCACAGACAACGCCCCCTTCATTATTGTAAGAGGAGATAATGCACGACTCCTGGAGCTGGACCCGAGCATCCATCATAGCACGGTCAATCCGCAGAAATTGCTCAAGAACGATGGCAGTATCGTGACGCAGATCGTAGAAAGCGTGCGGATCTGTCAGCCGGGCGATGCCGAGGATAACGCTTCGTTCAATGACGGCACACGGTTCGTAACTGTAAGGTCTTTCTTAAGTGCGAACGCGATTCGCGCCACAGATTCTATGGATGGCATTGATGCGTGCTCCAGCAACAACTCCACCGTGTGTGCCGTTCAGCGTATTCGGGTCCCGATACTCATTGTCGCATCGGGTGGACACTATTTCATACGGGATGGCGAAATCCATTATGAACTTTCGGCGAGCGCCGACAAGGATTTCATCGTCACGGAAGGTGCTGCTCACACTGGTCCACCTTGTACCCCTTGCGAAAAATTCCCCGGGCAGTACGCGAATTCAGCCGTGAACCAGATGAACTACATGGTGAATTGGCTCAATGCCCCCGGTAGATTCTGATTCACTCCTTCGGGAGGAACAGTTGACTCATCGAATCTCCCCACCAGGTCCAGCGATTCTGGTGGGGAGGTAATCAAAATTTATTCACTCCGCGCCGTCCAGCCAAAATGATCACTGCGAGCACAGCGATGAATGACGGTTTCCAGACTATGACCCACGGCCTCATATCCCTAATAACCCCAGCGTTCCGCTACAGCTTTGACGCGCTGGTACTCGGGCTGCAGTTCTTCTCGCGCTCTGAGTTCCTTGAAAGCTTCCTCCACCAGGTCCTGTGCGCACACTTCTTTGACGGACGGGACATTGTCACCGAGCCCGCCAATCTTCTCCTCATCCGCTAACATCTGTTCTAACCCCGTCGCTCTGCCGTCGATGGGAAACGGCATCACCTCCAGATCACGTGGATCGCGCCACGTGACTCTCTCCCGCTCCTCCGGATCCGCACTCGTTGTTAGCAGTCGCCTGTGCAGCTGGCAGAGATACTCGAAATTCTTCGGCATATCGCGGCAGAACCAGTAGGACCGTATCAACGCTTTGAGAAAGCTCTTGACCAAATCGGGGCGCTCCTCGAGGATTCGTCCGGTAGCGGCGATGATGCGTTCGGGTCGTCCGTCGGGATATTGATCCTTGGGTGTGGCAAGGATGTTGAAACCCCGCTTCTTGAGATCATCCGCATCCGAAGACGACAGCGGCGCGCACTCCACTTTTCCGCCCAGCAATGCATCCAAATGCCGCTGCCTGGAAGGTCCTATCCTTACCCACTCCACGTCGCGCTCCAAGTCCAAGCCCGCTTTGCGTAGCTGAATCTGCAGCGCCCAGTGGCGAATGCTATTGTAGTCGCTGATGCCGACTCGTTGGCCCTTTACGTCCCGCAGGGATTTGATATGGGGCGGGCCAATAATGACGCCCGGTCGCTGGTTTCTCCAGCCGGCGATAATGTAGACGTCGGCGCCCCGCGCGCGCTGGAAAAAGATCGTTCGGGATTGGACGTCGAGAGCGATATCCACTGATCTTTCCTTCATTCCCTGTGCGATCCCTAACTTCTCCAGGCCAAAAGGGACCATGGGATCCCGAAGGATATCGTAACCCAGAGATCCGTCCGCGGTTTTGAGTCCCTCGTCGTACAAGAAATTCATCTCGTGAGCCGCCATGATGGGGACGATGTGAAGCGTATGATAACAAGTCGGACCGATTCTGAGTTTTCCGTCTAGCATGATGCCTCCCTCGAAAACTGCCATAGAATCATAAAGGACCTATTTTCTTTTCATTTCTCCGGCGCCCGCGTGCTCGTAACGTACTTTGAATTCCATACACCGGTGTCAGCAGCCGCTGCAAGAACCAGCTCCAGAACCGCGTGGAAGTGATTCGGCATCAGGCCGAAACAAAATAAGGCAACGCGTACTCCCGATAATTCGTCCAAACTAAACAACAGGATGGCACTCTAATGTTGAAAACATGGTGAGACCGAAGAAAATCCGAAATATCAAAATCAAGATTTGACTCTTAACGCCTCGACTAATGATGCAGGTGACGAGGGCGGCATTTCAGGCCGTTGCGAGCCTGAATGAACAGGCCACTGACCCCAAGAGCCACACCCTCGTCAGGATCACTTATGCCTTAAGCTCTCCTGTTCTGTCACTTGCAAATTCCGATGGTAGACCCACAACCCTCGATCGTTCCAGTTTTCCGCTCTTTTAACAAAGCGTTCAAAGTTCAAGACACATAGGCGTGAGTAAAAAAGATCGTTTCGCTACGCTCGAACGTTCAATCGTTCAACCGCCGCTCTCGGTTGGAATAGTGCTA
>VBKY01000339.1 GCA_005879255.1 Deltaproteobacteria bacterium
CTACCGGCCTGAATGCGGGCTAATCAGCTTTCGCGGGTTTTATCGCGCCAGCGGTGCGTTCCAAATCTTGAAAGCCGGTGACTCGCGATAATAGCCGAGGACATTTAGTGTCGCCGTGTCGAGCAAGAAATGCTCGCCATAGCTTGCCGAAAGATTAATCCATCGCGCGGCAAGAACACGGAGGATATGACCGTGTGCGAAGAGGGCAACGCTTCCTTCCGTCGCTCGGACCTTAGCGAGAACGCGATCGGCGCGCGAGCCAGCCTGCTCCGGTGACTCGCCGCCGGGGCAGCCGTCGCGGAAAACCGACCAAGCTGGCCTCGTCAGACGAATTTGCTCGGTCGTGAGCCCTTCGTATTCGCCATAATTCCACTCCATCAGATCCGGCTCGACACTCGCGTGCTTGCCGAGCCCCGCCAGCTCACAGGTTTCACGGGCGCGCTGAAGCGGACTGGTGAGAATTGACGCGAAAGTCTCCTTGGCAAGGAGCGGTTGAAGAAGCCGCGCGGCCATCCGTCCGTTCTCAGTGAGCGGAATATCGGTCACACCCGTGTGCCGGCCATTGAGGCTCCACTCGGTTTCTCCGTGACGCAATAAATAGACCCTTTGCTCTTTCCTAGCCACAGCCTAATCCCTTTCGATCATCGACTCTTGTTCAGTGCGAAGTGCATCACACCCATGGCCAAACAACCATTAGTCAGGAAGATCTTTGAGTCGGGTAAAGCCTTTCTTTTCACCTTCGTGATGGGCACGGTCCAAAACTTGCCAAAATTCTTTTCGTTGCGCCAGTAACATACTTTCGAGATCCGTTTCTTCCGTCACGGGGAAAAGCACGGCGCAAGGCCGGCCATTCTTTGTGATTACGACCGATCTGTCCGAGGGCAAATCCTTGACGATCTTGCTCAGCTTGGCTTTAACCTCGCGGAGGCTTTCGATCTTCATAATTTGAGCTCCTTTCCGTCTATCAATAACGAGTTGCCTCTTTTGCGCCCGATCAATTCGACGATCACCAACTCTTCCTGAACCCTGTAAAACACTCTCCAAGCTCGCCGAATTGTAGTCACAATCAAGCGGTGGAGGAAGTGGTTTAGAAAATTTCCTCGTAACCTTTTC
This sequence comes from Deltaproteobacteria bacterium, assembly GCA_005879255.1. The sequence continues at coordinate 1,114 of VBKY01000339.1, forward strand.
TCCGCGCATTTGATAGCGATTAATAGCAACGTGACTGTGTCAGGGTGTTGCGCTGACAACCCTGACGATCAGATTGAAATGGCTAAATTCAAATTGTACGCTAGCGCGGCAAATTGTTGGCTGTGCTCAAACGACTGGCCGAGCGATTGGTTGTAGGGAATCTTGGTAATCATGCTGTGGGACAGCTTGGTAACGCTCATACGTGTGGGAGACGCCGCGCTTGACCCCGAACCTAGGTGGCCGGCTTTTATCGCTGTTCTCGCGGTGGGCGGCATTTACGCAGGACTGCCGGATGCGCTCACTGTGGGGCCGCGCTGGGCCTTCCCTTCTCTGGTTTTGGCTTTGCTGATTCCAACCGTCGCCTCTCATCACACCGGCAGGCATCGGCTAAATAGCATCTTTGGGTTTTTAGTGGATGTGCTACTCACCGCCGGACTGATCATTTCCGTCACTCTCCTTATCGGTGCTCTGCCCAGCCACAAAGAGGGACCCCTGGAGCTGCTGCTCTCCGCGTTTTCGCTATGGGCCACCAACATTTTGGTGTTTGCTTTGTGGTATTGGCGATTGGACGCCGGCGGGCCGCACCAACGGGATAAGTACCCGGGACACACCGATGGATCGTTTCTGTTTCCGCAGATGACGATGAGTGAACAGGCGTTGAGAGAAGCGGGTCAACAGGACTGGTCACCTAATTTTGTTGATTATTTGTTTTTGGCTTTCAACACCAGCACCGCATTTTCGCCAACCGATGTGCCGGTGTTAACGCGTTGGGCGAAGATCCTGATGATGTTGCAATCGCTGATCTCGCTGCTGATCATTGCACTGCTCGCCGCCCGCGCCGTCAACATGCTGTAAAAGGCTTGGATCGCTCAAGGCGTTAGGTCGTCCATGAGCTCAGCATCAATCCACGCCATCGCCATCTCAACCGCGTAGATCTCGGCTTGATCGATGACCTTGAAACGGTCGGACGGGCCGGCGAGTAAGTGACGCCGCTCTTTACCCTGCTCATCCCAGCTAACATCGGCTTGTGGAATCCAGCAGTCGGTATTGTGGTCCAGCTGAGGAAAAGTCTGAATCCTCCGGGATTTATATATTTCCTCCACGTCCCCGTCCCTCCGTAGACGACAGTAGATCGATTTCGGGCTCTGAGAAAGAGACGCAATCAAGGAATGTGCCAGACGAGGAAAAAGGAATTAACTGACAATCAGTCCAGAAACAATAATGAATGCCTAGTTGGAATATGAGAAAAAATCACAGCGAATCAGGTAAAACCCTCCACCCTAAATTTGACACACCTATTTCTGGTCAGCTATCGTCCCAAATCAAGTAAGATCGGCTGAGTTCAAAATATAGGGCTGTCGCAACGATGACACACTCCGAATCTGCGCGGGGCATCCGGCTCGCATCATTACTTTTGCCATTCTCGTTGTTCAATTTGAATTCTAACTTACTTCTGGGTCGACGTGGCGATCTCTCAAAGAGCGTACGCTCCGCCTGTGTTTTGCGACGCCGCTTTAAATGTGTATTTGTCGCCGAGAACCGAAGCAATCTTCCCCTCTCCCGGTCCGAGCAAAATTATTTCAGCGATGGTCATCGATATTTCTCCATCTCATGCCGTGCCTTACACTGTTTGCTCGCTCTGCGTTCCTTCGACGGAGTTTATCCTGAGCGGCGTCGAAGGGCTCAGGACATGCCTTTGCGGCCAAATTCCGAATCCGAATCTCATCTCACTATGTGACCTTTGCGCTCTTTGTGGTCAATTGTTTTCTGCGATTGTGGCTCTGTCGCGCTAGGCCCTTTGTGGTCAATGTTTCTTCCATCATTTCCCGCCGACTTTCTGGTCGAGAAAGGCGCGCCAGTCGCTGGCGACTTTGTCTTTCAGCTCGCGGCTGGCGCCGCTGACTTTGGGAAACTTATCTTGCCACTCGTAGGGCCGCGTGGCGTCGATCACCGCGCGCGAGCTGTGGCCGACGCGATCGCGCGCGATGCGCGGATCGAGTGGGCCGCTCCAGGCGCGCCGAAGAATTTCGATCGACTCAGCGGGATCGGAGCGGCTGCTAAGCGCCCACAAGAATTCTTCTGAATTCGTAATGTCGACGTCGTCGTCGACTACGACGACGTAGCGGCCGAGATAAGCGCCGGTGCGGCACTGGCTGGCAATCATTCCCGCCTGGCGCGCGTGGCCGGGATAGCGCTGTTTGATCGAAACGACCGTGAGAAATCTACCGCCGGAGGGATGCGCCCAGACGCCTTTGACATCGGGCACTCCGGCTTCGTCAAGCGTGTTCCAAATCAATGACGACCGCATCAGCGAGAAATGAATATTGTCGCCGGCAGAGGGTTTAAGTAGCGGGAACCCGCAGAGGATCGGATCATTGCGGAAGTAGAGCGCTTTGATTTGAATCACCGGCACAGCCGGCTGATTGCTGGCGTAGTAGCCGGTCCACTCTCCAAATGGGCCTTCAGGCATAACATCGTCAACAGCGACTTCGCCTTCGATGGCGATCTCCGCATCCGCGGGAATCGGCAAACCCGTGAGCGGTCCTTTCACGACTTGCAGCGGCTTGCCGAGAATGCCGCCGGCATAATCGTATTCATTCACCCGATTCGGCACGTCGGTGGACGCTACGACGAAGTTGATCGGATGATGATCGAAAGAAACCGCGATCGGCAACGGTTTTCCCCGCGCGTGATATTTGTCCCTGTGCACGCGGCCGTGTTTACCCGGCGACATATGTAAACCCAGGCGAGCGGGGCCGTGAACCATGACACGATAAGTGCCGACGTTCACCCAGCCTTCTTCCGGATCGCGCGTGATCACCAAATCATCGGTGCCGATGTAGCGCCCGCCGTCGAGCTCGTGCCAGCGCGGTACCGGAAACTTGAGCACGTCGATGTCCTTGCCCTGCTTGACGTTTTCGAACAACGACCCGGTTCTCACTGTTTCGGCGGGAATCGGTGTAATTTTCTTCACCTGCTCACGCCAGGCCTGGACAAAATCCATGTCGCTCAAACCGGCTTTCATGCCAAGCGTGAGCGCCAAACGTCCGACAGAAGAAACCAGATTGGCCGCAATGCGATAGCCTTGCGGATGAGCCTTGATGCGGTCGAACATGATCGCCGGGCGGGTTTTGGAGCGCTCGTTGATGATTTCCGTCAGCGTCGAAAGCTCCAGGTCCCAGTGAACGTTTTCGACGGTCATCAGCTGACCGATTTTTCCAACTTCCTCTAACCATGTGCGTAGGTCTGGCATAATTAATTTTCGCTCTCCGAAGTTTGGTCTCTGCACTTGAGGCTAAGAGTTCCAATCGTTCCAGCCGTTCCACCGCTGCGCTCCGTTCCAACGATTGGAACGACTGGAACGATTTGAACAGCTGGAACGGCTGCTATCTTCCGGCTGTCGGCACCTTTGGCGTCTGCATCGTGTGCAAAGAATTTTCCGGTTCCTCGCGATATAAGCCGAAGGCGCTGACAATCGGAATATCGTTCACGGAGAAGAGAATCGCCTCTTGCGTCTTCGACCGATTGACATGCTCATGCCACGCCCAATTGGGAATCGCGAAGCAATCATGCTTGGCCCACTCCAGCGCCTTGTCGCCGACGATACTCGTCCCTTCGCCGCCGACGACGAAATATGCGGCGCTTGAAGTGTGACGGTGTTTCTTGGTGTGCTCGCCGGGCCGCAGCAACTGGATCCAGCAGCTCAACGTTCGCAGCGTATAACTTCCCGTGACCGGATTGACGTATTCCAACGCCACGCCGTCGTAAGGACTGCCGGGGCTATCCGCCAGCGCGCGTAGTTGCGGCTCGATCTCTTTCCATGCATAACGCAGCGGCAGATTCTCGGTCTTGGTATTCTCCCACGTCGGTCGCACCACATTCGCTCGTTCCTGCAGATACTCGCTGTGCTTTTCCTTGATGGTCTGCACTTTATTGCCAGGATACGGTTCATAGAACGGCTGATTGAGTCCGAGCAGAAACGGCACATCGAGCGCGTCCACCCAGATCGCGGTTTCGCTGGTCGGATTGCGGTGATCGTGCCAGGTCCACTGCGGCGTAAGAATTAAATCATAAGGCTCCATCGGGCATTTCTCGCCATCGACGACGGTATAAACTTTACCGTCGCCTTTGATAACGAAGCGGATCGCCGCCAACGTGTGCCGATGTGCCCAAGCGATCTCGCCGGGCTTGATCATCTGGATGCCCATCAAGAGCGTATGAGTGGTGGCGTTGTCGTTCAAACCGGGATTGCCGAACAACACGCTGCGGCGCGCGGTGAAACTTTCTTCGAGCACGTCGCATGCTTCGATCAACTTGTCGTAAACCATTTTCCACGGCCAGAGATAGGCGTCACCTCTCGGCCGCGGCCCGCCGATGGCGCGATTCAGTAGCTCCTCATAGATCCACTGGCCGGTCATGTGAACCTGCGCGAGATCTTCGTTAAACTGCGCGAGCGTTTTCTTCATTTCCGGTTTCGCCATGGTTAACTCCTATAGAAAGATGATCACGTCGTAGTTCAAGCCGTTATTCGACAAGTAGCCCGTCGCCGCGAGGTGGCTCTAAACGTTTGGAACGACTGGAATGTTTGGAACTCGGCGACGGGCGCGTCAGCGCCCCGCCGATCGCTTAAGCCCTTCATAATAAAACCCGTCAAAATAGATTTGCCAGGCCATCATCGATTCTTCCGCCGCGCGCAACGCCATGCGCTTTTCCTCCTCGGTCTTTAAATACTTCTCCAGTAACTTTAACGAGCCGTCGCCGTGAATCTGATCGACGGAATCATGCATCCACCAAAACTCGGTATCTTCCTTGGTGAGATGGAGCTGGCGCATCCAGCGTTCTGCCTGATGATGGGAAAAATTGCCGCAGTTGCGATCGTTTGTTCGCTCGAGGACCGACTTTGCCGCCAACCCTTCATACCACGTTCGATTTTTCGTCAGCGTCTCCCAGGCGTGCATGGCGACGACGGTCGAAGGTAATGGCTTGGCATTGACGATTTCATCGCGGGTTAACCCCACCGCCATGCCCGTGACCTTCCTGCGCTTCTTCTTCGTAGAGATTTTCCGTGACGATGAATTTGCGCACTTCGATGATTGGACAATTGCCAACGACATGAGCCCAACACTGCCGGCTATGGCGCGTGAAGCTCGACCACTGTTCGATGAGCACCCGCGCCGCTGCGTTGGTCAGGTGGTCGTTGGAAAAGCGCACCCACTCGAGCCGGTCATTGCAGTC
>VBKY01000079.1 GCA_005879255.1 Deltaproteobacteria bacterium
CGACTCCTGGAGCGCTCTGGTCAATGTCTCGGTCGCCTTCACGTGTGGAATGACTTCGCCCAAGGGAGAGGTATCGCCGTCCTGCATCAAGTTCATTCGGCGAAACTCGGTCGGATCGATACCCAAGCGCTTGGCCACCAGGTCACACTGGCTTTCACAAGCAAACATGGCTTGCAGATGACCCGGAGCGCGCATGTAACCGCATGGCATTTTGTTGGTGTAAACATAATTCTCTTCGACCAAGCAATTCGGCACGCGATAGGGACCCGGCGCATCGTGGGCGCCGACTAAAAAGCCCTGCGGCCGGTAAGCGCCGTAGGCGCCGCTGTCGAAAATGAATTGCACATGCTGGGCGATCAAGATGCCATTTTTCTTAACGCCGGTCTTGACCTTAATCACCGCACCGTGACGCGGATTTCCCGCGATCAATTCTTCCGTGTAGTCGATCAGCAATTTGACCGGACGGCCGCTTTTTTTCGCCAGCGTATAACAGAGCGCGACATCGTTGCCGTCGCCTTTGCCGCCGAAATCGCCTCCGACATAACAAGGATGAATGACCAAGCTCGACGGCGACACCTGCAGCGCGTTGCCCACCTGCTCGCGCAGAGCGAACGGGCTCTTGTTCGAGGACCAGATCTCAGCGGTGCCGTCGGCGTTGATTCGCACGAGAGACGAATGTGGCTCGATGTAGCCCTGATGCACCGCTGCTACCGTGAAAGTATTTTCGACAACCACGTCCGATTGGCGGAATCCTTCTTCCACTTCGCCTTTTTTCCACGTGAGATGGACGAACACGTTGCTCGGTGTATCGATCTTGTGGAGCAGCCCTTTGTACTCGGCAAGATCCGGATGGAGCAGCGGCGCGTTCGATGCCATCGCTTCGAGCGGATCGGTGACGATAGGCAAGTCTTCATACTCAACTTCGATTAGATCCAGCGCTGCTTCCGCGATCGCCTCGCTCTCGGCCGCCACCGCGGCAACTTTTTCGCCGGCATAGCGCACGACTCGCTCTGCAAGCAGCGGCATATCGACGATCTTCTTGCCGATCTTGGCGCCAGCCATATCCGCTCCTGTCACAACGGCTTTAACTCCCGGTAATGCGAGTGCTTTGGAGATATCCATATTTTTGATCCGTCCGTGGGCAATGGGGCTTCTCAACACTTTTGCCCAAAGCATCTGCGGCAGCGTGACGTCAACAGCATATACCGCGCCGCCGCCAACTTTTTGCTCGCCTTCAACTCTCGGGCTGGGAATACCGACACTTCTTATCTCGTTCATGTCGTTCCACCTCGATACTTTATCGAACTAAAATTTAACCACTGACTGCGATTTCCATTCTAATACTAATTTGTTGTTACAAAAGTTTTTTTTGCTCGGCGTTCACTTGTTTTCCATGCACAACTATGTTTTCTGGTAGTTACAACAACACACCATTCGTCGCAAGTATACTAAGGAGGAATCTCGTGGACGACGTTAAGAGCCAAATGGAAGGCGTTACTCGCGTTTATTTAGAATTGGACAACAAAATCTCCGATAAAGGCGGCGTGCAAAACCTTTTTGGCATGAACCGCAAGATTCGCCAAGCCCTCGAATCCATCTCCATCGGCGAGCTCGATTCCATGCTGGCGGAAATTCATCGAGCTAAAGAAGGGTTGACTCGGCTCCAGGAGGACGTGGTTGAAATTCGCGTTTTGAAAGAAGTCTTGAGTTCACCGCTGCCGCGAGCAAACGGCCAGCCGCGCTCTTAATCGCAACACAAAGCGCCGACTACAGACACACCTTCCCATTTCAGAACTGCGTGATGATGAGCACGCAGGAATGTAACTTTTCGTCGATCGCGGAAAAATTCATCTGATAGTTCGTTTTGTTCGCGAAGTCATTGTTCCAGCGGTAGAAACCCGGGCTAGACTTGTTTTGATACCGATAGGTGCTGCAGCCGGCTCAAGAGCTCGCCCAATGTGCCGACATCGATCGCAAGGCCATTTTGATAAGCGATCGCCTGATTTGAATAAGGAGATACCCGGGCACCTGGCGTGATGATTCCCACCAAATTCAACGGGTCCGCCGCTGACACAATGACCGGGCTATCTTGCATTGAGGCGCTGCGCCTCCTCTCACGCACCGCCTCAACGGCGCTGGATAAGGCGAACTGCTCGCCGACAAACCCATTGACGAAACGCCCGCCGCGGATCTCACCGCGCGCTTCCAGACGCCGATAAACGCCGAGCAAACTGCGCCACGGCGGCATATTCATCTCACGCGCGAGCAGATCGCGGAAGACAATTCCATAGCGTTCGAGCAACTGTCTGGCGCGCCGCTCCAGTACCGCTTCGCTACTCAAGCGATCGTCAGGCGATGGATCACGCCACAGCGACCAGCGGCCCACAGGCATGGCGCGTTCGCGACTTCTAGCACCTGAGATGACTCGGAGACTGCGCCGTCGCTCCAGGCGTTTATGATCGGGCGTCAGGAGAACTCTCAGTCCGGCAATTCCATCGCCTGTGGCAATGCCGTGAGCGACGAGCTGCCACAAAGCCTCCTCGACTTTGACTTTGAGTAGACCCGTGCCGCGCGCAATGTCGGTCAGGAATGAAGCGCCGTAGCGGTCGAGATAGCGCGCGACCTCCACTGCCATCGGCGACAGAGTGTCGATCTGGTCGAAGGGCAGGCGGCTGTCTTCAAGAAAAGCATCGAGCTCTTCGCGCAGGAGAAAAGCCAGGGGCGCATTGCGTGCGGGCGCCAATAGCCGGCGGCCTCTTTTCGCGACGATTGAAGCTCCCGACAACGGCTCCGTCCCATTGGTTTCGCTTCGCAGCCGACCCCAAGCGACGACGCCGGCCAGACAGACGTGCTCCAAATCTGCGGGATCGTAGTGTTCAAGGCGCGCTGGTAAAATATGCTGTTCCCACGCCGGCGCCGGCAGTTCCAAACCCTGCAATTGCCGAATCACTTCTAACACGCCGTCCCGGCCGCGGAGCCGAGTCCGAGATGTCAGGTGTTGCCAGGATAGCAGAAACTGCATGAACTCCGCCGCTGATACCGGTTCGATCTCGCGGCGCATTCGACCCAACGTCAAGCGATGTATGCGCGCCAGCAGAACGCGATCGCACCACTCGACTTCGCCGCCGGCTATGCCCTTAGCCGTAAATTCGCCGCGCAGCACAACACCGGCGCTCTCCAGAGCGATCAATGCCGCCTCAATCTTGTCGGCCGGCATCCCCAAGCGAGATGCGAGTTCGACCACGGTGATCGGTCCGCTGACTTCCAACCAGCCCTGGACGATTTTTTTAATCGCGTCCTCTTCGGATGCGACGGTTTCGACGAAGCCAAGTGGAAGCTCGATCGCGGGAGTAAATGCAACACTCGTCAGTGCCAAGCGAATCAAATCCGATCTCTCGGCCGCGACGTAGGCGCGATGCTCGCCAGCCGGACTTTGCCAAGCGGCAATGGTTGCGCGACCATTTTGAATCAACTTTTGAGCCAGTAGGTGCCAGTCCGGACGAACGTCGATGGGCAGCAAACAGACGCCGAGTAACAAATCGTGCAGCTCGTCTGTATTGCGCACTTCAGGCCAAGCTTGTTTGCGCACCTCGTCGATAGCGGCCGGATCAAGCCGGCCGAATTCACGCGCGAGCCAAGGGTCGACCCGCCGCAGGGACACCGCGCGCGCCCGGCGTTCTTCGAGGGGAGCGTCATCGAGAAAAGCATACGGATTGGCGTTGAGGATTTCATGCGCCATCGGCGAAGGCGCCGGCGTATCGACAGCCAGCGTTTCGATCTCACCGCGCTCGATGCGCGCGATGATTTCGCCAAGGCCGTCCATGTCCATGGCCTCGTGCAGGCAATCGTTCATCGTCTCTTTGACCAGAGGATGATCGGGGATCTGCACCGGTCCGGCGTGGTTGTCCTGGCACGCCACTTGTTCCGGAAACACCGCAGCGAGAAGATCTTCCGCGCGCATACGTTGCAAGGCCACGGGAACTTTCTTGCCGCCGCTGTGGCGCATGATCGCCAGAGCTCGACTGGCATTCCAGCGCCAGCGATTGGTGAACATCGGCGCAGCCAGCGCCGCCTGTGTTAGATTGTACTCGAGAATCGCCGGCCGGAGCATCGAGAAAACATCGGCTAACGGGAATGAATGCTGCTCGACCAGTGAGATACAAATTCCGTCGTCCGTCGCGGCGGCCTGCAGCTCGCGGTCGAAGCTCACGCAAAAGCGCTTGCGCAGCGCTAGCCCCCAGGCGCGATTGATCCGTCCACCCCAAGGCGAATGAATGATCAACTGCATACCGCCCGCCTCGTCGAAAAAGCGTTCGGCGATGATTTTCTCCTGGGACGGTACGGTACCGAGAACCGAAACCGTCTCGGCGACGTAATCGACGATCTGCTCGGCGGCGCTCTGCGGCATGGGAACTTGATCGATCAACCATTGCATCGCCCTGCTTCTCTCGGGCGTTCGCGCCGCCACCGCGATCCGCAAATCCGAAACCGCCTTGGATAACTCAAGGGTACGTCCCGGCGCCTCGCCCATCCAAAATGGAATGGTCGGCGGCAACCCTTGGGCGTCGTCGACCCAAACTTTTCCCGAACCGACCCGCCGAATGCGCCACGAACGGTTGCCAAGCAAGAAGATATCGCCGGCGAGACTCTCGATGGCGAAGTCCTCGTGCACCGTGCCGACCAATGTTTCGCTCGCGAACTCGACGACGCTATAGTCGGCGGTGTCGGGAATGGCGCCGCCGTTGGTGATTGCCGTCAAACGCGCGCCGCGCCGCGGTCGCAGCATGCCATGGATGCGATCACGGTGAATATAAGCGCTGCGGCGGCTGCGCCGCGTCTCCACGCCCTCGCTGAGCATTTCCAGAAGCTGCTCGTATTCTTCTCGCGTCAGATCCTTGTACGGATAAGCGGAACGGATCAGTTGCCATAAGGCTTCTTCGCCTATTCCTGCCTCTCCCCCGATCGTTTTTGCGTCCTTTGCGTCCCTTCGGCTTCGCTCAGGGGATGCCTTGGCGGATAATTCCAAGCTCGCCACTGTCGCCACCATCTGCTGCGCCAAAACATCCAGGGGCTTACGGATCACGGCAAGCTTGTCTAACTCGCCTTGGCGAAGCGCACGAATAGCCGCCACCGATTGCAAGAGATCGTCGCGGGTCAATGGGTAAAGGATGCCCTTGGGAATCGCGCCGAGCCAATGGCCGGAACGGCCCACCCGTTGGAGCAGGACCGCCAAATTTCGCGGCGAGCCAATGTGACAGACGACGTCGACGTGGCCGATGTCGATGCCCAATTCGAGCGACGCCGTGGCGATGACAACGGGGAACTCACCCGATTTAAGTTTTTCTTCGACTTCAAGGCGAGTCTTGCGCGATAAGCTGCCATGGTGGGCGCCGACTTTGCCCTCGCCGAGCCTTTCGGTCAATTGATGCGCCACGCGCTCCACCAAACGGCGCGTGTTGACGAAAACCAGCGTCGTGCGATGGGCTTTGATCTGCTCGACAAGCTTGTCGTAGACCGCCTTCCAAATATCCTGGCGAATGATCGGTCCAAGCTCGTCATCCGGAACTTCAATGCTGAGTTCCATCTCGCGCCGGTGACCGACGTCGACGACGGCGCAATTCGGCGTGCCGTCATCGGCAATCCGCCGGTTTCCAACCAATAGACGAGCGATCTCTTCAATGGGCTTCTGCGTCGCGCTCAAACCGATGCGCTGCAGCGGCCGTCCAACCAGATGATCGAGCCGTTCCAAAGACAACGCGAGATGAGCGCCGCGTTTATCCTGCGCCACGGCGTGGATCTCATCGACAATCAAGGTCTCAGCTGTTTGAAGGAAGTCCCGGCTGCGCGGCGCCGTAAGCAAGATGTAAAGCGACTCCGGCGTGGTGATCAAAATATGTGGCGGTCGGCGCACCATCAATTGTCGTTCGCGAGCCGGCGTATCGCCCGACCGGACGGCGACGCGAATGGTCGGCAACAGAATCCCCTCCCGTCCTGCCAGATCATAGATCTCCGCCAGCGGCGCCTGGAGATTCCTGGCAATGTCGTTGCCGAGCGCTTTGAGTGGTGAAACGTAAACGACGCTGGTGCGGTCATCGAGCCCACCGTTTAATGCCCGCTTGATTAACCGATCGATAGACCAAAGAAACGCCGCGAGCGTTTTGCCCGAGCCGGTCGGCGCGGCAATCAGCGTCGATCTACCCGCGCCGATCGACTGCCACCCCTGTGTCTGGGCCGGTGTGGGACTCTGAAATCTTTCCACGAACCAGCGCTGAACTAGTGAATGAAAGGATGCTTCCAAAAAATGCTTCTCCGATGAATGGGCGAAAGTTAGCGTAAAAGGAAATTCACACGGGGTCAACAGACTGAATGACGAGAGAACAATGAGATGCTGCAGTAATGATTACTTACTTCCCGGCGGGACGATCTTTTTATCCCAATAAGCGGTGAGTTCTAGGGTTGATAGCTTGGAGTGAGTTTGATCCGGCAATGACATGACCGACAAACGCAGAGTTCTATGGCTAAGCAGTGTAGATAACGGGTTGACGAAATCACTTCGTTGGTTTCGTCTCCGCTTTGCTGGGAGCTTTGCTTTCAGGCACAGGCGGGGCGCCGAGACCTTGCCTTTGCAGGCCTTCCATCACCATCCTCGCACCGGCGTGGCCTTGATCGGCTAATTGATTGGTTTTCGACACGAGATTCTTGAATTGTTCTTGGACTTTTTGCGCTTCTTGGAGCGCCGAGTCTTGGCTGCTCTTCATCATGCTCAGATTACCCCGCTCAACGAAGAGTTGGAGGGTTTGAAATCCGAAATAAAGCAGCAACGCGACCAGCGTAATGATAAACGGCAAATTCGAAGCAGGGCTCACGACTATGGCAGTTTCGCGATCCTCTATCGGTTCAGCAGCAACGTTTTCAACTTCGTCGGCCATGCGACCTCACTTCTTCGCCGGCGGCGGCGCGGTTTCCGGTCCTGCCGACAGATTGATGCCGCTCTCCGCCAGAAGCTTCTTAAGCTGTTCGTCATTGGTCTTTAATGCCAAATTCGCCAGCACAGTGATTAACTGGCGATTGAGATTTTCGAGCTGGATCGTCTGCGCGATCATTTGTTGGCGCTCGGCAACTTCGGCTTGGATCGACTGATTGCCCAGACCGATCAGGATATTGACGATGACCAATAGCAGAATCAGTACCGACATAGTGGTCGAAATAATTTTTACTGTTTTGGTCATGAGACTAATTTGCTGTCACGCGCTAGTAAATCAAATCGCCGAGACGCTCCCAACGGACCCACCGGTCCGTGCCATCCCAGGACCAGTAGATCAAAAAGGCTTTGCCGCGGACATCGTTGAGATTGACGAACCCCCAAAAGCGACTGTCATAGCTCCGATCACGATTATCGCCCATGACGAAGATATGATTCTCCGGAACCACCTTTGGCCCATAATCGTCACCGTTACCTACCGCGCCCCCCTGCGGATCGTACCCCGCGAAATGAGCATGTGAATCTTCGACTTGTTTGCCGTTGATATAAACCTTCTTCGCCCGAACCTCGACCGTGTCGCCGGCGACGCCGATTACCCGTTTGATGAAGTCTTTCGAGCGGTCCTCCGGGAAGATGAACACCACGACATCGCCGCGCTGCACTTTGGCATATTCCACTAGATAGCGTTCGAGGAAAGGAATCCGTACGCCGTAGGACAATTTGTTGACCAAGATGTGGTCGCCGATTTGTAACGTAGGAATCATCGAACCGGACGGAATCTTGAACGCTTGCACGATAAACGTGCGGATAAACAGCGCCAAAATCAGCGCCATTAAGATCGCTTCCGCGTATTCGCGAAAGGTCGACTTCGTCTTCACTGTTGCCGAACTATCCATCACATTTTGCTCTTTTACTTTATTCACCTTTTCCACTGCCATTAGCAACCCCCGCTGCTACACTTTGAGTGCCGCAAGAAAAGCTTCTTGGGGTATCTCGACTTTGCCGACTTGTTTCATGCGTTTTTTACCTTCTTTCTGACGTTCCAAAAGTTTTCGTTTGCGCGTGATATCGCCGCCGTAGCATTTTGCGGTCACATTTTTCCGTAGAGCTTTCACCGACTCGCGGGAAATGACCCGGCTGCCGATGGCGGCTTGGATGACAACCTCGAAAAGCTGGCGGGGAATCAGCTCGCGCATTTTCTGCACGAGATCGCGGCCGCGGTAATAAGCTTTCTCACGGTGGACGATCATCGACATGGCATCGACCAGGTCGCCGTTGATGCGCACGTCGAGTTTTACGAGATCCGCCGGCCGATAACCGGCCATTTCGTAATCCATCGACGCGTAGCCGCGGCTCACTGATTTAAGCCTGTCATAGAAGTCTACGACAATTTCATTCAAAGGCAACTCATAGACCAACATCACCCGCTTCGGGCCCAGGTAGCGTATTTCCTTTTGCGTGCCGCGCTTCTCCTCGCAGATCTTGAGCACCGCACCGAGAAATTCTTGCGGCAAGTGCAATGTTGCCTGGATCACCGGTTCTTCGATTCTCTCGATCTCGCCCTCGTTCGGCAGCTTCACCGGATTGTCGATCATGAGTGTGACGCCCGCCGTGGTAATCACGCGATAAACCACCGTGGCTGCAGTGGTGATGAGACTCAGAGCGAACTCGCGCTCGAGCCGCTCGCGCACGATATCCATGTGCAGCAAGCCGAGAAAACCGCAGCGAAAGCCAAAGCCCAATGCTTGTGACGTTTCTGGCTCGTAGGTGAAGGAAGAATCGTTGAGGCGCAATTTTTCCAGCGCGTCGCGCAATGCCTGATATTGCCCGGAATCCGTCGGATAGAGACCGCTGAACACCATCGGCTTCATCGGTTTGAAACCGGGAAGTGGCCCTTCAGCCGGACGGTCATCGGTCGTGATCGTATCGCCAATACGGGTTTCGGCGACCTCTTTGATACCCGCCATGAGGAAACCGACTTCGCCTGCCCCGAGCTCCAGCACTTCCGTGGGCGCCGGTGAAAAAACTCCGAGGCGAAGCACTTCAAAAGCCTGGCCGCTCCACATCATACGAATCTTGGTGCCCTTGCGCACCACGCCGTCGAAGATCCGCATCATCACGACTGCCCCGTGATAAGGATCGAACCAGCTATCGATGACCAGGGCTCGCAAAGGAGCCGATGGGTCCCCCGTGGGCGGTGGAAAATGGTGTATGATGCCCTCGAGAATCTCTTCCGTGCCGATCCCTTCCTTCGCGCTGGCATAAACCGCATTCGAGGCGTCCAAGCCGATCACTTCTTCAATCTCGGCTTTCACACGCGCAGGCTCGGCGCTCGGCAGATCGATCTTGTTGATCACGGGAAGAATCTCGAGGTTGTGATCCAACGCCATGTGAACATTAGCCACAGTTTGCGCCTCGACGCCCTGAGCGGCGTCCACCACCAGCAGCGCGCCTTCGCAGGCCGCCAGGCTGCGCGAGACTTCGTAAGTGAAATCGACGTGGCCGGGAGTATCGATCAAATTGAGTTTGTACTCTTTGCCGTCCTTGGCGCTATAACTCAGGCAGACCGGACTGGCCTTGATGGTGATGCCGCGCTCGCGCTCGAGCTCCATGCTGTCGAGAATCTGCTCGGTCCTTTCGCGCGCGCTGATTGCGCCGGTGAATTCCAACAACCGGTCCGCCAAAGTCGACTTACCGTGATCGATGTGCGCGATGATGGAAAAATTTCTGATGTGGTCTAACGTCATCGGCCAACGCTTTTGCGGCAATAATCGACGGTATGCCACAACCCGTCTTTGAGGGTCATTTGGGGACGCCAGCCGAGAATCTGTGCGGCGCAGCCCGCATCGAGACAGCTGCGCCGTTGTTCGCCTGGCTTTGCCGGGCCATGCTGTGCCTCGATAGGACTGCCGACGGCTTGGCGCAAGTGCTGATAAATGGTCACCACGTCGGTTTCCACGCCGGTGCCGATGTTGATCGGGCCGATGAATGAGGATTGCAGCGCGGCCACGTTGGCGGCGACCACGTCGCCAACGTAAACATAATCGCGGGTTTGCCGCCCGTCGCCGTTGATCACCGGTGTTTTCCCCGCCAGCAGCGCGGACAGAAAAATCGCCACGACGCCAGCCTCGCCCTTAGCCGATTGGCGCGGGCCATAGACGTTGGCGTAACGTAAAGCAATATAGGGCAATCCAAACGCCTGATGATAGTACGAAAGATAAAGCTCGCCGGCGCGCTTGCTCACGCCATACGGGCTCGCGGGTTCGGTGTCATGGCTTTCCGGCGCGGGAAACACTTTTTGCTCGCCATAAACCGCTCCGCCCGAAGAAGCGAAAATCACTTTTTTCACGCCGCTGTTTTTGCCGGTCTCCAGCAGATTGATAAAGCCGAGAATATTCACGCGCGCGTCGAACGTTGGATCAGCCACTGAATGACGCACATCCATTTGCGCCGCGTGATGGCTCAAGACATCAGGCTTAATCTGTTCGATCAATCGAGCCGCTTCTTTTTCCGCTATGTCGACCTGGTGGAGTGTGGCTTGGGAATTGACATTAACGCTCTGGCCAGTAGAGAAGTCATCGATGATATGCACTTCATGACCACCATCCAAGTAGGCGTCGACGACATGTGAAGCGATGAACCCCGCGCCGCCGGTAACGACTATTTTCACGCGCTCTTCTCTTTCAAATGCGCGCGAAAGTATTCGATCGTTTTGAGCAGGCCTTCTTCCAACTTAACTTTCGGCTCCCAATTGAGAATCCTTTTCGCTTTCGCAATATCGGGCTGGCGAACCTGGGGATCGTCCTCCGGCAACGGTTTGAAGACGATGGTGCTGTGCGAGTCGGTAAGCTCGATGATTTTCTTGGCAAAGTCGAGCACCGTCATCTCGTGAGGATTGCCGATGTTGACGGGCAAGTGATGATCGCTCTTAAGCAGCTTGTTGAGTCCATCGACCAGATCATCGACATACTGAAAACTTCTCGTTTGCTGCCCCTGGCCGTAAACCGTCAGCGGCTGTCCTTTGAGCGCCTGCATAATGAAATTCGGCACTACCCGGCCATCACGCAGGCGCATGCGCGGCCCGTAGGTATTAAAAATCCGCACGATACGCGTATTCAAGCCGTGATAGCGATGATAGGCCATGGTCATCGCCTCGGCGAATCGTTTGGCTTCGTCGTATACGCCGCGCGGCCCGATCGGATTGACGTTGCCCCAATACTCCTCGCTTTGCGGCCTGACCTGCGGATCGCCGTAAACCTCGGACGTCGACGCCAAGAGATAGACGGCGCTCTTCGTCTTTGCCAAGCCCAACGTATTATGCGTTCCCAGCGCGCCCACCTTGAGGGTCGGAATCGGTAATTCCAAATAATCCACCGGACTCGCCGGTGAAGCGAAATGGAGGATGTAATCCAGCGGCTCCTGCACTTCGATGAAGCGGCTCACGTTGTGATCGATGAAGCGGAAGCGCGGATTTTTGAGAAACGGCGCCATGTTTTCTTTAGCGCCGGTCGAATAATTGTCCATGCAGAGGACTTCGTGCCCTTGATTGAGAAAGCGCTCGCATAAATGCGAGCCGATAAAGCCGGCGCCACCGGTCACTAGATATCTAGCCATCGTTCCGCCCTATCGAATAGTAGGTAAAGCCGAGCTTGCGCACATCCCCTGGATCGTAAATATTGCGCCCGTCAAAAATCACCGGCTGTTTGAGCAGCCCCTTGATTCGCACAAAATCCGGCCGGCGAAACTCGTTCCATTCGGTGAGAATAAGCAGAGCCGCTGCGCCGTGCAGCGCGTCATAGTTTCGGTGCGTGTATTGTATACGGTCACCGAAAATCTTTCTCGCCTCTTCCATGGCCTCGGGATCGAATGCTTGCACCCGCGCGCCGCCGGCCAAAAGCGATTCGATGACGGTGATTGACGGCGCGTCCCTCATATCGTCGGTGCGCGGTTTGAACGCCAGCCCCCAGATCGCAAATGTTAGACCCGACAACGGTTCGCCGAAATGCCTTTTCACCTTGTCGAACAACAGTACCTTCTGGCTCTCGTTCACCTGTTCCACCGCTCTAAGGAGCGCCATTGTCGGCTTATCTCCGCCCATGCTGATCATGGCGCGGATGTCCTTCGGAAAACACGACCCGCCGAATCCGACGCCGGGAAAAATAAAGTGCGGCCCGATGCGCCGGTCCAGGCTGATAGCGCGGCGAACTTCGCTCACATCGGCTTTCATCGCTTCGCACAGACGCGCCACTTCGTTGATGAAAGAGATCTTTGTCGCCAGCATGGCGTTGGCCGCGTATTTACTCATCTCGGCGCTCCGGCTATCCATGACCAGAATAGGATTTCCCGTGCGCAAGAATGGATCATAGAGTTCCTTGAGAGTCTCCAGGGCCTCGGCATTGTCGCCGCCCAAGACAACGCGGTCGGGCTTCATAAAGTCTTCCACCGCCGCGCCCTCCTTCATAAACTCGGGATTGGACGCAACCGCAAAGGGCTGTTCCGTTTCTTCTGAAATCCACTCCTTAATCCGATCAGCCGTGCCGACCGGCACCGTGCTTTTGGTGACGATGATCTTGAACGAGTCCATCGCTCTGGCGATGCCTTTGGCGGTGGCTTTCACGTATTCAAGATTGGCGTCTCCGGTGGGCCCCTGGGGCGTGCCGACGGCGATAAAGATGATTTGGGAATTTTTAACCGAACTCGCCAAATCGGTCGTAAAGCTCAAGCGCTGATCCTCAGCATTGCGCCGGACCATTTCCTCCAGGCCCGGCTCGTAAATCGGCACCTTGCCGGCATTGAGCATTTCGATTTTATTTTCATCAATATCGACGCAGATCACGTCGTTACCGCTTTCGGCAAAGCACGTGCCGGCGACCAAACCGACATAGCCGGTTCCAACTACAGCCAAATTCATGTTCTTCTACCACCCTCGAGAACTTCGCGAACGACATAAACCGGACGTTCCTGCGACTCATGATAGGTGCGCGCCAACATCTCTCCCAGGAGTCCCATGGTGACGAATTGAAAACCGATAAAAATGAGCAGGACCGCCAGCAGAAGCAGCGGCCGGCTGCCGATGTCCGCGTCGTAAACTAGTTTTTGTACGGTTAAATATAACGCGATCACAAACCCAGCTAAACCGCTGATCACGCCAATCGGTCCGAACACGTGGGACGGCCGGGTCGAATAGCTGCTAAGAAATTTCACCGTCAGGAGATCCAACACGACGCGTAGCGTTCTGGTAATTCCATATTTGGATTCGCCACGAAGCCGTGGCCGGTGGTTGACCTTGAGCTCGGCGACCTGGGCGCCCCTTTCGTAGGCGATCGCCGGGATAAAGCGGTGCATTTCGCCGTATAATCTGAGGCTCTTGGCCACCTCCTTGCGCATCGCTTTGAGCGTGCAACCGTAATCATGAAGTTTCACCTTTGTTGTCCAGGATATCAGACGGTTGGCGATCATTGAAGGCAGACGGCGACTGAAAAACGGATCCTGCCGGTTGAAGCGCCAGCCCGCCACCAAATCGTTGTCCTCCTGGAGCATTTCAAGCAGTGCGGGAATGTCGGCCGGATCATTTTGCCCATCGCCATCCATCAGGACAATGATTTCCCCTTGCGCATAGGCCAAGCCCGCCGCCAGCGCCGCGGTTTGGCCAAAGTTCCGCCGGAGTCGCACCACTTTGAGACTCGGCTCTATGCAATGCAACCGACTCAAAGCGGTAAAAGTGCCGTCCTTACTTCCGTCATCGACCGCGACGATTTCGCAACTTTTGCCCAACGTTGCCAAGACGCCATTGATTTCGCGAATTAACGGTTCGACGTTTTCTTCCTCGTTGTAGACGGGAATGACTATGGAAAGCTCCATCGGCTCAGGAATGAAAATCGGTTAGCTCGACAAACCCTTGGTATCGTTTTTCAATATCTGTCAGAGAGACGTCGGTAAGCCGTTTGACGCCAAAATCCTCGACGGTGAACGATGCGACAACGGAACCATAAACGATCGCCCGTCTGAGGCCGCCTTGGCTCTGGTCGCCGGAGCGCGCCAGATGTCCCATGAATCCGCCGGCGAACGAATCGCCCGCGCCTGTCGGATCGAAAACTTGTTCCAATGGGTAGGCGGGCGTGGCGAATACCGACGAATCAGAAAACTGCAGCACGCCATACTCGCCGCGCTTGACGAGAATCATCTTTGGGCCCATTTTGAGAATCGCGCGCGCCGCCTTGACGATATTGTCGTAACCGCTCAATAAGCGCGCTTCCGAATCGTTAATCACCAGTACTTCGATCCGCTTGAGCACTTTTTTTAGCTCTTCGTTGCTCTCGCGGATCCAGTGGTCCATGGTGTCGCATGCGACCAGCTTCATGCGGCGAAGCTGGTTTAGCACTTCCAATTGCATCACCGGATCAATATTGCCGAGAAAGACATACTCAGCGTCGCGGTAGCGCTCTGGTAGTTTTGGCTCGAAGCCGGCGAGAACGTTCAAGTGCAGCTCGACGGTATCGCGCAGATTAATGTCTTCGTGATAGCGGCCGCGCCAGTGAAACGTATCGCCCTTTTCGCGCTCAATGCCGTCAATGTCGATCTTTCGCTGGGTGAAGAGATCCAGGTAGTCCTGGGGAAAATCTTCACCGATGACGCCGACGATGCGCACCGGAGCGAAGAAACTTGCGCCGAGAGCGAAGTAAGACGCCGATCCGCCCAAGATGCGCTCCGCCGAGCCGAATGGCGTCTCAATCGAATCGAAGGCGACAGTACCAACAACCAATACGCTCATAGATATTTTCCGATGATGGGCCGTAATTCCGCGCGGAGCTTCTTCGGAATCCGCGCGCGTTCGGTGATGATAGCATCCTTTAACGCTGAGGCACAGGCGCAGCAACGCGCGGACGACAATTCCGTCACGGCGCGCCGGATTGTGCGCTGCGCCAGGTCGACGTTTTGCTTGAGCACAGCCAACACATGGTCAATCTCGACGTCGCCGGCCGCCTGGTTCCAACAGTCGTAGTCGGTGGCCAGTGCGAGTGTGCCAAAGCAGATTTCAGCCTCGCGCGCCAACTTGGCTTCTTGAAGATTGGTCATACCGATAACATGGGCGCCCCAGTTACGGTAAAGATGCGACTCCGCCCGCGTAGAGAACTGCGGTCCTTCCATACAAAGATAAGTTCCACCGGCGTGAACTTTCGCTCCCTCGGAATTGGCCGCGGCGGCAAGAATCGCCGAAAGATCTTTACAAAAAGGATCGGCCAAGCTCACGTGAGCCACCAGCCCCCGGCCGAAAAACGTGCTCGGTCTTAGCGTCGTGCGATCGATGAATTGATCCGGGATCACGACATGTCCGGGGGCAATTTCTTGCCGCAGGCTGCCGACCGCGCTCACCGAGATGATGCGCTCTACGCCGAGTTTTTTCATCGCAAAAGTGTTCGCGCGAAAATTCACTTCGGTGGGCAACCAACGATGGCCTTGGCCGTGACGCGGCAGGAACACTAGCTCGATTTTTCCGAGCCGGCCGCGAATCAGTTTGTCCGACGGTTTGCCGAAAGGGGTTTTGACCTCAACCGCCCGCACTCCTTCGAGGCCTGGCATCTGATAAAGGCCGCTCCCGCCGATGACACCGATCATCCCTGCGCCCATATCAATTTGACATCCCTTCGGCGCTCAGCCTTCGTTCACGCCGAGTGTGGACGAACTCCTCGCCTTGTAATTGGCCGCAAGCGGCTTGAATATCATCTCCCCTCGGACGGCGCACGTTTACCTGGACACCGGCGTCGTGCAAGACGTTTTGAAAGCTCGCGATCCGTTCGTCGGTCGGCCGCACGTAGCTACTGCCGGGATGGGGATTAAACGGGATGACGTTCACTTTGCTGGGAATGCCCTTGAGCCGTTTGACGAGCTCGCGCGCGTCCTGCTGCGAATCGTTGACACCGCCCAAGAGAACATACTCGAAGGTGATGCGTTTGCGTCGTGGTATCGGGAGCGAGCGGCAGCAATCGAGCAATTGTTCGAGCGAATATTTGCGATTGACCGGCATCAACTGACCACGCAACCGGTCGTTCGACGCGTGCAGGGAAATGGCGAGATTGACCCGGGTCTCTGCCATCAACTTTTCAATCTGCGGAACCAGGCCAACCGTTGAAAGCGTCACCCTTCGTGGTGAAATACCGATTCCCCATTCCGCGTCAGTAATGATTTCCAGCGCGCCGGCGGTCTGGGCGTAATTTGCCAACGGCTCGCCCATTCCCATGAGAACGGCATGTGTAATGCGCCGTTCTTGGCTCACAGTTCGGCTTGCCTCGAGGATTTGATCAACGATCTCGCTCGCAGTCAAATTTCTTTTGAGACCCAACAGCGCAGTCGCGCAAAAGGCGCAGCCGAAGCCACAGCCGACTTGCGTCGAGATGCAGATCGTCAACCGGTGCGCTTCCGGAATCAACACGCTTTCGATGCTCGCGCCATCCGCGAGGCCAAATAAAAACTTGACCGTGCCATCCCGCGACTGGACCCGGCGCACAATCCGAAGCCGGCCGATGGAAAAACGTTCTGCCAACTCATCGCGCAGGTCGCGCGACAAATTCGTCATCTCCGCGAACGACGTGACCCGTTTCTGAAACAGCCACAGGCGGATCTGCTTGGCGCGGTACAGCGGATGCTTTCGTTCCGTCAAAAACGCAGTGAGCTCCTTGAAGCTCAGATCTTTAATATTGGGCTTCACTTCCAGATCGTGGTTGATTGAGCCATTGGTGGTTCAATTTAGCAAAAATTGTCGGGGCGACCCTCTGTGGTCGCCCGAAACAGGGCGGCACGGGGGCCTGCCCCTGCCATCAAATGAATCACCCAAGAGCCGAACGGGGCGTGGGATTAAAAAAGTTCGTCGGGTCTGAAAAAGAAAGCAATCTCATTGATCGCGGTCTCAGAGCCGTCGGAACCGTGGACCGCATTTTGTTCCACATCGTTGCCCCAATCTTTGCGGATAGTTCCCGGCGCCGCCTTGGCCGGGTCGGTGGCGCCCATGATCTCGCGGTTTTTCAAGATGGCATTTTCACCTTCGAGCACCGACACGAAGATCGGGCCCGAAGACATGTAAACGCACAGGCTCGCGAAAAATGGCCGCTCCTTGTGCACTGCGTAAAACGCCTGCGCGCGCTCCGGGGTTAGCCGAAGCAGCTTGCCAGCCGCGATTCTCAATCCGGCGGATTCGAATCGACAAAGGATTTCACCGATAAGATTTCGCCTCACGGCGTCGGGCTTGACGATCGATAACGTTCGTTCCACGCTCATTACTTTCCTATAGCCTCCTGCATCGAGCGGCCGATGGTCGCCGGTGACGAAGCCATGTGAATTCCGGCCGCTGTCATCGCGGCGATTTTTTCCTTGGCCGTACCTTTGCCGCCCGAAATGATCGCCCCCGCGTGACCCATTCTTTTGCCCGGCGGCGCAGTCTGGCCGGCGATGAAACCCACCACGGGTTTTTTCATATTCGCTTTAATCCATGCGGCGGCTTCCTCTTCGGCGCTGCCGCCGATCTCGCCGATCATGACCACCGCTTCGGTTCCGGGATCGCTACTGAACATAGCAAGCACATCGACAAACTCAAATCCATGCACCGGATCGCCGCCGATACCGACGCAAGTCGATTGCCCCATGCCCAACCGCGTCAGCTGGTCCACCGCCTCATAAGTCAAGGTACCGCTACGCGAGACGACCCCAATGGTTCCAGGCCTGTGGATGTGCCCCGGCATGATGCCGATCTTGCATTCCCCGGGAGTGATGGTGCCCGGACAGTTCGGACCGAGCAGCCGGGAGCTTCGTCCGACAAGATAGCGTTTCACTTTGATCATATCGCGCACCGGCACGCCTTCGGTAATACAGATGATCAACGGGATGCGGGCGTCGGCCGATTCCAGAATCGCGTCAGCGGCAAACGGCGGTGGCACGTAAATCACGCTCGCGTTGGCGCCGGTCTCTCGCACTGCACGTTCGACGCTGTCGAAGATCGGTATTCCTTCGAATGCGCTGCCGCCCTTCCCCGGGGTCACGCCGGCAACCATTTGCGTGCCGTAGTCCTTGCACGCCTTGGTGTGGAATTGTCCGGTGGCACCGGTGATGCCTTGGGTCAGGACTCGTGTGTTTTTGTTAACTAAAATTGACATAGGTCAAAACCGAAGATGGCACATGGAGGATCGAAGATCGCGATCCTCGATCTTCAATTCTCGATCCTCGGCTATGTTTTATTCACCGCATTCACGATCTTCTCCGCCGCCTCGGCCATGGTTTCCGCCGAAATAATCGCTAAACCGGAGTCGGCGAGAATTTTTCTGCCGATCTCGACGTTAGTCCCTTGCATCCGCACGACTAGCGGCACATTAACATTCAATTCCCGCGCTGCCTCGACGACGCCCTGAGCTAAAACATCGCAACGCATGATGCCGCCGAAAATATTAATGAGCACGCCACGCACCCGCGGATCGGCCAGCAGGATTTTGAAGGCTTGAGCGACTTTTTCTTTGTTGGCGCCGCCGCCGACGTCAAGAAAATTGGCCGGCTCGCCGCCGTAAAGTTTAATGATATCCATGGTCGCCATCGCCAAGCCGGCGCCGTTGACCATGCAGGCAATATTGCCGTCCAGGGAAATATAGGAAAGATCGTACTTGCTTGCTTCGACTTCTCGCGGATCCTCTTCGTAGAGATCGCGCAGCGCGAGAATGTCTTTCTGGCGAAAAAAAGCATTGCTATCGAAATTCATCTTGGCGTCGAGCGCCATGACCTGGCCTTCTTTAGTGACGATCAATGGGTTGATTTCCGCCAATGAAGCGTCGCATTCATCAAAGGCTCGATAGAGCCCTTGCATGACTGCGACCATCTTGTGGGTCAAGTCCGAGGGAATCTCGAGCGCGTAGGCCAAGCGCCGGCATTGGAATGGCGCCAATCCGATCACCGGGTCGATGGTCTCTTTGAGAATTTTGTCAGGGCGCTTGGCGGCGACTTCTTCGATCTCGACGCCGCCTTCGGATGAGCAGATCACGCTCACTCGAGACTGGGCGCGGTCTAAAACCATGGCGAGATAGATCTCGCGCTCGATGTTCAGCCCCTGCTCGACAAGCACCCGCCGGACCTGCCGGCCGGCAGGTCCGGTTTGGTGGGTGATAAGATTTTTGCCGAGCATGTCGCGCGCCTTTTCAGCCGCTTCGTCGGCGCTTTTGACCACTTTCACGCCGCCGCCCTTGCCGCGCCCGCCGGCATGAATCTGCGCCTTCACGACGCATACGCCGCCACCCAACTCAATGGCCGCGGCTTTCGCCTCTGCGGGTGTCGAGGCAACGATACCGCGAGGTACAGCGACGCCGAAACGTTTAAG
Organism: Deltaproteobacteria bacterium; assembly: GCA_005879255.1. Next base: position 19,332 of record VBKY01000079.1, read on the forward strand.
GATTTCTTTGGCTTGAAATTCGTGAATATTCACCGCTTCACGCCGTGATAAAGCGAGACCCTAAGACTAGACGATTAGCCTCAGGGTCTCAATGTCTTTGGATCCCAAGTGAGCTAGGCAACGCCCAACACGCGGTTCGTCGCTTGCACGATCTCTTTGACATGACTGAGGGACTCGTCGAAGGCCTTCTTGTCAGCGGCAACTAGATTGATGTCGATGACTTTCTCAACACCGCCCGCGCCGATGATGACCGGGACGCAGAAATAATACCCGCTGACCCCATATTCCCCTTCCAACAGCGCCGCGCAAGGCAGAATTTCCTTCTTGTCAAAGAGAAAGGCCTCGGTCATTTGAATCGCTGCGGAGGCAGGGGAAAAATAGGCCGATCCGGTCTTTAACAGGGCGACGACCTCGCCGCCGGCGTTACGCACGCGCGCTTCGATTTCATCGAGCCGTTTGGACGGGATCAGTTTTTCCACCGGTGGAACTGCGAACCGGCACCATATCATCGCCGTGCCCGCCTAAAACCATCGCCTGCACGCTCTTCACGGAAACGTTCAGTTCTTTTGCAATGAACGAACGGTAACGCGAAGAATCCAGGATTCCCGATTGACCGACCACACGGTTTTTCGGAAAACCCAGAGCGCGCTGCATCAGCGTCACCATCGCATCCAAGGGATTGGTAATGACGATGACGAAAGAATCAGGCGCATGTTTTTTGATGCCGTCCGCAACTGATGTCAGGATCTTGGCGTTGGTCCCCAGCAAGTCATCGCGGCTCATACCGGGTTTGCGCGCAATGCCGGCCGTGACGATGCAAACGTCAGCGTCGGCGATATCGTCGTATTTATTGGTGCCGATCACATTGCCGTCGAAGCCTTCGATCGGTCCGGCGTGCGATAAATCGAGCGCTTTTCCTTGCGGCAGCCCTTCAATGACGTCGAACATGACCACATCGCCGAGCCCCTTCAACAGCGCCAAATGGGCCATCGAGCCACCGATGTTACCCGCGCCGATTAAAGCAATTTTCCTACGTGCCATTGTACTACCCTTTCCGTCACTGCATATTGGCGATAATCGCGTCGCCGAATCCCGAGCAGCTAACGAGTTTGGCGCCGGGCATGAGCCGCTCGAAATCATAAGTCACGGTCTTGGCGTTGACGGCACCCTCGATGCCTTTGATGATGAGATCAGCAGCCTCCGACCAGTTCATATAGCGCAGCATCATCTCGCCGGACAAAATCACCGAACCGGGATTGACCTTGTCGAGGTCTGCGTACTTCGGCGCCGTTCCATGAGTTGCCTCGAAAACCGCGTGGCCGGAGTCGTAATTGATATTGGCCCCGGGCGCGATGCCGATGCCGCCGACCTGCGCGGCGAGCGCATCGGACAAGTAATCGCCGTTCAGGTTCATGGTCGCGATGACATCGTAATCCTTCGGCCTGATGAGCACGAACTGCAAGGTGACGTCGGCGATCGAATCTTTCAGCATGAGCTTTTTCTTCCACTTGCCTTCGCCGTGGGTCGGCCAGAGTTTGAGCGCCTCCTCCACTTCCTTCTTGATATCGTTCTGCTGCGCCGGCGACATCATATCGAAGCCGGGGTCAATTGCCTTGGCATTGTCTTCGACGGAAATATTCGCTTTCGCCTCCTTGTTGCCAAGGATCCACGACTCGCGCTCGGTCACGACGTCATTGCGAAATTCGCGCTTCGCCAACGCGTAACCCCATTCCGCAAAGGCACCTTCGGTGTACTTCATGATGTTGCCCTTGTGGACGAAGTTAATATTCTTGCGCTTGTTCGCCAGCGCCCACTGAATCGCCGCGCGCACCAGTCGTTCGGTACCTTCGACGGAGACCGGCTTTAGCCCGATGGCAGCCGTGTTTGGGAAGCGAATCTTGGCAAATTCCTTGGGAAAAGTTTCTTTGAGGAGCGATTTGAATTTGGCGTTGGCTTCGGTGCCGTTAGGAAATTCGATACCTGTGTAGATATCCTCCGTGTTTTCGCGGAAGACAACCATATCGACGGACTCTGGATGCTTGACCGGCGAAGGCACGCCGTTGAAATAGCGCACGGGACGCTGGCAGACGTAGAGATCGAGCAATTTACGAAGCCCGACGTTGAGCGAAGTCATACCGCCGCCGATGGGCGTCGTCAGCGGACCTTTGATGCCGACGAGAAATTCAGAAAATGCGGGCACGGTCTCTTCATGCAACCAACTATTGTACTGCTTGAAGGACTTCTCGCCGGCGTAAACTTCCATCCAGTGAATTTTCTTTTTGCCCTTGTAAGCCTTTTGCACCGCCGCGTCGAAGACGCGCACGGACGCGCGCCAGATATCGCGGCCTGTGCCGTCGCCTTCGATAAATGGAATGATCGGATTGTCGGGAACCTGCAGCTGCTTGTTGGCTCCCATAGTTATCTTTGCGCCGTCCTTCGGGACTTTTACGACCTTATACTCTGCCATAGCCTCCTCACGTGCAAAAATAGCCTAAGGGCCGTGACCGTTTCCGCTAGTCCTTAGGCTATTCGCGTAAAAATGTATTTGGAACTGTCCGAAACTAACTGATTACCCGGAGCGAGTCAAGGTGCTAACTACTCGTTTTTCTTCTGCTCTAACCATTTTTCAAGGAACCGTCCGGCGACTTCGCGTCCACCCAGGCCGAAGGCCAATGCCAACGCCAAACAGATCGCGCCGAAGACCAAAATAAACGCCCAAATGACAATCTCCGACGCAATATCCAAGATCTCAAAGATGCCCGCGACAACGAAAATCGTCGTCCCTATGTAGGCGGCGCGGCCGATCGCCCCCGCCTGTTCCAATCCGGCGTTGGCGCAGGAAGTCCGCGTCACGGTTTCTAAAAAATTTGCGAAATAAAGTCCCAGGATGAGGGTCACCAAGGCGGCCACGATCTTCGGAATGTATAGATAGATGGTGTGCAACGTGTCCGTGGCGCCGCTCAGGTTTAATGTCTCGAGCGTGGTCACGATGGCGATCAGAAAGAGAAACCAGAAGGCCAGCAGCCCGATGATATCCGAAGGCGACTGCTTGATGCCGCCGCGCTCGAGGATGTGTTTGATCCCAACGCGTTCGGCCAAGGCGTCGAACTGGCAAAGCTTCAGCAAGCGCACCACGATGCGTTTGATCACGTTACAGATCACCCAGCCGAGTAATATGATCGCGATGGCAAAGAGCAGATTGGGCAGAAAAACGGCGATCTTCGTGACAAACGCATCCCAGAACCCAGTGACCGTGACGATGGGATTCATTGATTCCTCCTCAGCGTTGACTCAAAGTAGCATCTACCAAATAAGGGAGTTCCGTTAAGATGGTCAATCAACCGACGCAAGAAACCCAAAACCAATCTCCACTTGAATCCGTCACTTTCACTCACTATAGTCGATCAACTCGTTGTTCCGAGCGCCGTCACTCTTTCGCATTGAGCTCAAAACCTTGCACATAATCGTCGAGAACCTCGCCAAGGCTTATGGCTTATTGTGGGCGCTGAAAGATCTCAATTTGGCTCTGAAGCCGGGCGAGTTCGTCGCCATCCTTGGACCGAACGGCGCGGGAAAGACGACGCTGTTAAGAATTCTCGCCGGCCTGGTATCGCCCACCGCCGGCTCAGTCAAACTCGACGGCGCAACGCTCCGGGACGGCGCAACCGCCCTGCGTACCAAGATCGGTTTTCTAACTCCGGCGGACCATCTTTACGATAACTTGACGGTTAGCGAAAACCTCTATTTCTTTACTTCGCTGTATCATCAGCAGAAGAACTCACACGCCATCGACCAGGCGCTTCAACAGGTGAATCTCGCCGATCGCGCCGATGAATACGCGGCGAATCTTTCGAGCGGCATGAAGTGTCGCTTGTCGATCGCCAAATGGCAGCTCCTGGAGCCGGAGCTCCTGCTTCTCGACGAGCCCTACGGCGTGCTCGATGGCAGCGGCGTCGACGTGCTGGAAAAGTTTCTCCAGGTTCAATGCGCCGCGGGCCGCATCGTCGTCGTGGCGTCACACCACGTTTCCCGCGTGCTGAAGCTTTCCAGCCGCGCCCTCATACTCAATCGCGGCCGGCTGACATTCGATGAAATCAAGCAGCAGCCGTGGCCAAATTTCGACAAAGCATTCGGCGAATTTCTGCCCCAGGGAGAAACATGGCGCTCCTGAGAGAAAGTTACCTCCTGCTGTGGAAAGATTTGCTTCTAGAGCTGCGCCGCCGTGACAGCCTGCTGACGATGTTTTTTTTCGGCACTTTGCTGCTCTTTGTCTTTCATTTTTCTTTCGATCTCGCGCCTGAAAGAGTTGCCGAGATGGCGCCGGCGTTACTCTGGCTGGCATTTCTTTTCACCGGGACTTTGGGCCTTGCTCAACTCTTCCAGCCCGAGCGCGAAAATCACTGCCTCGACGCCCTGCTGCTCTCGCCGCTCGACCGCGGCGCGCTGTTTCTCGCCAAGAGCTGCTTCAATCTGGTTTTGATGATCGTCGTGGAAATCGTCGTCATTCCGCTATTCTGGATACTCTTCAATCTGCGCTCGTGGAATTTGCTACCGCAGTTGTTTCTGGTTACCTTACTAGGAACCATCGGTTTTTGCGTTTTGGGGACGATCACGTCAGCGATCACGTTGCGGGCGCGGGCACGCGAGCTGCTCTTGCCGTTGGTGCTTTTTCCGTTGATGATTCCGGTCATTCTCGCCACCATTCGCTGCATGGAAAATGTTTTACGCACCGGCGAGTTCGGCGATGCGATCCCCTGGTTGCGCCTACTTTTGAGTTTTGATGTGATATTTTTGACCCTGGGAGTACTGATCTTCGATCGGGTAATCGAAAACTGAAGATGGCTCACGTAGCGATAAAGAAGCGCAAGGGAATCCTCGGAGCACTGGCGTTCGTCGCTGTCACGATCGGATTATTTTGGAGCTTGGTCATCGCTCCGCCGGACGCCTATCAGGGCGACGTTCAGCGCATTATGTATTTGCACCTGCCGAGCATTCTCACCGCTTATCTCTCTTACTTTCTGGTTTTTATCGGCAGTGGCATGTATTTGTGGAAGCGCGAGAAACGCGATGATCTTTTGGCGCACTCGGCGGCCGAGATCGGCGTGCTTTTTACCGCCCTGACGATTATCGAAGGATCGATTTGGGGCCGGCCGACGTGGGGCGTGTGGTGGACTTGGGACGCCCGGCTGACGTTAACTGCGATCTTGTTGTTGATCTACGTCGGCTACCTGATGTTGCGTTCGCTGATCGAAGACGAAAATCGTGCGGCTTCAGCGGCGGCCGTGCTCGGCATCATCGGGTTTCTCGATATTCCGCTGATTCATATGTCCGTTTACTGGTGGCGGACCTTGCACCAGCCGCCGTCGATCCTGCGGCCCGACAAAGCGCCGTGGGAGAATGTCCATCCGGCAATGCTGACGGCGTTGACTATCAGTTTCGTCGGCTTCTTGCTAGTTTATTTCTACTTATTGTCGATGCGCTATCGCTTGGGCGAGATGCGCGAAGAGATCAGAGCGCGGCGGCTCGATCGAGGTGCTTGATGGGTGCCTGGGGTTTTGTTTCGTTGGCTTATGGGATTGTTTGGGGTTCGATTTTAGTCTACCTGATTTTGCTCAAACGCCGCTATGCCAGCACGGCGGCGGATCTTGATGCGCTCAGGTCGATGGAGGCGACAAGCAGCGATGCCAAGAAGTAGACGTTTTTTGATCGGTGGCGTGATCATCGTCGCGGCACTTGTCTACATAATTTACGGCGGCATGCAGGAAGCAATGGTCTATTTCGTCACGCCCTCGGAGCTCAAGGCCAAGGAAAGTTCATCCGCTGATAAGTTTTTGCGCCTGGGCGGCATGGTGGTGAAAGGCTCGCTGCAAAAGGACTTGCAGAACCTCACCTACCGTTTCCAACTCACCGACGGGACCGCAACATTCCCGATCTTTTTCAAAGGCGTGCCGCCGGATCTTTTTTCCGAGGGCAAAGGCGCCGTCGTCGAAGGACGTATCGGCAGCGATGGCGTGTTTCAAGCGACGACCATCATGGCCAAGCACGCTGAAGAGTACAGCCCCCATAAAGACGGCGGGCCTCCGGCAAAAAGCTTCGTTCCAGCCAAGGAGGCAAGCATCAAGTGACCGCCACCCTCGGCCATAGCTGTATCCTCCTGGCCTTCATCATCGCGCTCGTGGGAACTGTCAGCCCGCTCGTCGCCGCGCGGACGGGCGAAGAGCGCTATTTGTCGCTTGCGCGCTACGCGCTTCTCGGGCAGTTCGGGCTGGTCACCGTCGCCGCGTTGGCGCTCATCTATGGCTTAATCGGCACCGACTTCTCCATTAAATATGTCGCGTTCAATACCACGCGAGCCACACCGATTTACTATCGCGTCACTGGTCTGTGGGGCGCGCTTGAAGGCTCGCTGTTACTCTGGGAGTGGCTGCTGATCATTTTCGCCGCGATCACGGCATGGGTTTATCGCGACCGGCATCGCGAGATGATGCCTTGGGTGATCATGATCTTTTCCATCGTGTCGGTTTTCTTCCTCTGCGTCATCGGATTTCTGTCCAACCCGTTCGAAACCATATCGCCGGTGCCGGCCGATGGCCGCGGCCTGAATCCGCTGCTCGAAGACGCCAACATGATGACTCACCCGCCGCTGCTCTACACCGGTTTTGTCGGTCTGACCGTGCCTTACGCCTTTGCCATGGCGGCGTTGATCGTCGGTAAGGTCGACGAAGCGTGGATCGTCAGCACGCGCCGCTGGACGATCATTGCGTGGTTTTTTCTCACCGTGGGAAATTTGGTCGGCGCCTGGTGGTCGTATCATGTGCTCGGTTGGGGCGGTTATTGGGCGTGGGACCCGGTCGAAAATGCCGCGTTCATGCCCTGGCTGCCGGCCACCGCTTTCTTACATTCGGTCCAGGTGCAAGAACGCCGCCGCATGCTCAAAGTCTGGAACCTTTCACTCATCATTGTCGCCTTCAGCCTGACGATTTTCGGGACCTTTCTTACCCGCTCGGGAATACTCTCTTCGATCCACGCTTTTTCCTCCGGTCCGGTAGGCGGATTCTTCCTCGGCTTTCTTACTCTTATTCTGCTCAGCTCGTTCGGCCTGCTCGCCTATCGCGCCGATCTCCTCAGAGAGCAACCCGAGCTCGACGCCATGGTCAGCCGCGAATCGGCTTTTCTGTTAAACAACATTGTGCTGGTGTCAGCTTTGTTCACGATCTTACTCGGCACGATTTTCCCCCTGCTTTCCGAAGCGGTCGCCGGCGTCCAGGTCAGCGTCGGCGCGCCCTATTTCAATTCCGTGACGGTGCCCTTATTTCTGTTTCTGGTCTTTCTCATGGCCATGGGCCCAATGATTGCGTGGCGCCGCGCGTCGTGGAACAATTTAAAACGAAACTTTCTCTGGCCGGCGGCGGCTGCGTTGCTGGTCGCGCTTGGCTTGTTCATTTGGAAGGTCCAGGATTTTCTTCCCCTTTTGGGCTTCACACTTCTCGCCTTCGTCGTGCTGACGATTCTCTACGATACGGCTCTCGCGCTGCGCGCGCGCAAGCGCATCGCAGGTGAAGGAATCATTCGCGGCCTTATCACCCTTACCCGGCGAAACCAGCGGCGCTATGGTGGCCTGGTCGTCCACTTGGGCGTGGTCCTGATTATCATGGGCATCGCCGGCTCCATGACCTACAGTATCGAAAAAGAAGCCACGCTGGCCGTCAAACAAAATTTGCAGGTCGGTAACTATCAGATCCAGTTCCAAGGCTTAAGGGGCTCCCAGCAGCCAACGCACTTTCGCGTCGAGGGTGCTTTTCGCGTCTTTCACAGTGGCAAGGATGAGGGAATCCTGAGCCCAGCGCTGAAGTTTTTTCCGACGCAGCAGTCGCCCGTCGGTCGCGCCGTGCACCAGAGCAGCTTGAGCGAAGATATTTATCTGATTCTCTCCGGCTTCAGCGAGCTCGATCGTAATCAAGCAACGCTCAAAGTTCTCGTCCGCCCCCTGGTTATCTGGATGTGGATCGGCGGCTTTGTCATCACCCTGGGAACTTTGATCTGCATTGCACCGATGGGTAAAGCACAGCAATTTGAAACATAGAGAAATCATGCGCATTTCCCTTTACCGAAGACTTCTTTCCAGCGTCATTCCCGCGAAAGCATGCCCTGAGCCCGGTCAATGGGCGGGAATCCAGCCATCAATTCATAACCATCGCCGCGAGGACTAAGCATGCCCTGGCGACGCTTGGCGATTACACTTTTGATCATCGCCCCGATTCTTGCCTTGTTGGCCTTCGGCTTTACCCGTGATGCGCGCTACATCACCTCCCCGCTCATCGCGAAGTCCGCGACACCGTTCACCATCACCCTTTTTGACGGCGGCAAGCTGACCCTCAACGACTTGCGCGGCAAAGCTGTCTTTCTCAACTTCTGGGCTTCTTGGTGTCCGCCTTGCCGCGCCGAAGCGAAAGACCTTGAAGCGGCCTGGCAAAGAGTCAAAGACAAGAACATGGTCTTTCTCGGCGTCGCATTGCAAGACACCGATCAGAATTCCCTCGAGTTCCTAAAGGAATTCAACGTCACCTACCCCAATGGTAAAGACGATTTCGGCAAGATCGCCGTCGACTACGGTACCTGGGGCATACCCGAAAGCTTTTTCATCGATCCTCAAGGTCGGATCACCTATAAGCATGTCGGCGGCATCCGCGCAGCTCTGGTCGTCACCAAATTAGACGAAGCAGCCAAAGGCATTGTCAGCGCCCAGGAAGGCAAAGGCGACTACCAACCGATCCGATAAAACGATGCGGATTCGTTCAATATTTACCCTATTTGTCATATACGTCCTCTTCGTCCTATCGAGCGACGTTCTCCACGCCGCCACTTCGCCGGATCTGGAAGACCGTACGCGTGAAATCGCCAGCGAACTGCGCTGCGTGGTTTGCCAGAATCTGTCCGTCGCCGACTCGCCCTCCGAAATGGCCCAGCAGATGCGCGCCATCGTGCGCGAACAACTTCAAGCGGGCAAGTCACCGGAAGAGATCAAAGAGTTCTTCGTCTCGAAATATGGCGATTGGGTTCTCCTCAAGCCGAAGACAACTGGCTTTAGCGCGCTCTTGTGGATCTTACCCTACGTTGTTCTTGTCGCCGGCGTGATCGCCGCGCTCTGGTTCATCAGGCGCTGGACCGCCAACAAGAAACTAAACGAAGGGACAAATCCGTCGCAGGTCGCTCAGCCACTTCCCAGCGAATGGATTCAGCAAGACTTCGAGCAGCCGAATCTTGAAGACTCGAGCGCCAAAGCTCAACTATTGCGCGAACGCGGCAGACTAAAAAAGGAACTGGTCGAGCTCGATTTCGACTTTCAGTCCGGAAAGCTCTCCGAGTCCGACTACTCTCAACTCAAACAAGAAATCGAAACCAAAGGCGCCGCGAAACCCGGTCGCGATCAAAGAAGCGCTCAAGGCGCAACGCGTTTTCGTCGCTGGCAGCTCGTCGGCGGCGGTATTTTCTTAATGCTCTTCGGCTTAGTCCTCGGCGTCATGTTGACGAAATCGGTGCGCACGCGCGGCGGCGAAAACGACACGATGACCGGCGACTTTCTCACCGGCACCACGCCGGCGAATGCCGAGGCGAGAGCAGCGCTGAGCGAAGGTAAAACCGCCTTCGCCCATCAGGAATTTCCCAAGGCCATCGAAGCATTCAAGAAAGTTCTCGCTGCCGATCCAAACAACCCCGAAGCACACAGTTACATGGGATTCATTCTCGTCGAGGCAGGTCATGCCGATGGCGCGTTGCTGGCGTTCGACAGGGCCCTGTCGCAAGCGCCGAATTTCCCCATGGCGCTCTGGGGCAAAGGTTTGGTTTTGTATCGCGAGAAAAAAGACTTTGCCGGCGCCCGGGAAGCTTTGGAGAAAGTTTTGAATCTCGTTCCTCCCGGTGAAGAAAGAAATGAGATCGCCAAGCTGCTCGCCGAGATTCCGGCAGGCGGCGATCAAAGAAGCCAAGCATCCGCCGCCGGATCGAACACCACTGCCCCAGCATCACCATCCCCTCAAATCACCGGCAAGATCACCATCGATCCAAAACTCAAAGCCAACCTCGATCCCAACGCGGCATTATTCATTATCGCCCGCCCCGCCGGCGGCGCGGCTGGCCCACCCCTCGCCGTTAAAAAAATCGACCGCCCCACTTTCCCGCTCGATTACACACTGGGTCAAGAGAACGTCATGATGCAAGGCACCCCATTCATCGGCAAGATCAACATCACCGTCCGTCTAGACAAAGACGGCAACCCGGCAACTCGTGGAGTTGGCGACATGACGGGCGATTATAAGAAAAATCCGGTGGAAGTCGGAGTGAAAAACGCGGATATTACGATCGACCAAATGATCCAATGAAAATGTTGCCCAAATAGCACGCGTTCAAATCAATGCGGCTTTTCTTTTGTCTGTTGCTATTGTCATCGATCGTATCGAAGGCGAGCGCGCAGCCGGTGATTGTCGAAGTTAACTTCCAGTTGACCGATCTCGATTATAAGCCGATACCCAACACACCAATTCGCCTCGTGTTCGCCTCCGATAAGGATTGGCAAAGCGCGACTGCGGGCCAACGATTTGTGACCGATGCCAAAGGCGAGGCGAAGCTTACTGCAAATGTCGTGCTCGATAAAAAACTCAAAAAGTTGCCGACGAATTTCGTGAGCAGCTTATTGGGCGCTCCCCAGCAAACGGATCACATCGTCGTGGGCGTCGAATTGGAATATATGGAATTCCGCTGGCTTTACACCGTGGAGATTTTTCATTTTCGTGCAGGCACCGATATGCTCGGTGAAGTCGCTATCTATTCACGTGACGAGCAGGGCCGCTTTACAAGGAAGGCTGAGCGTAAAGGTTCCGACTGGATCATCGCTGATTTGCGCGGGGTCGTGGCTACCACGCCCGGATACGAACCGTGGAACTTTGCGCTCGAAGCAGATCCGAGCGGGAAACGCTGGCAACTAAAACTCGCGTTCAAAAAATTTCCCCCGCCTGTGCGGCGTTAAGGACCCGAGTTTCGTCGGAACGCGACGGCGTTTGTGCGTCGAACCCTTGAACATCTGGACGTTGACAAGTGAATAGCGCGTTTGTAGAAATCGATATCGTCAAAAACTTCACGTGAAATACAGGAGCTAACGCCGATGTCGACTTTTTCAATTTTACTTTTGCTCGTCTTGCTCGCATCTTCCGCCAACGCCGAGCCCTACCCGTGGGACTTGGTGAAAGACGGCAAGTTCAACAAAGCCTACAAAGCGGCATTGGGACCGAAAGCTAAGGATCCTTGGCTAACAAAGTTAGACGGGCCGAGTGAAGAAGGCAAAAAAGTTAAGGTCGGCGGCAAAGAGTATCTCTTCGTTCACTCCTGTAAGCAGCATGCGTGCGACACCCACAACTTGGTTTTGCTCTATTCAACCGAAAGCGGGGACGTGTTCGGAAAGATCAGCGAGAACAAGAACGCGACCTACATCGGCAAACCGCCGGCGGATGTTCGAACCGAACTCGATACACTCTACATCAAAGAATTCCATCGCTGACTGGTTCTCTACAACACGGCTGCCACAGCGTCTTAGTGTCGCGCGTTTTTATCTCCAGCGGCCTCTTCCAGCGCGTCGCTGAGCATCACGCCCGTCATGTACAGCTTGTACTCCGCGCTACCCAAAAGATCATCCACTGGTCGGAGCCGATCGCGCAAGTATTTTTTTTCTTCCGCCAGAATTCGCTGAGCGTCGCTCAGCTTGGTTCCTGTTATTTTTGTTTCAAGCGCCGTCAACCGCTCGGCTTTTGGCCCCACGCAACCCACGGCCAATCGGACCTCTTCGATCGGGCCATTATTCAGGCGTGCGCCAACCGCGACGCCGAGCGTCGGCCGTTGATAGCGATGGAGACGCACATAAGCGCTCTTCATCCCGGCGGGCAGCGCCGGAATATCGACGTACAGCAAAAGTTCACCCGGTTCGAGAGCCGTCGCATACATATCAATGAAAAAGTCATTCAGCGCGATGCGCCGCTCCCGTTTTTCGTTTCCCACGGTCACCGAAGCGTTATGGATAAGAAGTACCGTGCCGGGATCGGAGTGGGGATCGTTGAAAGCCAGGTTGCCGCCGAGGGTTCCTTGATTTCTTACACGAACGTTCGCGACTTGCGATTCGGCGTACGCCAATGAAGGGGCATGGTCGCGCACCAGCCC
>VBKY01000340.1 GCA_005879255.1 Deltaproteobacteria bacterium
TTGACGTCGCCGGGCGGCGCGTCGCGGAAAACGATGCCGTCTCCGGGTTGGCGCTTTCCGATGTCCACCTGGATCTCTTCAAAGTGAGATTCGCCGTCCGCTCCAGTATAGACTCGTGTAACTTTCACGATGACGCTCTTTAGAAAGACTAGCAGAGAAAATCAAGTTAATATTTGCGGTTAACTCGATTAATCGGAATCGAGTGGTGTTCTCGCGTGCATTTGATCTAGGCGGCACAAGGATCGAAGGAATGCTTTGAAAGAGAAATCAATTCAATCGTGGGATCGCCGCTTCGTTTTCTTCGATTATTTAATCACCTTATCCGCCCGCACCAACACATTCGGCGGAATCGTTAAACCGATCTGATTCGCCGCCTTCAGATTGATGATGAACTCAAACTTCTTCGGCTGCTCCACCGGGAGATCGGCGGGTTTGGTGCCTTTCAGAATTTTGTCGACGTACGTGGCGGCGCGGCGGTACAAGTCGGTAATGCGCTGGCAGCCGGTTCTTCGCCGCAAGTGCGGCAACGTGTGTGCGCTGAGAATTGAGCACAGGACCGCTCAGTACGAGGACTGCCTCAGCCGGGCCCTTGCTCGCGGCTCGGAATGCGATCTCAATATCCTTCGGCTCTAGTACGTCGAGGTATTGAAGCTTTACTCCGAGGGCCCCTGCGGCAAGTTCCGTCTCTTTTAACGCTTGTGCGTTGCCCGGGCTGGTCGAAGTTCCGAAGACGGCCGCGCGGGAGAGCTTGGGTAGGATTTCTTTGAGCAGCTCCAGTCTCTTTCCAGATAAGTCCGCAGTCAGTGAGGATAACCCAGTGATATTTCCCCCAGGTCGCGCAAGACTGGCCACGAACCCGTTTCCAACAGGATCGGGATCCTGGGACATGATTATGGGAATCGTAATAGTTGCTGCCTTGGCGGCCCGGGTTGCTGGCGCACCAGGCGTCACGATCATGTCTACCTTGAGACGCACTAGCTCGGCCGCGAGCGCGGGGAGGCGATCGAATTTTCCCTCCGAAGATCGCCACTCAAGGACAATGTTCTTCCCCTCCACGTACCCAAGCTCACGCAGACCCTGCCGGAATGCTTCGATGCGGGCCGAGATATCGGAAAGGGAGTTCGCAGCTAGGTATCCTACCCGGGGAATTTTCGTTGGCTGCTGCGCCTCGGCGGGCAAACAAAGCGCAAAGAGCGTAGCGCAAAGAGTAAGGACCGTGATTTTTTTCTTCATGTCTTTTTCTCTGTCTCGCTCGACTTGTCACTCGACACCTGACACTCGCCCCTTCTCACTTGATCACCTTATCCGCCCGCGCCAGCAGGTTAGACGGAATCGTCAGGCCGATCTGCTTCGCGGTCTTAAGATTTATGATCAGCTCAAACTTCGTCGGTTGCTCCACAGGAAGGTCTGCGGGCTTAGCACCTTTTAAGATTTTATCCACGTATGTGGCGGCGAGCCGGTACATTTCGGACAGGCTCGGGCCATAGCTCATCAAGCCTCCGGATTCCACAAAGTGTCCATCCGGGAAGATCACCGGCAGCCGAGCCTTGCCCGCTAGATCCGCGATCTGTCGCATGTAACCCGTAATCATCAGTCCAGGCAGCACATCGAGAGCGCCGGCACGTTCACGAGTCATGGCCGCAAATGCACTGTCGAGCTCGTTGGGATCTCGCAACTCTAGGATTTGAAGGTGCACCCCCAAAACCCGAGCCGCCTCAATCGTCGCTCTTAGGGAACTCGCGCCGCCGACTGCTTCCCGGAGTACAGCGACACGGAAGACCTTCGGAAAAGCCTCCTTGAGCAGATCCAGGCGCTTGCCGCTTAACCCCGGATTGAGCGTGGATATTCCGGTAATGTTCCCGCCCGGTCTGGCCAGGCTAGCGACAAATCCCTGCTCGACAGCATCGTCAACGCCCCCCATGACAATGGGGATTGTACTGGTGGCTTGTTTCGCGGCGCGGACACCTAGCGAAGTTATCGCCACCATAACGTCCACCTTCAAGCGCACTAACTCGGCGGCGAGGTCGAAAAGCCGGTTTGCTCTACCCTCGGCCGATCGATACTCCAGGGAGATGTTCCGTCCCTCAACGTAGTTCAGCTCGCGCAAACCTTGCCGGAAGGCATTCAGGAAGAAATCGGCGGATGGAGAGAGTACGCCCACCCGGCGCATGCTTCCCAATTGCTGCGTATCCGCAGCGGGGAGCGACGTGAGCATGCCGAGGGTCAGGGCGACGGTGAGCCCAGCAGATATCAACTTCATCTGACCTCCTTGCTTGGGCCTCTCGGTGTCATGATCCATTGGCACATGTTTAATCCTTGCTCCGAAATTCGAATCGCGGTCAAGATCCCTTCAAGCCTCTCGTGGCCTTCACAATAGGGGCATCGGAAAACCGGCAACCTTTGGTTGCGAATTGTGCAGGCGGGTCGTTTCTGCTACGTAGCAATCACGATCAGTATCTTCAACATCTAGCTCTCGTTCGAAAGTGAGTAACATCCCATGAGTTTACGATTTATCATCCGCGCTCTGATTATTGCGACACTCGGTGCAGGGATTTCCGCGCCGCCTCTAGGTGCACAGACAACTCCCGGGCCAAGCACTACACAACCGACCGCCGTTCGGAACGTCCTCGCGAATGCGGGGCTCCCGAGCGTGGTGGACGTGCCTTTGCACTTCAAGCTCCTTCGCGTCAGCATCCCGGCCGGGCAATCGACTAGCTCTAGGGAAGCAAACGGCTTTCTCTTCGAAATGTCCGGAATGCTAGCGGTGACGACCAGCGGCGACACCCGAAACCTGCGCAATGGCGACGCAATGTTCGTCGGGCGGGGCGAGAGTGCCACGCTGAAAGCGACCGGTCCCGAACCAGCGGTGTTCCTGCACTTCCTGCTGCTGCCGGTGGCTGACTTGGAGAAGATGGTGGAAGGGGCACCGGCCGTCGTAACCGAGCTGTATCGGACCACGGCACCCATCCCCAGTTTGAAGTCGGGTCCTTACGAGTTTACGCTTACCCGTGTCACGTTGCCGCCGCGAATGCCGTCCAATCCGCCACATTATCGCTCCGGTGGCGCGCTCTACTACGTGGCGTCTGGAACAGGGACGACGACGGTCGAAGGAAGGACGGAAACGAAACCGACGGGTTCGCGTCTTTTCGAACCTTACGGCATGGTTCACCAGTGGGGAAATCCAGGCGACACTCCGCTCGTCCTTCTCCAGGCCAACATCAGCCCGGAGGGAGTACCCGTGGTCATAGTCGGCGTTCCACCTGCTGGTTCAAAGTAACGACAGCTTAGGGACCTACGCAACGCACCCCACCAAAACATTACAGCAACGCACTGGCCGGCGCGTCGCCCGCGACCGCGAGATTCGGCGGACGCGGTCATTTCTTCCTGGGATCGTCTGTAGCATTGACATAAGTGATACCCCACGGTCCTACCCCATGTACCTGAACGATCGTTTCTTCTTTCGTCCAGGCAAAATGGTTCGTTTTGGGCTGCATGATGGCGACGCTACCGGCCGGCAATGGTTTTGTTTGTTTGGGATCGAGTTTGTCGCCAGTGCCCATATTGAACGTGCCAGAAATCACGGTTACGTGCTCAATCGCTGGGTGCCAGTGAGCAGGGATCTTGTAGTCAGCAGGGAGCCTTAGCCGGAATGTAAAAGGAACCGCTTCATTCAGTGGGCCTTCAATCACGGCAAGCTTTGCGCCAGGCGGCAGTGACGGAACTTCAACCCATTTAAGATCGCCCGGTGTGACCATTGTATGAGCGCCCGCCTGCGCCCAGACCGATGGAGCTCCCATACTCACAACGCCAAACATTACAGCCCATACCCTTAAGGGTTTTCATATTCATCCCTTTACAAAGCTTGTTGGGGCATGAACTACCTGCAACCACTGGCATCGGCCCCTTTGACGCCAGCCTAACTATCTGCAAGGAAGAATGGAAGGGAAGTTACTGTGACATGATCCGGGCAATAAGACCTCCTATTAATCTGTTAGCTGGGAGCCTAAGGTATTGTGAGCTGAGCCGTCCGCGATAAGGCGGCGCGCAGCGCCGATCCGCGGATCGGCTCCAGCGAACTGTTATGCCGTCGGGCGTCTTTTCATCATGCTTTTTTGCAAAAACAATAAATGAACTGCTGCTCTGTTCCAAAAGGAGTTTTATGCTTTTCTTCGACATGATCGATCAGATCGAAATTTTCTCCGAACTCACCGTGTAAAGTCTCAGGATTGTATCGAACGACTTCAACTCCGCTACATTTGGCAGGCCCATTCAGTGAAAAAGTGGCGACGATTACATGGCCACCGGGTTTAACCGAATGAAGAACGTTCTTGATGTAGAGTTCCCGATCTTTCGGGTCAGTTAAAAAATGGAAGACAGCTCGATCGTGCCAGACATCAAAGTGGTGGTGTGGAAATTTGGCGGTAGTGATGTCGGCGATCAACCAGGTGCTCTTTCTCAGTTGTGTGACGAGCTGGCGGATTTCAGCTGTGCTTTGACTGATTCGTTCTGTCGATCGTCGGTGTTTGGAATAGTTGCCGGCCTTTTTCTCCCCGCCATCATGGTGAAATGCGTCATCGGTTCGAGAACGTTGTTGGCGGTTTTGAAAGCTGTGCCTCCTCAAGAAAGAGAGAGGTGGCTATCGTTGCAGCTTTGATGACCCAGGCGCTTTATTGATTGAGAAAGGCGAAACGTTAGATAATGAAACTGCGCTCTTCAGCGCATTCGTGCCGTTGAGCACGATTCATTGGTGCCGCAAACAATGGGACATTGGCCGACCGCTAAGGTCTAGACTTCCGCGCCCGCTGTAAACTTTTCGATCACTATTCCGGGCTAATTCGCTTCATCGCCGAGCGCCGTTTCAGGTGCATCAAACCGTTTCTTACGTCAACTCTGCACGGGCACACCTTTGGCTTAAGAAGAGTCCCGTGCGGAAAAGAGTACCGGCGAAATCCAGCCAGATGGGAGTGCTAAAGCAAAAATGACGATTCACCAATTATGTCTATTTGAATCTCCTACCGGCACTCTATGTAGGTTATATACTTGACTCCCTTAGAACGTGAACGTGCTGAGTATGGGCTGAGAACGCTGAGACATTTAAAGCAGGAACTTGAGCACTCGCCTTGCGGGAATCAGTTTGAAAAATATCCATTTGACATTGGCGGCCTGAGTTGGATCGCAAGAGAAATTAAGCGCGAAGAAACTTTGTTAGGCGACAAGCTCATAGAAGATGTTGAGCAACGGGCGACAACGGACTCGATAAACTTCTGGCATTCCCCCACGATCCAGCAAATCGCATACAAGCTTTGGAAAGAAGCGGGACGACCTGATAACCGCTCGCTGGATTTTTGGCTTGAGGCGGAGCGGATTTATGATGCCCGTCGTCGATCAATCCCAAGAAACGTTCCGTGAGACCGAGCCTCCCGGTCGCACTAGTCACTGGCCATCGGAAGCTCTCGCTCTCGAATAGAGTTGCACTGCGCGTTCGTACAGATCACGAGAGCGTAGGGAATCTAAAAGGCTTGCAAGAATCCGAATTTTTATAGCCCTCGCCACGGCTGAATTCAACCGACACACAAAAATCATCGCACGGTAATGTCAATTCAGTATCTCAGTGGCAACGATCAGCAGACCATAAGAATCTCTTAAGCACAAAGCGCGCTTATCGCGCCACCATAGCTGGGAATAGCATGGTCACCGTGTCTGATTCCAAAAAAGTTGCGCATTGATCATGGTAACTTTTTGATTTGCAGATTACGAAATTGTGTCCGCGACAGAAAATCGTGGCACTGCAAAGCGATATAGCCGGTCTGTTGCCGACTGCTTTGGTAATCGTTAACAAGCTGTCCATTTAGAGTAACGCGGATTCTCGCTCCATTTGCCTCGATGAGGTAGTTATTCCATGCTCCGATCTGAACCTGGGTCGATCCAGACGGTGCTTGAAGATCATAGATGGCGCCTGTGATCTTAAGCGGATGGCCTTCGGTGTTGGTAACTGAATCGAATCCTCTTTGATCGATCTGTACTTCATGGCCTTTGGCATCAGCCTCTTGAAGTGCATTCGGCACATTCGGTGGGGGGATGCGAATGTATACACCGGAATTTTCTTCTCGCCGACTAATTCGCCAATCAACCGAAAGTATGAAGTTCGTGAACTGTTCTTTAAGATACCAGTAAAGCCCGTACCACCCGTATGTCTCCATGACTAAGCCATAATGAATCATCGATGCCGGGCTGTTCGGCTGCTTGACCATTTGCCAGTCCGACGGTGCCATCGAGATAGCCGTGAATCCCGTAGCTGCAGCTGGAGTAGCAGCGGATACGATCGCACGAACGGTCCGCCGAGCCAGAGAAAGTGCCGTGAGGGAGGGATTTGCCGAACCCAAGCTCGGAAAAACTGCCGGCCCAACAACATACGCGTTCGCCTGTCCGTGAAATTTGCCGTCGGTATTCGTAATAGATGCGCCCGGCGCTCCCATGAAGAGAGTTCCCGCCTCATGATGAGTGGTCCCAAGAAAGTCTTGCCAAAACCCTCGCCCGTTCGAGTCCGGCTGAGGCTGCGCGGCCTGCCATTGCTTGTTAGGCGCATTCCAGT
>VBKY01000341.1:0-6222 GCA_005879255.1 Deltaproteobacteria bacterium
AATCGTGCGGGCATAAAAATCGTAGCCGCCGCCCGGAGCGTAGCCGACTACGAGGCGGATGGTTTTGCCGCTGTAGAACTCATGAGTGTTTGCGTAGATCGCCGGAAGGTAGCCGAGACAGAGAAGTGTGAATGTCAAAAGCGCGCCGCCGCTAATCGCTGTTTTTCTGCCTGGACGTTTTCTCATCGTCTCGCCAAATCCTTCAACGCCTCGCGCAAATAACTCTGGTCGATGTACTTCGCCGCGCTCGGCACCGATCCTTTCGACTGGGTTTGCTCCCAGTAGATCTGGGTGACGACCTGAAGCCCGTCGACGTTAATGTCGCCGTCGGGGTTCCACATGCGGGTTCTGGTGTAGAATTCCCAACCGCGGCGCGCGTGCTCGGGTTTGAGATTCATCTCCTTGGCTAAGTAATCCACCGCGGACTCTTTATTTTGATGGATCCAGCGCATCGTTTGCGCCATGGCTCTCATGACGCGCACAAGGACAGGACGATTTTTCTCCGCCCACGAACGCTTCGTCGATAGAGCGGCCAACTGGTAATTGGGAATAACGTCCACGAATCTACCAATCTCATTGAAACCCTGTTCCTCGGCGGCGTAGTTGAGCGGAAGCGAAAGCGCGGCCGCATCGATCGAGCCAGCGGCTAAGGCGGCGTAGGTTTGCGGCGATCCGCCGATGACCAGGAGTTTGTAATCCCGCGGGTATTCGAGTCCTTTGACCTTGAGTACTTGCCGCAACGCGAACGTTACACCCGACGTTAGACTGATGGCGCCGAAGGTTGCGCCGCGCAGGTCATTGTAGGTTTTGAACTTCTTTGCTGCCATGACGGACTGCGTGAGTCCATTAATGATGCCACCAATAATGACTAAATCGAGGCCCTTCTCGACAGCCGCTATGGGCGCGTCCGACGCGCTACCGGCAATTTCCAATGACCCGCCGGCGAGGGCCTGAATGCCCACGTCGGATGCGCGTATAACCACCAGATCGACATCGAGCCCCTGCTTTTCGAAGAAACCCATTTTCGACGCGATCCACAAAGGACCGTAGCCAAGGGTCTTGGTGGCGGAGCTGACGCGAAGCTTCACTCTTTCTTGCGCGAGGACAATCGAGGGCAACCAAAGAACCATCGAAAGGAGTACGATGGAAGATGTCAACGCCGTCATGCGGTTTCCCTCCGGCACGGCATGGTTGTTGAGGGGATTATCGATACTTACGTGAGAATCTCTTCCCGGCGCCACTGCTCGATGGTTGCTTGGTCATACCCGAGTAGCTCGCCGAGAATCTGCTCATTGTCGGCACCGAATCGGTTCGGTAAACGCAAGGCGTTTTCGGCCATGCCGCGAAAAACAATGCCGCTGCGCGGAATCTCGAATGGGCCGATGAGAGAATCGGCAAATGGCGCGAAGTAATTTCTATGGCGCAGTTGCGGGTCCTTGAGGAGATCGGCGCCGGTCTGGACGACGCCGGCTGGCACGGCGGCGGCTTGGAGTGTGGTCATCACTTCTTCCGCCGGACGCGATTGGGTCCAATGCTCGACGATTCCATCAAGCTCCGCTCGGTGCTTCAAGCGCGATTGTAAATTCGCGAACCGCGGATCGCCAACCAATTCCGCTCTGCCAATCGTGTTACAGAATGCGCGCCACTCATCTTCATCGCGCACGGAGATCACGCACCAGCGGTCTTCGCCTTGACAGCGGTAACAGCCATGGGGCGCCGCCACGGCGTAATGGTTGCCTTTTGGTTGAGGGTCGTCACCGTTGACCGAGGTTTCAAGATAGGTCGTGCCAAGCGTATAAGCCGTGCCTTCGATCTGCGCTAGATCGATGGTAACGCCTTTGCCCGCGCGTCGACTGTTGAGCAACGCAGCGACCATCAGCGTCGGTCCCATGACGAAGCCAAGATGGTCGGGATAAACTCCCTGGCTACCGATGGGACGGTCCTGCTCGGGATGATTCCACAAATAGGTCATGCCGGAGAAGGCAGTGAGATTGAATCCCCAGGTACCGTAGCCGCTCTTCGGTCCCTCGGAACCGAAGCCGGGAAGTTTCACGATGACAAGTTTTGGATTAACTTTCCTTAGCTGGTCGTCGCCCAAACCGAGCTTGTCCAGCACCCTAGGACGAAAATTCTGCAGGATCGCATCCGATTTTCCGGCAAGCTCGCGAATCAGCCGCGCGCCTGTCGGATGCTTGAGATTGATCGCCATCGAGCGCACGCCGAGATTGCACTCGATAAATCGCGGCGCGGCATCGATATCTTTGTGCTGGCCGTAGTGGCGAAAAGTATCGAGCCCACCTTTCTTCGATTCGATCTTGATGACCTCAGCACCGTAATTGGCGAGCAATCTGCCGGCGTAAGGACCCGCGTAGCCGGTCGTAAAAGCGAGAATGCGAACGCCCTTCAAAATATCGTTGGTGATACTCACGTCTTACTCACATTCCAAATTCCAGATTACAGATTCGAACCTTTTCAGAACTCCGACCGATTTGTAATCTGCAATTATTCAAATGACGCCTTCCGCCGCCAGCACTGCAAGCTCACTCGCACTCAAACCCAGTTCACCGCAGAATACTTCGTGATTATGTTGTCCCAAAAGCGGCGCCGCCGAAGGAGCATCGCGCTTTCCGTCAACCATGAACGGACAACCCGGCTGCGCAAAGGTGCCAAGCACCGGATGTTTCACGATGCCAAAAAACTCGCGCGCCTGAATGTGTGGATCTTTTATGAAGTCCGATGGCGAATTGACCGGCAAACCGGGGATGCCATTCTTCTGCATCAGCTCAGCTAAGTCTTCTTTGAGAAAACGCGACGTGAACGAAGTGACCTGCGCGTTGATGTAGTCGGCATTTTGGCGCCGCAAGTTGCTGTTGATCCACTTCGGATCGTCGAGCGCCGGATCGTGGTCTTCCCATACTTTGAGAAGGATCGGCCAGTGATTCTGCGTCACGAACAGTGCAATCCAACCATTTTTGCATTGGAACAGATTCGCCGGCGCGTTGTGCTGGTGCTGGCTGCCAGCGCGCTTCATGACGCGGCCTTCGGCCGAATAGTTAAACGCCACGTGCTCATGCAGCGCCATGCTGGCTTGAATCGACGCGTCGATCCAAGCGCCGATGCCGCGCATCTCGCGCTGCCAGAGCGCCAGCATCACGCCATACGAAGCAAACAAGCTGGCGTAATAATACGACTGCGTCTCGGGTGGATTGCACGGGGTCATTTGTGGATCGCCGCTGATATAGAGTAGGCCGCCCATGGCGTTGCCGACGATATCCGGCGTTTTGAATTGCGCGTACGGTCCGTCTTGGCCGAAGCCGGTAAGAGAAACCAAGATCAGCTTGTTCTGTCGCTCCAAGAGAACTTCGTAGCCAAGATTGCGTGCGGAAAGATACCCAGGCGCGAAGTCCTCCAGTACAATGTCCGAACAGGCCACCAAGGCGAGCAAAAGTTTTCGACCGCTTTCGGCGGCGATATTTACTGTAATGCTGCGTTTACCGGCGTTGAGATAGGCGAAACGAAGGCTGCCTTCGCGGTCCGTGTGGCCCTTAGCGAAAGGCGCTTCGCGCCGGGTGGCATCGCCCTCGCGTGGCTCGACCTTGATCACATCCATGCCCAGGTCGCGCAACAGCTTGCCGCAGAACGCGCCCATCGATGAGCTAAGATCAAGGACGCGGTATCCGGACAGGAGCGAAGTTGGTGTGTTGGTGCCAGGCATTTGTCGGTTATTTTGACAGTATGCTCATCGCCGAGGATAGATGATGGAGGATCGAAAATCGCGATACGCTATCCTCGACCTTCCATCCTCGACTGCTATCTTCTGTCAGGACCTATGATTCTTGATGATGTGCTCGGCCAATCGCCAGCGCAAAACTTCCGGTGTGCCTTCGGTGATACGGATACTGCGCACCTGGCGATACCACCATTCGAGCGGCAGCTCGCGCATCAGCCCCAAGCCACCGTGCACTTGAATCGAGCGGTCGACCACCCGGCTCGCCATTTCGGCGCACATGATTTTTGTCATGTAGGAAAGTTGCCGCACGTCTTCACCGCGGTCGTGACGCCAGGCGCACTCGTAAACCATTAAACGACAGGCGTGCAGCTCCATCGCCGAATCGGCAATCATGAACTGGATCGCCTGGCGATCAGACAACGGCCGGCCGAAGGTCGTGCGAATTTTTGAATATTCGATCATCATGTCGAGGGCGCGGGAAGCGATGCCCACCGGACGCGCGCCGTGGCCGCGGATGCGCCCTTCTTGAATCCAACTTTGCGCGATGGCGAATCCCTGGCCGAGTCCACCGATGATGTTTGCATCCGGCACGCGCGCATTTTCGAAAAGAATCTGTCCCGGCGTGTCGCCCATCATGGTGGGCCACAAGCGCTCCAGCTTCACGCCCGGCGCTTTCATGTCGACGATGAAACAGGTTACGCCCCCTCGCGCGCGCTTTTCCGGATCAGTCACTGCGATGACCTGCGCGTAATCGGCATTTTTCGCGCCGGTAATAAAGCGCTTGGTGCCATTGATGATCCAGTGATCACCATCCTTCACGGCGCGGGTTTTCATCCCCGCCGGGTCGCTGCCGGCGTCCGGCTCCGTCTGCGCAAAGCAGACCTTTTTCTCGCCGCGAATGACCGGAAAGAGAAACCGCTCCTTCTGTTCCTCGTTGCAGTGGAACAACACCGGTCTGACTTCCGGTCCAAAGATCGGCGCGTAACGAAACGGTATCGCCACCGTGCGCGCCACCTCTTCCATGATCACACAACGGCTCATCAGATCGAGCCCGGCGCCGCCGTATTCTTGCGGTACATCGAGCAGCCAAAGACCGATAGCCTTGGCTTTTTCCTGCAGCGGTTTGATGTATTGCTCGGGCATGTCCTCGCCCTCGGGGCGGCATTCATGCTCGAGCGGGATCAGCTCACGGTCGACAAATTTGCGGACCGTTTCTTTAAGTAGTTGAAGTTCTTCGGGCAGGTTGAAATCCATATTTTAAGCGAGAGGTCAGAGATCAGAGGTCAGAAATCAGATTCCAGTAGCCAGAGATCGGAAGTCAGAAAGAATGTCCCACCCTGATTTCTGCCTTCTGACGTCCGACTCTCTGATTTCCGACTTCTGACCGCTGTTACCTTTCTACTTCGCATTCCGATTGTACTCGCCCAACCCCGGGCGGTAGGTCTTTTTGTCGAGAAACTGTTCCATCCCCGTCTCGCGGCCCTTTTCCGGATCGGTGAGGCGAAGCGCAGTTCCTTTAGCTCCCATGTAATCTTCCGCCTGAGCGTACTCCATGGTGCGGCAGTATTTGTAAACCTCTTTGGCTGCGCGCAGAACCTGCGGGTTCTTTTTCATCAGCTTCTGCGCCAGACTCACTGTCTCCTCGCGCAGTTTTTCCTTCGGCACCGCGTAATTGATTAGCTTCATTTCCGCGGCTTTTTTGCCGTCGAACGGATCCCCGGTCATGATGTACCACATGGCGTCGCGGTAGCACATCGCGTCCGCGACAACACGGCTCACCAAGCCGCCGGGAAAAATTCCCCAGTTGACTTCGCTCAAACCGAAAGTGGCATCCTCGGCGGCGATGGCAAAGTCACAGGCGATGAGCGGCGTGAATGCGCCGCCGAAGCAGAAACCGTTCACCATCGCGATCGTCGGCTTCGGGTAATAAAAAAGCCGGCGCCAGCGCCACTCCTGCGAAGCCCAGCTCGCTTTGCGCCGCTCCAGCGGATTATCGTCCGTGCCACGGAAGTATTCGCGTAGGTCCTGACCCGCGCACCAGCTTGGTCCCGCGCCGGTAATGACCAGCACCTTCGTGTCTTTGTCGACTTCCAGCTCGGTAAGCGCCTCGAGCATGTCGTAGTGCAGTTGGGGGTTCATTGCGTTTCGCTTTTCAGGACGATTGAGAATACACCAGGTAATGCCGTCTTCCTTTTCTACTTTGACCGTCTTGTAATCTTTCCATAATGTTGCTGCCACGTTTCGATACCTCCTCGGTAAGTTTGCCCGAGCTTATTCAAGCATCGAACCGCTTGTCAAGCGAAGTGCTTCACAGCGCGCTACAAAACGCTAAAACAAGACAAATTGAGAGTGGATCTATGACAAAAAGCCCGGTCTGCGGATGGGCAATCGATGGATCGGCTTGTTGAAGGATCGGCGGAACTTTTGAGAGAATTGGTTTCGGGCGAAAGTTATGGAGCCTTCTCAATCGGCAAACTGACAGTAAACGTCGA
>VBKY01000341.1:6268-6957 GCA_005879255.1 Deltaproteobacteria bacterium
GGCCGAGCCCGACGCCCTCAAAGCGGCGGGCCTTCGAACTGTCTACTTGATAGAAGCGATCGAATATCTTGTCGCACTCTTCCGGCGGGATCCCGACTCCACTGTCGGATACCCGAAACTCGAGCCAGTGCTTCGCGTTCTTCTCGTCCGCTCGTAGTTTTTTTTCCGCCGCGATAATGATGCGGCCTTCCTCGGTGAATTTGATCGCGTTGTTGATCAAATTGGTCAGTATCTGGCGCAGCTTGCGCGAGTCCGACCAGAGCAGCGGAAGCGCTTCTGGCAATTGCCATTCGAGCCGAACATTTTTGGCGATAGGAAAGTCGTAGGCCGCTTTGATTTCTTGGAGCAGTTCCAGGGGCGATATCGGGTTCATTTCCGCGGTCATTGAACCGGCTTCGATCTTCGTGGCGTCCATGATGCTTTCGATCATCTCGAGCAGTTCCTGAGAATTGCGCAACACGACGTCAACCGCTTGTTGTTGATCCTTCGTCAACGGACCGAGCTGCCGCTCTTGAAACATTCGGCTGTAACCGAGAACGACAGTTAACGGCGTCCTTAACTCGTGTGACATGACACCCAAAAACTCGTCCTTGACGCGGTTGGCCCGCTCGAGCTCGTCGCGCGAGGCCTTAAGACTGTAAAACAGTTCACGGTTCTCCAAAGTGATACTCATCTGCCGCGCGACGGCG
>VBKY01000370.1:0-2731 GCA_005879255.1 Deltaproteobacteria bacterium
AAGCCCATGGGTGGCTTAGGATTGGGATATTACGAAATAAAAGATTTCCTAATTGATTACCTTATCTGGGGTATTCTTCCAGTGGTGATAGGCTGGGGCGTGTGGTGGATTCGACGAACATGATGAACTCGCGGCGATAGTCAGTCACGGCAGTGATGCTGGCCATACCAGCCCTTAGCGGGCGCAGCAAATGGCAATGAACTCTATGAATGGCTGCGAGCAGGCAAAAGGATTCAGAGATGGGATCAGATAAACACGCATCGACAGCGATATAGCCCGACGCTATGACTTCAGTCGTCAGAGAACGCGACGATGGGCAACAATGTTGGTGTCAGATTCGATTCGACTCGGGCGGGCGAGTCTTGATTTCTATTGCTGGCAAACCAACTTTGTCCGTAACTGTGTTTCGCCTGGCTTTTGCTGGGCTACTCCCGATTAAGAAAATTTGGGGACTTAACGAGGCTGAAGAAAGGTAGGTTCCACAAAATGAAACCAATCCTAGCAGCACTGGTGCTATTACTAATTCCTGCCTTCGCCCACGCCGACGCTTGGGTACTGTGGCAATACACGCAGAATTCACCATCCTCGGTATCGTGGCGCCCATACGATGCTTTTGAAAATCTCAAAGCGTGTAAGGGCGCAGCGCTGAAGGAAATGCAAAGCCTGGCAAAAATAACGAAGCAAGAGTTGCGAGAACTCAATGCGGGATATTGGTTCGTAACAACCGATAAGGGAATAATTTATAAGTCGCTATGCCTTCCGGGCGGGTCAAACCCAGGCGTCGTTACTACACCGGGGACTTAGTTCAAACTTTACCAGTACCGAAACTGGCGACCATGATGCTGTCGTCCGTCAATTGAGACATGCTCGGAGGATGATCGACCAACGACACCTGCCGATGAACCAGAACAGACCGCTCAAAAACAAGATAAACCCAAACAGAGTGACAAGGACACTGGCTCCGTTACGATGCCTGCGGAAAAGGCGTACTATCTGCAAAGGGTTCAGGTCCTCGAAGAACTCCAATCGGATTTACTCAAATGGTCAAAGAAACGATTCTGGATTGTCGTTGCAATCTTTATTGGTGTGGGTGTCCTCGGCTCGGGTTTTTTCATAAGAGAAACGGTTCGCACTCTCGTGGAGAAACAAATCGAGGATGCAAACACCGCTGCCATTCTCGCCAAGGAATCGGCAAAGCGAGCAACTTTAGCTACCGATGAAATAACCAAACAATCCGAGACCTACGGGAAAACAGTAGGTGCACTTCAAGAAAGAGCCACTAAAGTCGATGCTCAGTTTGTTGCGATACAACAAAGAATGGACGCCGAAAGTGGAAACGTGAAGGCTGGTGCGGCACGAGAAACCAAGGACATCGCTACTCGGTTAGCACGCCTGGAGTCATTGGTCGGTGGGCTGGCAAAGCAGCCACAAATCCCGCAAAAAGAAGTCGCCGCCTACGAAAAGGAAATCGCCGAGCTGAAGCAAGCTGCGTTCGCAGAAGGAAAGCGGTTTGCCGAAAACAGTGCATACTATGTTACGGTCTACTACAGCGAAAAAGGCACTACTCTGTCGACGAAGGTCACTGAAAAACTGACAGAAGCCGGGTTCAAGGCCGTAGGCTTTCCCATAAGTAAACTGTCATTCCCTTCGCGAGTAGGACTCGATTGGGATAGCCCAGGAGTAAAATTGCCTCTCAAAACAACCCAACTGAAGCCAATCGAGATAAACACAAATAGAATCATTTACGGCGTGGGTGCGGATGGTAAAGCCAAAGAGATTGGGGAACTACTCCGTCCATTGGTAAATTTCTCAGAAGTAACAATGTGGTCACCTCATTATCCTACGGACCTATTTTCGCCACTGATGATTTATTATGGATTACGTGAACAAACAAAACGTATAACGGTTTTCGTTCCGCAGATTTCTCGCGTGCTCTTGGCAGACCGAGCAGAATTCCGTTGAGCCGTGCGTGTACCCGTTCTTGTGCTCGACGATGAACACGGGCGCGGGCTGCCGCCGTCGATTCGCGATGGCGACATAGCTGGTCGTCATCCATCGACCCGTCGCGTGCGAAAGATTTCTCGAAGAACGCCTGAGGGCCATATCCTCACTCTCTGACCTGGCGGCGGGTCTGGTGGGAGAAAGCTGCGGTTCTTTTTATCGACCGCGCCATCTCGGCGAGAAGTTTCTCGCGCCGACGCTCGCATTCCGCTATCTCGTTTTTGTCCGTACTCCATCGCCAGCGGTCGAGCGAAAAAAGTTTGAAGGTTTGCCCCTCGACTATCGTTTCCTTCTCGAAAAATTCAGCCTGCATATTTTCACACAATCAAAAAATTTGCTGCGCCGTCGCGGAGGAGTGCCGCGACGGTGAGCAGCGTTCCCGACCAGCGCGGAAAGAGTTAAACCGCAACCGCCGACGGTTAGAGGCGGAAGGCCGGGATTTTCCCCGACTCGCAAGCCTGCCGGAAAGTAACGACAGGCAGAGGCCGGCGTATGCCTGTACACCGGGCGAGCCGGGAAACCTTTACTTCGAAAATTGTGGAAACAAGTCGCGCAATGCCCCTTCGTTGACCGTCCCCTTGTCGGCCATCGCCGCGACCGCCGGGTGCTGCCGATTGACTTCACGGCGTATGGTTGCCACGTCGAGCATATCCGCCGCGATGTTTTGCTTTTTCTTGCTCACTAGCTGGTCCAAATAGTCTGAGGCAGCGAGACGGCAAATATCAGCTTG
>VBKY01000370.1:2904-10134 GCA_005879255.1 Deltaproteobacteria bacterium
TCGCCAGCTTCAGAGCGTCACCGTAGGAAATGCTGCCGACTTGCCTCACACCGTCGGCGAAGCTGACGCGGCGCGTCTTCATGATTGCTTTGGCGATGTCGTCAAGCCGCTCACCGGCTCGACTCTGCTCCGAGTCGTCGATTTCCTCGCATTCTGTTGTGGAATGCTGGCGGCGGACTCTGTTTTCCTTCTCCAACGAGCGCAACACCGCGCTGTAACTTTTTTCCCCGCTCTCATTCTGCCGCTGGCGCACGATACCGTCGATAAGCATTCCCGCCTCAAGGTCGCCGCTGTTGTAGAGATTCACTAGCTCGCTGAAATTTTGCATATTTGTTTTTTCTCCTTTGTTCAGATTCAGTGGTGAGGTGAAAACTTTGACGTTGCTTGCGTAAAGATTCTCGACGCTCTTCAGGTCAGTAATTGCCGGGATATCCTCTCCGAGTACGGCCACACTTTTCAAAACACGTGGCCATTTTTTGCCGTTCTTGAAAAATCCCCAGTACACCTCTGCCGAAATTCTTCGGTAGGCGCCAGCTTTGATCAGGTCGGCGAACCTGCGGGGAATCTCGCCAATATCGGCGACAAGTTTTTTCCCGACACGATAAAGCCTTTTGACGTAGCCGAGAGCGGGCGCGCCGAAAACTCTGCGTGCTTCCTTTTCGCTCTCCTGGCCATCGGCGTGACCCGCTTTCAACGTCGGCTCAAAGCCGACTAACGGGAAGGCGCGAACCATCTCGTCGAGGTCGGCTTCGCTATAAAAATCTCCGTTGTGCGTGCCAGTTTGGAAGATTTCCAACGCATTGATTGATGCTGTCGGTAGTTCCATAAAAAAGTTAACTCCTAGTATTATCTTCAATTTACCGACGCGATGCTGGTAGGACAGTTTCGCGAGAAAGGATTGCTTCTGCCACCGCAAGAACGAAAAACCGCCAAGGGGCTTTGAAACCCCGAGCGGTTTTGAAACGGTTTTGAAACGGCGAGGCTCTATTCAGCTAAGGTTTGCAAGCTATCAAGTTTTAACGCTTTTCAACTTTAGACAAAAAATACTATAGTAATTCTGCCGAATGGAGGTCCCATGTTCCCACACCTAAAAGGTTTCAATCTGCAAAAATGGATCGACGAAAACCGCGGCAATTGGGGCCAGCGACGGGTGATCTGGCAAGACTCGGACTTCATCGCCTTTGTCACGCGCGGGCCGAATCGCCGGAAGGACTATCACATCAATCCCGGTGACGAGATTTTTTATCAGCTCGAAGGCGAGCTTAACCTCCATTATTTAAAGGACAACAAGCACGATCTCGCGCAGCTCAAGGCCGGTGAGATATTTCTTTTGCCGAAGAACATGCCGCATTCACCGCGCCGCGCTGATGGTTCGTGGACGTTCGTGGTGGAACGAAAGCGCGGGAAAGAAGAAATCGACCGCTTTATCTGGCCGTGCGAAAATTGCGGTAACAAACTTTATGAAACGGAAGTGCGCTTCGACGATCCCGGCGACGCAGTTAAGAAAGCAACCGACTCGTTGAAAGCTGATCCGGCGTTAGCAACCTGTAAGAACTGCGGCACGGTCCTCGACCTCTAGAGCCCAAGGGTCAGACCTCAGGCATCGCTTTCATATACCTCAAGTCATGGTTTAGCATGTGCTTTAGCCTGCAGAGCCTGCCAAATCTTCGGAGGCGTGAGTGGTAATTCCTGAATTCTCACTCCAACAGCACGCGACACGGCATTGGCAACGGCGGAAGCTACGGGCAAAAGGCCGCCCTCGCCTATTCCTTTCGAGCCGAACGGGCCCGGGCCGTTGCCGTTTTCGATGATAATGGTATCGAGCTGGTCCGGTAGATCCCGGAACGTCGGCACTCGATAGTCGACGAGATTGCCATTCAGCAATTGCCCGTCTTCGTAGACCATGTCTTCCATGAATGTATGGCCGATGCCGAACATCACGGCACCTTCGTCCTGGCCGATGCATTGATCGGGGTTGATCGCTTTTCCCGCATCACAGGCGGATACGTACTTGAGTAAGTGAACAACCCCAGTGTCCGTATCAACTTCAACTTCAACGCCGCCCCAACCGACTTCCCAGAACGTCGTGGTCGAACCCAGGACGGCTTTGGGATTGCGCTTGTCTTTGTAAAGTCCTTTACCGATAAGTTCTCCCGCCTTGCTTCCGAAGAAATCAACAATGACTTTACTGTAAGAAATCGCCTGCTCTTTTTTCGTAACGACCTGGCCCTGGCTGAGAATCAACGAATCGACATCTTGCTTGAGTACTTTTGCCGCACATTGGAGCAGTTGCCTTTTGACGTCCTGCGCGGCGCGCTGAACCGCGGTGCCCATGACAACCATCGAGCTGCTCGCACTCGTGGAGATATCGTAGGGCGTCACGTCTGTATCGAGTTGGGCAACGGTGATTTGTTCCACGGGTAGCGCCAGTTCTTCCGCCACGACTTGGCTCAGCGCTGTACGCGTCCCCTGTCCGACTTCGACGGTTCCGGTCAGGAGTACAACGCTTCCGTCGGAAGACATTTTGACTGTCGCGCCCGCGACTTTGTATGTGCCGCCGGCGTCTTTGATGCAACAACTGATACCCTTGGCGCGATTGGGCTTCTTGCTCTTTTCCCTCCATTTTATTGCGTCGGCGATTTTCAACAGGCCTTCTTTTAGGTCGCAATCCACCGGCGTATCTCCAACCGTGTAAAGATCGCCCTTTTTAAGTAAGTTTTTGACACGAAATTCCAACGGATCGATACCGAGGCGCTCCGCAATCATATCCATCTGCGATTCATAGGCCCAGGTCACTTGCAGCGCGCCGAAGCCGCGGAATGCCCCGGCGGGCACCGTGTTCGTGTAGACGCCATAAGCTTCAACCTTCGCGTGAGGAATCCTGTATGGACCCAAGGCGCGATATCCGGCCTTTTGCGTCACACGGGGGCCAGCATCAGCGTATGCGCCGGTATCCATGTAAACCTGGCAATCGCGCGCAACCAACTTCCCATCTTTGCTGACGCCTGTTTTAACCGTTACACGAGCCGGATGCCGAGTAATGGTCTTGAAGCTTTCGTTGACCGATAACTGAAGCTTCACAGGCCGTCGCGTCATCCAAGATAGCGCTGCTGAAATCGGTTCCGCTTTGACGTAGAGTTTGCCGCCGTAACCGCCGCCGACATAGGGCACAATCACGCGCACACGACTGAGAGGCAAGCGAAAGATACCGGACAGATGATCGCGCAAGGTAAATGGATCCTGGCAGGAAGCCCAGACCGTCAGCTTCTCTCCGTCGTAGTAGGCGACATTGTTGTGCGCTTCTAAAGCGTAATGCTGCACCTTTTGGAAACGAAAAGTGTCCTCGAAAATCCGATCAGCTTTCGTAAAGCCTTTGTCGACGTCGTCACGACCGAAAGTCAGGTAGTAACAGATATTCGTGCCGCTGAATCTCTCCGGTGCGCCGTAGGTCGAGCCCCGCAGCTCAGCGCGGGCGACACCGCCTTCGTGGACTTGGATCGCTGCCGACGCGGTGGCCTCTTCAATGTTCGTTACCTTCGGCAACTCTTCGTATTCAACATCGATTAATTCCAGCGCTGCCTCCGCCGTTGCGGGGTCATCGGCCAAGACTGCGGCCACCGGATCGCCGACGTAGCGCACTTTGTCGACGGCGACAATCGACTGATCCTTATAGGTCGCGCCGTACTTGTAGTTGAAATTTTTAATATCGTCCCGCGTCAGCGTCGTAATGACTCCCGGTATTTCCCTGGCTTTCGAGGCGTCGACCTTCGTGAGCTTGGCATGGGCGATAGGGCTGCGCAAAATTTTGGCGTGGGCCATCCCAGGAAGCTGAATGTCACTGGTATAAATTGCCTTCCCAGTGACTTTTTCGACTCCGTCGACGCGGTGCACATCGGTGCCCGCGACCGTATAAGCTCGCTTGGTTTTCATGACGTAGGGGCAGAGAATAACAGGCCACGATGAGTTAATCACCGTGGCCGACGATTAAACCTTACTTGCGGATTTTCGGACTGTCTTTTTCCGGAAAATAGAGGTCGCAATAGGGGCAATGAAAGTTCATTCCCGACCCGAGCATGTGGGGATTGACGACAAAGATTTTTTTACAAGTTGGACATGTCACTTCGACAGCCTGACCCATGGTTTCTCCTCACTTCTTTAGTTTGACTGGTTCCGCAAACCGCTCACGCCCAATAGGTCGTTCGGTCCATCGGAATATGCTGTAACACTTCTCCCGGCACGTAATCTTCCAATTTGATGCGCGCCATCGCCTCGTCCGGGCACTTGGACACCGGCGAGAACGGCCGATCCAACGGTTTCGTGGCGTCGACGATCATGCCGGATGTTTTGATCTCGTCGACCAGCGACGGATCCAAAAAGTTGCCGCGGAAAAGCGGCTGCAGGATCGACACCTGGAGGTGAGGCTGCACGCGCGTCGCAAATGCCCAGAGAATATCCGTCGGATTGAAGACATCGATGTCGTCGTCGAACACGAAGACGTTCTTGGTATGGTCGAAGGTCAACGCAGCGGCTGCGGCTCGACCCGGATCCCCTTCGGACATTTTTTTCATCGAGATGAAAACATTGTAATGCGCATGGCGGCCTTGCTTACATACAGCGGTAACGCTAGGAACCGCTTCTCGGCAGCGGCGGAGATAGGCGCCTTCACGCGGCAAATCCATCCAGGGTTTGTCGCCTTCGGGTGTGATGACCGATTGGTACATGGCGCCGTTGCGGTAGTTGATTGCGCGGATTTGATACTCGGCGCAGGTGGTGTAGCGTTGCGGGCCTAAATAACCGGGTGCTTCGCCGAATGGACCTTCGACGACGCGCTTGTTCGGGATCAACACGCCCTCGATGACGATTTCCGCGTCGGCAGGGATGAGCAGATCGTCACCAAACGATTCCGACGGAACCAAGCGGAGCGGTTCGCCGAGATATCCGCCGATCACATCGTACTCGCTCACTTCGAACGGGCCGCTGTAGCAGGCGCCCATGTGGTACGCCGGATGATGGCCGAGCACTGTAGCGACCGGCATTTCTTCGTTGCGCGTTTCATAGTCGCGGTAGATCTTCCATAAATGGCGCGGCGAGGCATAGAGCGCGGTAGTATTTTTCGACTTTACCTCCATGCGGTGGTACGAGCAATTGTAGATACCTGACTTTTTGTCTTTCGTCACCGTCGACAAAACAATGTATGGCCCGCCGTCCATTTCGTGGTGGCGCATGATGGGAATCTGGTAAAGGTCGACCTCCTTTCCCACCATTAGATTTTCCACAAGTGGCGCGGCGAAGCGTAGAGCGCGGTAGTATTTTTCGACTTTACCTCCATCCGGTGGTACGAGCAGTTGTAAATACCGGACTTTTTGTCTTTCGTCACCGTCGACAAAACGATGTATGGCCCGCCGTCCATTTCGTGGTGGCGCATGATGGGAATCTGGTAAAGGTCCACGTCCTTCCCCACCATGACGTTTTCTTTCACCGGAGCGTCCTTCTTGCCGACGATTGTCGGAGGCACACGGTGCTCTTCCATCTCCAAACATCGCTCTGCCATCTCGGGTCGACTCGCATGTCGGGGTAAACCAAGAGCGATCTGGGTTTTGCCCTGGGAAATCTCGCAATTCATCGTCAACTTCATCGGGGCCACCTTGCCGTTCAGGTTCAAGGGATTGTCGAAAATGATGATGGGAAACTTTTTCTGCGCGCCGAGATGTTTAATGATCGCGGTTACGTCGTAGTTTGCCGGATTAACTTCTTTGGTAATGTGAATGACTTCGCCAGGCAATTGGCGTTCGCACTCTGCAATAAAGCTCCTGAGATCCTTAGCCATGTAGGGCCTCCTAGCAATGTTATGAAAAATTTTATGCAAAAAGATTTATCGGATGTACTGTAAGTTGTCAATTCAATGTGGTTGCCAACGGCGCTGAACCGTGGATGAGCCAGCCTGCCGCGGGACTACTCGAAAATAATCGTTCGATTGCCGTGAAGAAATACTCGCTCTTCGAGTGCCAATTTAACTGCTCTCGCGAGCACGATCTTCTCCACGTCCCGGCCCGCCTGCACCATGGCCGCAGCGGTATACGTATGGTTCACCGGAATCACGTTCTGCGCGATGATCGGCCCGGTATCGAGATCGTCAGTAACGATATGCGCGGTCGCGCCGATAATCTTGACGCCCCGCTCGTAAGCCTGGTGATACGGCTTGGCGCCGACGAAAGCCGGTAAGAATGAGTGATGGATGTTGATCATACGGTTAGGATACCGTGCTACGAATTTAGGCGACAGAATACGCATGTATTTCGCAAGCACGATGTATTCGGGAGTATAATCGGCGAGAAGGTTGGCGACCAAATCCTCATGTACTGTCCGCTCGAGGTTCTGATGACTGACATAGTGAAACGGGATCCCAAACTGCTCAACTAAAGCTTTAAGTTTTTCGTGATTGCTGATCACCGCGCGAATCTGCGCCGGCAACTCGCCGGAGTAATGTCGGATCAAAAGATCGCCAAGACAGTGCGCTTCAGTCGTCGCCATGATCACGATCGGCTGCTGCTCCGCGGCGGTCAATTTCACGACGGCAGCCTGCGGAAGAATTTGTTCGAGATACGAAACTACCCGGTCCGGCGCCGTCGGTCCCTCAAACGCCGTGCGCATAAAGAAATGCTTCGCTTCTAAATCGACAAACTCTTGATTGCTTAAGATATTATAACCGGCGTTATAGAGCACGCCCGTGATCTTGTGAACTAAGCCGGGCTCATCGGGACAGTCGATGCGAAGAATGTGGGGCGGCACAATTGGATCTCCAAACGATTTAGAATGGCTGCAAGTATTGCATGACCCGAAGGAGAGATAAGGGGGTTCAATGGTTTCAGTAGCGGTATATGGAAATGTGCTGTCGGACGCGAACTAGAATGGCAAATTGAGAGTTTGCTTATGTCGCAGATATTCGAGAGGCGGTGCTAACTGGTCTCGTCCTAGATGCTAAAATATTAACTGACTTTTTATATGAGCATGCGATTAGAATTGCCTATGCGTCACTGGCAACCACATAGATAAATCTATTCACCTGTTCAAATTAGACTCTTTCATTTATTGCGCCGCCACTCCTCCCATTTTTGCTTTAATTCATCTACGGCAGTGCAGATGCCGTCAATTAACTTCAACTTTGGTTTCCGCGGTTCCATCGCAGGACAGACGCGACCCAATTCTCGACTCCGTTTCTTTTCAACCTGG
>VBKY01000370.1:10253-10742 GCA_005879255.1 Deltaproteobacteria bacterium
GATTCCGATTAGACGACACTGTGACAAGTCGTTTGCATAAGGGACAGCAATCTCATTATCGATTAGGTGCCTTAGCTCTTTGAGACGTTCGGAATCGGACTGTTCGGATACATCAAGCTCCGGTCCCCAAAAATCTGAATCCTTCAGACCTCCGATGTCGAGGCTGGTCAGAATGACGGGCGAGACGAGCAGAAATACAGCAACATATCGCAACATATGCTATTTTTCGCATCTACCGTTGAGTCTTGTCTCACATCCAACTCGCGCGTTTAGACGTTTGGGAAGCGTTTCTGTTTATAATTAGTTCAGATTGGGGCTCATCACAGATGGAAATTACCCGGTGATCGAACCAAGCCTCAATGAAGCGGAAGGAATATTCTAGAACTTATTCCTGGGAATCAGGAGTTATCTCGAATACAGGATACCGCACCGCCAACGGTTCAAACGCTTCGGTAGGCGAACCTGCGGGGACGGGAAAGTATCTCTGTA
>VBKY01000010.1 GCA_005879255.1 Deltaproteobacteria bacterium
ATCTTGAGCCTAGGCAAGAAGCCGAGGAAAGCGACCGCCGACGAGATCGCGGAGCTGGAAAAGCCGTGGAATCGTTACGCGTCGCCCGGTACGCGTGTGGAGGTCGGCTTTCCCGACGATTTCGAAGGGTCCCAGGTTTGGGGAATCCTCGCCCAGCAGAAAATGCAGAACGGCCTCGATCACATTATGGAGGCGCCCGCCCTCATTCGGAAAATCGTGTGGGCAGCGGAGAACGGCTATGACGCAGTCGTCCAGAGCAACACGTTCGATCCAGGCATCGATGGCGCGCGACTCTCTGTTTCCATCCCCGTCATCGGCCCTTTCCGGACCACGATCCACATAGTTGCGAACTTGGTTGATCGGATCGGCATCGTCGTACCGCTCCCATCCCACGTTCCCTATACGTGGCGCTTGCTGCGCACCATGGGCATGAACGGGTTCGTCACCGGCATCCGGTGCCTCGATATCTACGGCTCGGACGTCAAAGAACGGAAGCAGGAAATCACCGACAAAACAGCCGAGCTGATTCGCAGTCTGGTGAACGAAACTGGTGCGCAGGGCGTGATCCCGCTAGGCGCGCTGATTCCCAGCGTAGTTGATCTCGCGGATCTTCAAGCCATAACCGGCGTGCCGGTTTATAACACCAAGGCGATCTCGGTCCGGGTTGCCGAGATGTGCGTTAGCTTGGGATTGACCCACAGCCCGCTAACCTATCCGCGCGGCAAGCTCAAGTATCAGGATTTCGCCGGCAAGCTAGCTTGACCGCCGCATGCGGGGCGGATTTTCGACGGCGCACTAACCTCGCCCCCGAACGCCCGGGCGTTGGTTGCGGACACAAGAGCAGTTGGTTTCATCAAGTTTTCGAATAAATGAAACACATTATTTTCCACCAATCCTGGCGCCCTTCTCGACAATGAGTTGATCGAAAAGCTGCACCAGCTCTTTGGCCCGTTCCCCCCATTTCTCCGGTGACGGACTGACTATTCTTCGTTCGCTCAGGTTGTCAGGGTCTTTGGCATCGATGCGGCCGACCCAACGGCCGTGCCCAGTCATAATGTTCTGGCCCTTCTTGGACAAAAGAAAATCGACAAAAAGGGCAGCGCCGTGCGGATGGGGCGGATTGGAGGAAACGAAGAGGCCCGCAGGAGCCTTCAACGGCACAAACGGTTCGGGGATAATGTAGTCGATGGGCGCCCCAGCCATTTTCAACTTAGTCGCTTCTTGCAGGTAGCCATCGACAAACAGCGGAAACTCTCCGGCAGCGACCAACTGCGTAGTCAGGCTGACGCCATTTCTTATTTGTATGTTCTGAGTTCCGAGCTTCTGAGCAAACACTTTCCCTTTCGCTTCGCCGTAAAAGTCCAGGACCGCCGCCAACCAATCGGAGGCTTCCGCATCCATCACGAGTTTTCCTCTCCATTGAGGTTTGAGCAGGTCGTCCATAGACTTCGGAGCTTCTTCGCGACTGACCAACTTTTTGTTGAAGATGAAAACCATCGGCGTGGCAAAGGCGCTGTTGACGTAGCCGAGCTTATCGTAGAAAGCCTCGCGCAAAAACTTTCGCTGCGGCGTGAAGTAGCGCATGATGGCCTGCTCCTTTTGGAGGCTATTCAGGAGAAGACTGCGGACTAGCAGGACGTCGTAGAGGTGGGCTTTGCCCCTGTTCTCGGTGAGGACTCGGTTGGCCAATGCGCCCGGACTTGAATTAAGGACTCTAACCTTGAGAAAGGGATAATCTGACTCGAAGGCGTTGGTCAAATCGAGGACATTGCTTCGATTCATTCCCGTGTACCATACGATGTTCCCTTCCTTTCTTGATTCCTTCTCGAGTCTTGCCTGACGCTCAATTTCAGGTAGCCCATTGATTTCGGCAAGAAGCTTCTCGGCTGTTTTTGCCGCTCCTTTTTCAGCAACCGAAAGAATCGATGCTGCAAATGCCACACCCGTGACCGTGGCGAGAAAAAATCTGCCGCGCATTGTTCCCTCCTAACCCGATCGTTCCATCAGTTCAAGCAAGGGCTTACGCTCCGTTCAAAATGTTACGGGGTGACGGCGGTTCCAAACGTTCCAGTGTTCCAGTCGTTCCAGGCTCACGTCCGTTCAGTGTTCAAAGGTAAACGTTCAAGACCTAACGGCTGTTCAAGGTTCAATGTTCAAGCAAAGATAAACAACGCGTGAGGCACCAGCTATGTAAGGATAAAGGGCAAGGAAAAACGGATTCCACGTTTCCGGAATTCCGGAAACGTGGAAATGAAATCAAAGAGGAAGATCGCTCGGAATACCGGTTTATCATCTCTTGGTTTTTTTCAGCGGGGGGTAGAAATACTCGTACGTTTCACTCTCGATCTTCTTGATGACCATTGAGTGGGTTTGCCAGGGATCTTTGGCAAATTCCTGGTATTTTCCAGGCGCGTTAATTCCCGGGACATGAGGAACCCAATCGTCGCCCACGACTTCATCCGGGTCGCCGTAGCGGGATGCCAAAGCGCGAACTTCCGGGCTTTTGTACGACGTGAGTTTCCCCCGGTCGATCAATGTCAGCCAACTGTTTTTTGTCCCGCGTATGCGCACACGAAAGGTCGCAAGGACGTTGTGCACGTGCCACCAGTGGTCGTGCGGCAAGTTGTTTTGCTTTGCGAACTCGATCCATTGTTCGGATTCAGCAGGCTTGTCGGGACCGTGTGTGAGCCCCAAACCGAAGCCCCAGTGAACGACTCCGGCTTTATTTCGCTCCGATCCGTTTTCGCCCTGCATGTTTTCATCGGGCCGCCTGAAGAATTTCGGATTGGTGCCTATGGCAGACTCATAAATCCACCATATCCCGGTTCGGTATGAAATGGGTAAGTCGCCTCATTGATCTTTGGGTATTTCAGAAACTCCCGCCAAAGCTCGCCATAAGTCCCGCCGCCTTTTACCTCAGTCACATAGCCGTTTTTAACATGAACTTCGATTCTCGGAAAAAAGCCGTAATGGTTGCTATCGCCGGCAAAGACTCCGTTCACTTTCAAAAGGAATCGCGGGTTGTACTCCTTGCGAAGGGCGGGATATTCCACCCTCGAATAGGGAAATCGCCCGGTGGCGTGATGTGGAAACATATACAAATGACCCTGCTGGTAAACTCCGCTGGCCCACGCCTGCGCCTGCGTTTCATCGACATCGAACGTGAAGTTGGTGCCTTCCGGGTCGTCCACATGGACCTGGTCCAACCACGCAACGGGCTCGATGGTTCGTTCTTCGGCAAGCTTCCACACATCTGCCGGAAAGGTAACCGCCTTATTCATAACTTCCCATCGATTGTCGAGCATGAAGTTGCCCAGGAACTTCTCACCATGCCGTCCTAACATTCTCTTAAGATCACTGCGTCCGCCACTCCGTTGAAAAAAAACCGCTTGGACCTCCGAATGTTGATCGAGATATTTAACCAACGCTTCGGCAAGGTTTTGGCGGCTCAGTTTTTCGGCGATCGATTTCAACCGTGGATCGATTTCCTTTCCCCTTTCAAACACTGCTTTGTATAGATCGGGTCGCCTTTCTTTGAGCCATCGCTTTGGCGCCTCAGGATCGGAAAAACGGCCCTCGATCCAGGTTCGCGCCTCAAGGTAGCCATCCTCGGAAGTAGAATCTCGAGTAGCCTCTTTTGCCCTGCGCGCTTCCTCCCCTTTGACATCCACCAGCTCGTATTCAGGCACGATTTGCACCTTGACTCGCCGCTCTTCATAGGCGCGCTTGATTGCCTGTAGGACGAGCTCCTCGGCTAAAGTATCGGCTACGAGGAGCACGGTTGTCCCCTCGTTCACGCGGCCCAATGGGGTTCTACCGCCGGTTTGGCGAACCGCTGCGCGCGCGAACGGCATGATCTCATCGACAGATTTCGGCGACCGCACGTAGGAAGGGAAGCGGGGCTCGGGATAGTTTCGCTTCTCGGCGCTGACGGCAAGGCCAATGAGAATCACAATGAGAACCCCAGTTGTTATGAGAGATCTCTTCATGACACCTCCGGATTGCTGAGAGTTGATTCTATGACTTACGCGGGTTCAAAGTTCAACGCCTTGCGGCAGTTCAAAGTTCAATGTTCAAAGCCCTAACGGCAGTTCAAGGTTCAACGTTCAATGTTCAAGGTTCAGGGAAGACGTGAGAGCGTTCAAGACGTTCAAGCTGTTCAACCGCTGCGCTCCGTTCAAAACGTTACAGGTCAAACTGGGGCCCCGGGTCGGACCTCTGCAAGCTCTTGATCTGTCGAACTCCGCAAGCTTTTTGATTCCCCCAATATAAGTTTGCAAAATAAGCGTCGCTTTGGACTTACGCCCGTTCAAGGTTCAATAGTTCAAAAGTTCAAAAAATAGACAAACTCAGACGAGCACCTCCACGTTTTGAGAATCCTCGAAACGCTTTTCACTCGATAAATTCGGGCGCCTGGCGAAGGTGGCATTAACGTTATATCCTGACCAGAATGAAGAGTCGATTCTTAGAAAGCTCAGTGAAGGGGCAACAAAAGATGACTTGCTCGGTGCCTATCCTTGTCTCAAAGTAGAGGATATCCAAGCGGCGATAGGTTATGCTGCGGACGCGTTGGCGCACGAGGAAACCATCATTGTCGCGCCACCTAAAAAGCGCGTGCGCAG
The DNA here is from genome assembly GCA_005879255.1 of Deltaproteobacteria bacterium. The sequence goes on from VBKY01000010.1 coordinate 4,623, forward strand.
ATAATCGATGCGCTTTCTGGCCGATGAAACCTGCGATTTCTCGGTTGTGCGTGCGCTTCGTCCCGCGGCGCATGACGTCACGCGTTTGCCGAAGTTTCGCCACGAGAAGAAGACGATGATGTTAGAGAAATGGCTGTTAAAGACGAGCGAATCTTGATTACGGAAGATAAGGACTTCGGTCAATTGGTATACGCGGAATGAACCTTGAACCGGCGTTAGCCTTTGAACGGGTCGCGGTTTTAGGGCGAGTTGAAACAGAAGAAATAAAGAAATTTATTTGACAGGAAATCCTTTGCCTGGCGCAACCTGCCTTCTATCGGGAACAAAAAAACCAGTAAATCTCGCTCCGCGCTTTACTGGGTGACCTCTTCAGCTATATTCAGCGTCTGGGAATTCCGCCGCTTCGAACTCGTCCCGGTTGCAACACTGTCAAGGTTCCTATTAAACGCCGGCCACGTTGTCTGACCACTTCGACTACCGTCTCAGCTAGATTTCGCGGTGCACGAGCCGGGAAGCGAATAAAGATTACTCCACCTGTTCGTCGCATCAAAGTTCAAGGGTGAATTAGGCGTGAGGCGCGAGCCGTGAGGCGTAAGTTAAGAAAAAAATAAAAGGCAAAAAGATAAAGGATGAAAAAAGGCGTGAGGCATTGCGTCAAAACCTGAAACAGAATCCTGAACTTTGAAACCCGTGCTCTTATGCGATAAGCAAATGCGCATCAACACGAAGGAGACAATTATGAACGCGACTGAGCGGCGCAAGCGCTTTCGTGCAATACTGGCAGGTGACGAGTTAGTCTACGCCCCACATGTCTGGGATCCAGTCTCGGCCCGCGTGGCGGAAGACCTGGGGTTCGAGGTGGGTGTTTTCAGCGCGCACGCTGCTGAATGGATGGTGACGGGCGGGATAGAAATGTGCCGGGTCACATTGACCGAACTAGCGGAGCAGGCGCGCCGCATTTGCCGCGCCAGCAGCATCAGCGTCTTGGTGACCGGTCCGTTCGGGTTTGGAAACGCCCTCAACGTCATGCGCGCCGTGGAGGAATTGGAGAATGCCGGGATATCAGCGCTGGGAATCGAAGACACTGCTCTGCCCTTGACCTTCGGCAGCGTCATGGAGGGTGGGCAGAAACCCGTGTATGACGCCGACTTGAAGGCTGACTCGGATGCCGCTAAGGCAGTTGACGTATTTAGGCTGATCAACCGCATTGACGATCAACCGATGCTTCCGTTGGAAGAAGCTATCGGCAGGTACAGAGCCGCCCTCGCCGCTCGTCAGGACCCAAGCTTCGTTATTGGCGCTCGTTCCAACATGTTTGTCGTCGGGGGTACCCAAGAGGCCGTCCGCCGAGCGACAGCCTATGCAAAGGCGGGGGCAGAGGCGATCTGGTTGACGAGCCCAACCCGTGAGGGGATAGAGGCAGTACACCAGGCGACCAAAGTGCCACTGATCCCGGGTGGTGGTATCTTAAAAGACACAACCATACCTGGTAGTCACGAAAAATTCCTTATCACCAACGGTGTGCGCATCGCATCGGCAGGGGGCGCGAACTTCACGACCACCGTGAAAGCAAACTACGACGCTCTACTCGCCCTGCGGGACGGTCTACGTGCCGGCAAGTCGATCGACGCGTTGCGACCTCCAGTCCCGTCGGTGGAGATCATGGCTCGGATCATGCGGGTGTCGCAGGATGATGAGTGGATCAAGAAGTTCATGAACTAGCCGTCCATCTGCTAGCGCCTTTCGGCTGTTCAAGGTTCAAGGAATAAGATCCGTGCTCGTGGTTCGGAAAACTACCGTGTCCGTGCTCGTGATTCGTGCCCTACGCTAACGATTAAGCGTCTGGGAGAGACGGTACAGCATCTGAATGACCCGATCATAGCCGGCTCTCAGTTCTCGATAAACGTCTTCGCTAATGTACTGCAAGTCTTTCGCCAGCAGGAGCTGATAACATACCTCGCCGGCAGAACCTCTGGCGATACCCACGAATTGGCGGTACTCCTTGGTGCCGAGCCGCATGGCGCCTTCCATCAAATTCATTCCGACTGAAGAGGCCGCCCGCCGCATCTGGTCAACCAGACTAAAGGTCTCTTCCCTTGGAAATTTCTTGGTTAACGAGTACGTCTTCAGTGCCAACTGATGAGCTAGTTTGAAAACGTCGAGGTCTTCCACGCTCTTCATGTGCTTTCCTCCGAAAAAGGATCACGAACACGTAGCACGAACACGCTATCACAGCCACCCTGTTCCAGTCGTTGCTGCAAACGTTTACTTCACGTCCACTTTCGGGAAACCGAACGCTGCAATTATCTTGTCCTGGTACTCTTGCATCTTATTGAAATGATCCCAGTCTACTACTGACAGTTGCTTCCCACGGGTCAGCTGCTCGTGCACTGAGCCAGGACTATACACTGAGGCCTTGAGAGGATCGTACTTGTCGATTATTTCCTGACCCTCAGGAGAGGCGAGAAATTCAAACCATAACAAAGCGGTATACGGGTGATCGGCCGTGCTGAGGATACCGAACGCATCGTCAACTACTTTCGTAGGAATAGGTTCAATGATCTTGTAGTTAAGGTCCCCGGAGGGGTCCTTACTCATAGCCCGTTTAACGGCGTTGAAAGTAGACGCAAGGTAGAGCGGATATTCTCCGGCAGTTACCACGGTGTTGATTCTGGTGTTGCCGATACCCCAGACCGGCCGTTGCGCCGCTAGTTTCCGGCAAAACTCCAACGTTTTTTCCAACCCCCATGATGGCACCAGTGCAGCCAACGCAAAGGGTCGCAGGTCGACAACGAATTTTCTCCCTTTGAACTCAGGTTTTAGAAAATCGTCCCATTTGGTCGGCACCTTATCTTCCGGGATAAGCTTCCTATTATAAGGTATAACCGACAGCCCACTTATAACGCTCACTATGTTTCTCTCAGCCGGATGTATCATCCCGGGATGAATTTTGAGCACACCCTGCTTGGCCATGCCCAGGATGTCATGCTTCATTAGATAGAGCGGATACTCACGGAAAAAATCGATCGGTATATGGGCAGTATCCCACCCTTTGACTTGTCCTGACTTCATCTCCAGGATAAATCTTTGGTGAGCCTCCGCGCCCGTGATCTCTTCAATTCGGATGTCAGTGATAAATGGATATTTTTGTTTAAATGCACTAATCCACGGCTTGAAATTCGGCGTCTTCAGGTCGATAGCTACCTTGAGTTGTCCCTCCTTCTTTGCCAGCGCCACAATTTCGTCGTGAGTGGAAAAAAAGGTGTAACCTTTAGCCTCAGCTTCCGCTTTCGCTTTTAGCAGAGTGGAACTAGCTGCATTAGCGTGCGTAGGAGCGAACACTAACAATAGAAAAAGAATCAAAAAACAGGCAATTTTAACAGGAACCGTAATCGTCATATCCGCTTGGGCCAACTGGGTAAAGCGCAACGGCATTCTTGGTCGGATCGGCAATTCAAAAAGCTCGACCGCTGCAGCAATGGCAGTTTGCTCATTTCGGGCCGTCTTATAACGTACCTGCCGGACTCCGGTCAACACGGTCATCTGCCGGGGTCACACCTGCCGGAGTCACAACTGCTGGGGTCTTGCTTCTTGACGTTGGAAGAGGCAGAGCAGCTCTAAGGGAAGAGGAGAGGAAGCGCACGGGATGCTACCTGGCGGTTGAATCTGCTAGACGATCCTGATGAGCCGTCTTGCCGTTCATTAAGAACTTTTTGACTAGAAGTATGAATTCTTTTAGTACATCCGCGTTAACTTCAAAATCGGGATCATCTTCAAGACGAACAAAAGAGTAGTCTTCCTCAAGCAGAGACTGCGGATCTATTACCCTGAAGTACGGTTTCGTGATCGTCACTAAGACCAGCTTTGCCTGCCAGTATTCTTTGAGCTGTTTTAAAAGTGGAGTCTTGACGAGCCAGCGCGGGTCTGAGCGAAACTTCACTTCTACAAAAAATGATGCCCCTTCGGAATTAACTACGACAAAATCCGGAATCGACCGTACCTGTTCTCCGTTACGGCTGTATCGGTCGAATCGGCAATCCGTTTGGGTGAGATTTTGGAGAATCGACTCATAGCCGAAGCGATAAACCTTGTTTCCAGAACTTCTCAAAAGTTCCTCAACTAAAGCTTCGGCGATCCTGCCTTTAATTACGTTCTCTGGATCCATGATCCGCGTCCTTTTCATGACTCACCGCGATAGCGCAATCGACATGCCATCATTCGATTTCGTCAATTCAAAGACTTACAAGCTCTCTGCGGCAATGTCTGATGACAGACTTGGGGCGAATGGACCGGTTTTGATCCTTGGGACGTGACTCGTGCAAGCCGACTGGAATCGAGCCGCAGCCAAGTGTGGTACCTGGATCGGACCAGCGCAAGGTGCTGATCACCGCTATAAGATTGCATAAATGGCACGGCCTGGAGGCTGGCTTACAGGCCGTTTATCACCTGACGAGTCGCGGCAATGCTCATCAGAAAGTGTTTTTGCGTAGGCGACGGCGCTCTGGTTTGCCCATGGGATTGGTTCGAGGTAGCTATTTGCCAAGCGCGAACTCGTACAGGTTTGCCTCCCAAGCATTGAACTCATCTGTAAACGACGTCACATCGCCAAAGACTTTTCCGGTTCGACGATTTCGCAGGCTCCTGACCGGTAGGTCAATCCGCACCGTGAGTCTTTTTTGGTCCCCGAGCAAAGCTGGGCCATCTCCTGAGGGCGACACATTCTTGAGAACCGCGAGGCAGTAACGATTGCCGTTGCGCCAGAGCAGGGCTTCCATCCAAGGTTCATTTCCATTCTCTCCTAATATTTCCACGCGTGGTCGCAAGTCGACTTCGTTATGCGCCTGGCGTATTAGCTCACGCCACGCCCGGCCGATCTCTCCCGACCTGTAAGGGAAATACTCATATGCGAGGGGCGTCAGATTCAAGTATAGACTCTGCCCGCTCCCGGTTTGCTTCCGAATGAGCACTTCTGCGGTTTCGGAAGCTCCGCCCGCGGATCCCGATGCCGCTCGCGTGCCGCGCTCGAAGACCACCATGGATCGGTAACGAAACGCCCCGTCGTACGCGCGCAGTCGCTCGGGAAAAGGCTTGCTGGCATATTCGACGTCGATTTCCGTGATTCCTCTGCCATCGAGGTAGCCTCTCGATTCGTCCCTCTTGATTCCGAACAGGGCATCTAACGCACCCGACGCGCGTCCGCGTCCGGTTTCAGTGAGTAGGCCGCAAAGCGCGTCCGCGATGAGCTTCCCTCCGGATTTGACGAAGTCGCTCAAAGCCGACGCTTCCCGTTCGGAGAGGCAAAGGACCTGGGGCAAAATAATCACCTTGAAGCGTTTCGATAGATCGATACGTCGCTCGATCACATCGAGGTAGCTGATGAAGTCGTATTGATAGCCCAGATCTTCCAAAATCTTGCACCACGAAACCCGCAGGCGGCCCGAAGATAAATTCTCGCCGTCCATTCCGGAGGAACGCTTGGGCCAGCCTGCTCCATAGGTCGCGCTGTCCATCGCCCAGCCGACACGAATGCTGGGGTGAGAATAGTAAAGCCCGATAGGGTCGGCTTCGAGATAGGAGTTCGGATTGACGATAAATTCGCCTGCGGCTCCCTGAATTTCCCGGAAGGTGGCCGCCAGCTGCTGAATCTTCGGCGCAAGCGCGCGTTCCCCGGAGGAGTTGCTGAGCATCCACCCTTCAGGCCAGGCGATGGTTAGCTGATTGCCATGGGCGAGCCGATGCCACAACAGCCAAACATTAGTTCTGTATCCCGCGAACGCTCCATAAGTCTGGGCGTGAATGCGGCGCGGCCGATTCCAAAACGAGCGTAGGATTTCGTTTGTGCCGCCATCATCGTAGGCCTCCATCCATTGGACCGCCCGGCACAGAAAAGCATAGTCGTAGCCGCCATAGGCTGATGGCTGCTGTCCACCGACAAAACCGGCGGGAGTAAGCGGATCGATCTTGTTCGTGTATCGCGTCAGGTCGGCCAACACCTGCGCGAATTGGTAGTCCATAAAGTGGCGCCATTCCATCCATCGGGAAAGGTTCCATTTGCTGAAGGAGAAATCCGATGTTGACTTGCGCAACTCCTCGAACCCAACGGGTTCCACTTCATCAAAGACAGCGTAAGACGCGTCCCAAGCGTTGTTGAGATTTTGGATCGTGCCGTAGCGATGGCTCAACCACCGGCGATACCAAGCCAGCGAAAGCGGATGGATGTCGACTTCCGCCGGATTATTGAATGATCCCAGCGAGATCTCGTCGTCAAACGCGTAGCCGTAAACCAGTCCCTTTTTTGTCGTGGCCACATTAACGCGCAGCAGGGACTTGAGAGTCTCGATCGTGCGGGGATCGGCGAAGCTATAAGGCCGAACCAACAGTGATTCCTTGCCGATGACGCTCGACCTAACATCGTCGGTAAGATGCAAGATGCCCTTGCCTGCGGCATGGTCGACGTAATAAGGGAAGCGGCGCTGCTTTGAAAGACGGACAAGGTCATCCTTCGTTGCTCCCCAATCAATGTGAAAACCGTGCAACCCCGCGAGATCGTATAAACGCCCGTCTTGGCGCACATCGTTTTGCCATTGCCAAACCAGGATGATGAAACGCCTCCATTCCGGGCGCTGCCGGATAGCGGGGACCGGTTCTAGAGGTCCGACAGGATAAACTTTAGCAGCGGCATTGATCTCGGCGGCGCTGGCAAGTGTGTCTGATGATACCTTTGCCGTAAGCAGAGCGAGGCTTGTGCTTGTGAGAAATTCGCGCCGTGTCATGTTATTTTTTCTCATCGATCTACGGCCGTTGAGCCAGAGCAAATTTTGATACTAGGCCCGTGTACTGCTGTTCCGTGGGTATCCAAGGAAAAATTTTTCGTTAGCTTGTCAGAAACCCGCGCGTTGTACCATAGAGCCTTGGTGCAACCACCGGGTCGGACCAGTGCAAAATCTTGATTCCCCAATATAAGTTTGCAATATGGGCGCGATTCAAACAGGCGTGAGGCTTGAGGCAAGAGGCGGGAGTTAGGGAAGGAAAAAGGCGAGAGGCTGCGCCCGTTCAGGGTTCAATGTTCAAAGTTCAAAGGTAAGAAGAAGCGCGGGGGTCCAAAGGGGTCAAGCCTCTTGTTGACAGTTAGCGACACGCTCTCAGCAAACACGGCCGGTTCCCGCCGTTCCAATGGTTCGACCAGCTCACCATGAGCGGAAATTAAACGCTCCGCTACGTTTCACCAGCAGATCGGCCCGTTCCAGTGGTTCTACGTTCAATCGCTTCGCTCTGTTCAAGGGCTGCGCCTGTTCAAAGTTCCATCTCCCCGGCAGCGTATTCCGGCGCATCTTCGAGGTGCTCGATGGCGCCGAGACCGACATCCACATAGGGGCTTGGCATGGCACACAGGAGCAGAACGCGATTGTCGCCGGAATTAAAATGCTGATGGGTCGTCATGCGCGGAACGCAGATAAAATCTCCCGCTTCCCACTGCCATCTCGCGCCGTCATGAATGTCGAATCCGTTGCCTTCCAGGACAAGGATCTGTTCTTCCGCGACGTGCAGGTGTTTGCCCGAGCGGCTGCCCGGCGGAATCTCGTGAAGATACGCCCAAACTTGTCTTCCCCCGGTTTCGATCAGCGGGTGAACGAGCCACTTGAGTTTACCGTGTGGACTCCACTCCCACGGTTCGCGGTTTTCATGGACCACGTGATCGACGCGGCCGAGATAGTGAACTTCATCGTGATACAGTTTCAAATAACGATCATAGGTGTCGGCAATCGGCGCGCTCCAAGGCTGGGAACGCTTGCGCGCTTGGAACACGTCTTCCAGCTTTGGCTCAGGTCCAACCACCACTTCAATGTCGTCCCTAATTCCCAGGATGCCCTTTTTTATTTTGTATCCGCGCAGCTTTCCCTCCCCGTCATACAAAGGTTCAGTGCCATCGGGGAACACCGGCTTCTCGGACATCTTATGCTGCTCTCTCCACATGAGTCCGAAGCTGTGGAAAAGGCGGGTTGCCAGAGAGATCATGGCGCAGCCGACCTCGAAATCGCCGCCGTGTTGATGCACGGAGTAAGGAGCAAAACAAACCATGTCATGGGTCTCAAACTGATAAGTGATTCCATCGTTCATTTCCCAGCCTTTGCCCCCGAGGCAGAAAATGGTGGGAGCGGCGATGTGTCGATGTATGCCGCGCGCTGGAACGTGGGGAGCAATGTCGATGATATGCGAGGCAAAGCAATAAAGTGGGCCGCGAATCAGGATGTCGTAACTTGTCAGATCGCCCGTCTGGTGGGGACTGCCCCGACCCATGACCGTCTGTTTAGAAGGGAGGGGTTTGAGAACATGAGGAAGCGAATCAACGCGCCGGTCTTCAGCTGCCTGATAGACAAAACGTTTCAGCTGATCGGATCGCTCGGAGACGGTTTTTTCTTCCCAAGGCTCAAGATAAGACATAATCCCTCATTTCGATCCGTCGGCCGCAAGAATTGATGTTGAGAGTAGTGGTTCAGTTAGCTCAAGATCTCTCACTTCGTTCGAGATGACAGATCGCTTACTTTGTTGTCATTCCGAGCAAGCGAGGAATCTTTTTCACCGCCGAGCTGGTTACCTTAGTTTTTCCGCCTGGGGCAGGCCGAAGGCTCTTTCGATCATGTCATACCACCCCGGGATCTGCGCAAAGCTATCCCATTTGTCGATCGATAGTTTCTTCCCCTCTGTGACCTTGGCCAATTCCGAACCGGGACCATAAACCGACGACTTGAGCGGCTCATACTTGTCGATGATGCGCTGTCCTGTCGGAGTGGCTTGGAACTCCAGCCACAGCAAAGCGGCATACGGATTAACGGCTGAGATGGTTACTCCGAGCAACTCGATCAAACGCACGGGTACAGGCTCGATGACCTTGCAAACAATAGATTTCTTGGGATGCTTTTCGGCGACCTCGACACAGGATTGGTAGTTCGCTTGCTGGTGCAGGGCGTACTCGCCGGCAGACATGGCGGCAAGCGCTCTGGCATAGCCGCGGACCCAGATCGGCTCCTGGTCTTTCAGCCTGCTAGCGTAGTTTTTCACCCAGGCCTCGCCCAATCCCGCAACCAACGAAACCATGCCGTGAGGCCGAATGTCGATCAAGAATTTTCTTCCCTTAAGCTCGGGCTTAAGAAAATCCTCCCATGTATTGGGAACTTTTTCCGGCGAGATAAGATCTTTGTTGTAAACAACCACTTGGATGGCGCTTGCCTCCGCGACAATGTTCCTCTTGTTGGGATCGATCATTGCAGTTGGAATGGCCAGCACTTTGTGTTCAGCCATCCCGAGGATGTCAATTTTTTTTATGTGTTCCGCAAATTCATTGTAAAAGTCTCGGGACAAATGGATAGAGTCCCAGTTTTTTCCCATGCCCGCTTTGAGCTCCAGCAAAAGGCGCTGGGCTGCTTCGGTGCCATCTACCGCGTTCAGGGTAAAATCGAGAAACGGGTACTTCTGCTTAAACGTTGCTGCTAATTGCTTGTAGGTTGCAGGGTCGAGGGAGCTGACAACCCGGAGCTTCCCTTCCTTCTTGGCCTTGGCAACTATTTCCTCGTGGCTGGTTTCGAAGATGAACCCTCTGGCCTGCGCGCTTTGCTTAGCATTGAGCAATGTAGGAGTTGCCCCGTGGGCGCTGGATAAAACGAGCAGACACAGAAACAGTAAAACCGTAGCCGCGGTCCCCGCTCCGCTCATGATCCATCTCCTTTCCTGTACTCCTGACGCGTAGCTCTTAGATCATCGCAGCATTTCTCGGGACAGCGCAAGGAGCGAAACTTCCTCCGACCCTCGCCATGGTTTGGATTTTCCAAATGAACTTCAGACCACCACTAATATCCGTATTTCTCGACCACCGGCTGTAGCCGTTCGAGATTACGTTTGATCTCGTCGGTCTGCGCCATCTCATGCCAAACTTCTTGCACCAACTCCTGGCGTATCACCGCGTCCAGATCATTACGCGTCACTGTCTTGGAGAGGACGCCGGCGTCGATGTGTTCTTCCAGAACGCGCCAGACGCCCTCCGGGCTGAGCTGGCCGTCGAGCGGGAAAAACGAGCTCTCCAGCATGACAATGGGCACGAGATCGCGCATGCGCTCGGACTCGTCCGGATTGTTGACCCTTATCTTGGCTTCGACGTAGCGTCTAAACGGATAACTCTCGGGAATCATGCGCATACTATGGTAAGCGCGAATGGTTGCCTTCCAGAAACGCTTGATCAATTCGGGGTTGCGCTCAATAAAAGATTTGCGCGCCACCGTGACACGATCGGGCCGCCCGTGCGGCTTGGAGTCCTCCACGAAATCATAGAGCTTGTTGAAACCTTGCTCGAGCAATTGCGGCACCCATTGGTTGCGCACGATGGCGGCGTCAGTTTCTCGCGCCTGGAGCGGCTTCCATGCTTCGCGCATGGAGCCGAACTTATAGCCGATCTTCCATTCCACGTCACGGTCCGGATCCAGCCCCGCAAGCCGCATCTGGCGCTCGAGCCACAATGTCGCGATGCCGCCACGATACCAATCGCCGATACGCTTGCCCTTCAAATCCCTGATCGATTTGATGCCCGCCGCAGTCACCAGCGCAGCCGGAAACTGGTTGCGCCAGCCGCCGATGATCCTGAGTTCGTCGTTGCCTAACGCGCGCTCGGCAAACGGCGTGCGCACGTGCACGTCGGGAATGATGTCGATGCCAAAGGCAATCATGTCGCGGACCACTGTGCCCACTTCATCATAGCGCTCACCGTCGGGACGACTCGACTCCAACCCTTCAGTATAAATTTTCGCCGTCACGACTTCGACGTCGATTCCCTCCTGGGTAAATAGACCGGCTTCTTGACAATAAGCTGCGACCTCAATATGACCGGCGTGCCAACAACCATTGCCCACTCGAAGTTTCACGATCACTCCAAAAAAATTTTCTGTACGCTATCAAAGCGCCAAAGAATCCGTCAAGCCTGGGCTTGAGCAAGAGTGTCGAGAAGAATAGAAGTGGACCAAATCACGGAAGCTGAGATCGAACATCTCTAGTCATGCCGGCGGAGCGGATTGCAAACCTTCCGGCCGGCACTCACCTGTTCATTGACGCAAATATTTTCGTCTACGCCTTTCTTGGTCACTCTGACCAGTGTCGAGATCTGCTCGGTCGTTGCGCCACCGAGCAGGTTCTCGGGATTACGACCCTGGCCGAGGCTCTCGGCAGCGGCGTCATCAGGAGAGATAGCGTCAGAGACTTACGAGGTAAATGCGAGAAATCGCTAAATTGACGGAATACTGGGCGCAAACAGCAGCCATTTTCGGTTTGAACATCCTCGTTCTGACGTCCGACGAAACTCGGCTGCACCGAGCTCAAACAATCCGAGCGCGACACGGGCTCCTTACCAACGATTCTCTGATTCTCGCTGCTATGGAAGAGTTTGGGATCGACAGTCTGGCGACACGCGACAACGATTTTGATCACATCTCTGAACTTATTGTTTACAAGCCTACCGACGTTTGATAGGAGGCCGTTTCGTTTTTTTAGAAGGGCAAAGCTTGTCATCGAACCGCGTGTATCCCATCTTCTTCTCTGAATTGCTTGACATGACCTCGCGGACAACTATAGCTTCCAGCCGGGACGGTCAAATTACCAGGAGGCGGCGCATGGCGAAAGCACTCGGCGTATTGTTGCTCCCCATCTTCATTTCGGCATCACTGGTCACCCCGGCGCTGGCTGCCTCGGTCGAAGAGTTCTACAAGGGAAAAACAATCCAGTTCATCGTCGGTGGTTCCGCCGGTGGAGGCTATGATACGTACACCAGGCTTATCGCGCGCTACTTCGCTCAGTACGTTCCCGGCAAACCCTCCACTGTCGTCCAAAATATGCCTGGGGCGGCTATGCTGATCGCGGCGAATTACGTCTTTAACAGCGCTCCCCGCGACGGAACGGTCATCGGGCATTGGTCCGGCCCGCTTATTCTACAGCAGCTAATGGGGAACCCTGCGGTGCAATTTGAAGGGCGCAAGTTTGGCTGGCTTGGTATGCCGACTTCGGATTCGCTCATATGTATAACGACCGATCGGAGCGGGATAAAGACGGCAGAAGATTGGCGCAAAGCCAAGACACGGGTCAAGCTCGGGGCGATTGGCCCCGGCACCAGCGGAACCGATGATACCAAGCTCCTCGCCGCCGCCACGGATTTCCCCCTGCAGCTCGTCGAGGGCTACAAGGGTACCGCAGACATCAGAATTGCAGCGGAACAAGGGGAACTCGACGGTACCTGCGCCTTTGGCTGGCAATCGGCGAAGGTGACTTGGGCCAACGCGCTGCAGGCACGACAGGTTCATGTTGTGCTCCAGACGATGCTCGAGCCCCATCCCGAGCTGAAGGGCGTCCCTCTCGCCCTCGATTACGCAAAGACGGAGGAAGGGAAAAAGCTCCTCCGGATAGCGAGCGAGGTTTACGGCAAACAAAGGCTTTATTCTCTTCCTCCACAAGTGCCCGAACAGCGCGTCCGAACGCTGCAGAAAGCCTTCATCGATACTCTGAAAGATCCTCAGCTTCTGGCTGAGGCAGAAAAAACGAAGCTCGAGATCGACCCGGTCGATGGACCCGGCATAGAAAAAATGGTGAACGGTTTGTATGAAATCGAGCCTGCCATCGTGAATCGAGTTAAACAGTTACTGCAGTCAAAATAGGAATGAGAGAACTTGCACTAAAAGAGAGCAATTCCCCGGGTCGGACAAGCGCAAATTATTGATTCATCAAAATCGCTGTAAGGTAGAGTAGAGAACAGGCTCAGCGCTCGTTAGGTCGGCTCTTGGCCGTATCCGCCGTTTCCAGCTGCGTGCCCGTGTAGTAAAAGGCGTGAAGCGAGAGGCGTGAGTTTCAGAAAAAGATGAAGGCAGAAGGATAAGGGATAAAGGCCATGCTCGTGGTTCGTGTTCGTAATCGAACCTAACGATTGTTGAAACTGCTGAGACATGGCGCCGGTGAGAGCGGCCCGGTCCTTTCACTTGTCCGCCCTGGGAAAGCCGAAAGCCTTCACGACCTCTTCCTCATACCTTCCCATTTGGGGGTAATGCTCCCAGCCCAACAAGGAAAGCTTCTTGCCCCTCGTCGCCTTTTCATGAAACGTGCCCGCAGTTAAATGCGAGGCCGCTCGGTCCACCTTATCCAGAATTGCTTGAGCTTCCGGGCCTGCCTGGAACTCCAACCATAAAAGACCCGCGTAGGGGTTCTGCGCCGTGGCCGAGACACCCTCCGCCTCCGTCAGCCGCACCGGAACCGGCTCCAGAATTTTTACCGCGAGGACATCTTGAACGTCTTTTTCCTTGAATCTCAGGTAGCCTTTGTAATTCAAGCCCAGGTTCATGGGAATTTCTCCACCCGTCATAAGAGGCAGGGTCCGGGTATCCCCCCGAGTCCAGATGGGTTCTTGGGCCGCCAGCTTTTTGGCATAAACCAGCACTTTCTCCAACCCCCAGGCCGGCACGAGCGCGGCAACAGCTCTCGGCCGAACGTCCGTGGCAAATTTTTTCCCCTTGTATTCGGGCTTCAGCATGTCCTCGTAGGTTGCGGGGGTGGTATTTTCCGGCACCAGTCTTTTATTGTAAGCGAGCACTTGCATATTGGTCTGCAGAGCGAGGATGTGGCGGTTGACCGGGTCGACCATTTCCGGCGGTATCCGCAGCACTCCGTGCTTCCCCATGCCGAGCAGGTCGAATTTTTTCTGGTGCGGAAGATACTCAGCGTAATAGTCAAAGGCCACATAATTGACATCCCACGCCGTGGTCTTGCCGATCTTCAACTCCTGGAGCATCCGGGTGTAAGTATCCGTGCCGGCGATCTCAGTCGCCTTTACGTCGATGAACGGGTATTTTTTCCGGAAAGCGTCCGCCGCGGCCCGGATGGGATCCGCATCTTGGGAGCTGAAAACTACGAGCTTTCCTTCCTTCTTCGCCTTCGCCACGATCACGTCGTGGCTGGTCTCAAAGATATAGCCTTTCGTCTCCGCCTCCGTTTTTGCCTTCAGCAGCATCGCACTGCTCTGAGCGGCTGCAGTCGTGGCAAAAACCCATGCGCCCAGGAAAAAAAAGATTACGGCTGTGCTAAGAATTTTAATTTTCGTAGTTCACCTCCTTAAACCCTTTTAGACATAAGGGCGGGGCATGAGTCACGAAATCAGCCCAAGCTAGTCCAGGCCAAGCAATCGGGCGGCGTTTCCTCCCAGGATAAGCTCCTTTTGCCGATTTGAGATATCCGTTCTCTCTCTTATTCGTGCGAGAGTGTGGGGAAATTCGGAGTCATGGTGAGGGTAGTCACTGGCAAGACAAACCCTTTCCTCGCCTAGTTCCGAAATGGCCATCGGCAGTAATTTTTCGTCGACTTCGCAAGTCACGTAGCAGTTTCGCTTGATGTATTCCGACGGCGGCATCTTGAGGTGGCTCGCTTCTCCGTCTTTGACCCATTCGTAATCGTCATCCATGCGGTGCATCCAATAGACGACCCATTCCGCGCTGCACTCGAAAAAGGCAACTCTGAGCTTGGGGAATTTTTCAAAAATTCCCCCGCAGACCAGACCCACCAGAGCCGCCGTGCAATTCAAGGGCCTCCCCAAGATATGCATCGCGAAGAAACTATTAAACTTTTCAGTCAAGTCGCCGTAAGTATTGGGATGGCAGAAAAGGGGCACATTCAATTCCTGCGCCGCCTCATAGTAGGGATAGAAAACCGGGTCGTCGAGAGTGCGCGCTCCCAGGTAAGAGATGAGATGAGCGGCTTTGAAACCCAGCTCCTTTACGCAGCGCCTGAGCTCGTTCGCCATTTCATCGGGACAACCTGCGGGCGCCATGGCGGCGGGCCAGAAATGATCCCTATAATCTTTTGTAAAGTTTGCCACCCAATTGTTGTACGCCCGGCACAAGGCAACGCCGAGACCGCCGACGTTGCTCGTAGGAATCGTAATATTGGTTGGAAACAGGATTTGTCTGTCGATCTTCTCCAAGGTCTTGTCCTTAAGACGTCGTTCCAGATCCCAACCGCCCCTTTGCCGTTCTGAATATTCGCCGCCGCGCCAATTTTTGTCAGGATCGCTCATGTAGCGGTGATCGAAAACGGCCATCGCTTTTCTCGGCCTTGGGTCGATGCTGTGGTTGAAGTTGGACTGCTGGTATTTCCCGTTGCCAACTCGGGTGGGCGTGAATTGAGCGTATGGGCCGTCGAGCTGGTAAATTTCGTCGAGAAAATATTGCTCGCGCAGATGTGAATCCAGGTCTATAATCATGAGTGTTCTCCTTTGTTCAATTATTGACTCTTCATGATCTCTTTAATTAATTTTTCAGCCGTGGGTTCCAGGCGATGGGCGTCATCCGGCAACGTGACCACGACCTTCACCCCTTTCTCCTGAAGATTCGATAGTTCTTCATAGCGCGCGCTGGCTCCCTTGCGCGTGGGTAGTCTACCCGAATCCGCAACAATCTTTGCACCCGCATCACTCAATACAAAATCAACGAACAGCGCCGCGGCGTGAGGATGAGGCGCAGGCTTCGCGATGCCGATGTGGCTTCCGGTAGAACCTGGCGCCGGATCGGCGAACACCATATCGATAGGGCAACCCTTTTCTCGCTTGGCCTGCATCACTTGATAGGCGTGGAGCTCGACGCCGACCTTGAACTCGCCGGCGCAGAGAAGCTGTGTTTGAAGCGTGTGGCCTTTGCGCGGCATCATTCGTTTCGCAGCAGAGCTCTGATATATTCCCGCGTCTTTACCTCTCCCCACGTGATAAGCCACGCCATGACGGCGCGGTGCGGATCGGTGTCGATCGAAAGTTCCCCCTTGAATCTCGGGTGAAGAAGGTCCGCGTAACCACGAGGCGCCTCTTCAGCCTTAACCATTTTGCTGTTGTATCCCATCGCAAGAATGCTCACGTGAGAAGAAGTCCAGTAGCCT
>VBKY01000371.1 GCA_005879255.1 Deltaproteobacteria bacterium
CAGGCGGCATTGCCAATTGACACTGTGGATTCGTCAGAGCTGGCACACGAACAACTCCTGCGCGGCGTAGAGCGGATCGCATCGCGCGTCACGGCGAATGCCGTGCGATGGGAAATCGGGAGCGTGTTAACCGATGTTAGTTAGTGAGGGATCCTGGTAAGGAAAAAAGGAACTTCCAGTAGCCGCGTGGCAAATGAAACTCCCCAGAGCAATTTGCCGAGATGCTCCCTAAGAAATTTAACACTGAAGCTATTGTCACGGTTCGTGACGGACTATGGAGTGGCTTTCTTGGTGCTTGGGTCCAGCGCAGCTCAAACAGTAGAAAGTGATAGAAACCTAAGCCGCGACAGGTTTGCGGCTATCCAGGTGGGACTTTCTGAATCGACTTACCATTGGTAAAAAGTTCGTAGCCCTTGATTCCTAACTCATATCCCCGCGGCGGGTGGTCAGAGAAGTCGGTGACGACGAGGTCGAGTACGAGCAGAGTCTCGCCGTGGGCGGGAACTTGAAACGAAAGTTTCAGCGGGCCGATGGTATTTTTGACCAACGCGGTGCGGCGAGTTTTTTTAAGCAGGGCGGCGATGGTTTTAACCTTGAGATGAAAGGCATCGAACGAACCGGGATCGAGGTCGCTGCGAAAAACCCGCGCGGTTTTTTTGCCGGTGTATTGGGTTAGGTCAATGGTGGCAATCGATGGTGTTAAGTCTTTCCAACCGGTCTGCCAAAACTTGAGCCCGGGCCTCGGGCTGATCAATATTTTGTCGACGGTGATATTAAGTCTGGTAAAATCGTCGATTGCTTCGCGGTGATCTTTGATCCGGATTTCGAGTAGGCCTTGATCGCGCTCGGTAGCGAGCGCAGGTAAAGCGAGAAGGCACAAAGCAATAACGAGATTGCAACAAGCGAAAAGAACGCCCGACTTCACTTCTTTACAGAGGCGAGCCAGTCGATGTCTTTTAGAACTTCTGCTTCCTGCCATTTATCGCCATAATAGTCGACGCGGCGATTACTTTGTTGATCCACCAGCGTCGTCAACGACGTATGCTGTACCTGTCCGGATTCGGTCTTGGTCACGTGGACTCCGAATACTTTCCACACTTTGGTCAATTCTTGACGCGAGCCGGTTAGAAATGACCAACGCTTCAGGTCGGCTTTGAATCGGTTGGCGTAATCTTTCAATACTGCGGTGTCGTCCTGCTCGGGATCGGTAGTGATGCTCACCAGGGAGTAATCTCTCATTTTCTTTGCTTCCATTGTCCGCTGGATGGCGGCGAGCTTAGCCGTCAGTAGGGGGCATACGTCAGGGCAGGTGGTGAAGATAAAAGTCACTAAAACGAGTTTGCCGCGCGTGCTGCTGAATTGAAACGGCTTCCCGTCCTGATCGGTCAGCTTGAACTCCGGTACGGCCTTTTTTACGACACGGCGCCCGATTTCACTAGGCTCTTTGGGTGGAATTGGAATATGAGACGATCCGACCGAAGGGAGGAGAGCGGTTCCTAACAGGATCGCAACCAGGACCTGGCTACGATTCGACTTTGAACTCATAAGTCACATCGAGGGCTCTGGTGCCGTCGGGCAGGTCGCCGCGTACCAGGTAGGTGCTGTTATAGACCTGCTCTTCGCCGGGGCGAAGCCGCACCGGTAGCAAAAGCGCACATTCGACAAGATCCAAATACTGCTTTAGTTTCGTCGGATCTACCAGGTGAACGATGCGGATGTGAACATCATTGGACGCCTGGTTTTTGACCTTGAAACCGATGGTGAATGGCTCGCCCGATCGCGCGATGGTTTCTCGGGTGAGGGGTTCGGCCGCAATCGTGCCGTCGGATGGCACGATTGTGGCAAATTTGACTTTTACACCGGTGGCCCAGTTGAGAAAAACTCTCCACTGAGAGTTTTCCTTCACCAAAATAAATTCTTCCTCGCCTTCGATCATTGGCAATTTCTTATCATGCGCGAGACGATCGATGTTCGAGATGATCTTCTTCTGTTCCGCCGCGGGCAAGGCATTGAGCCGTGGCTCATCCCACTCCAGCAGGAGCGGCGCGACGCCATTGGCATCGGGAAGTTTTAACGCCACTTTGACGCGACTGCGTGATCCGTCCGTTTGCTGCGACACCTGGCGGATTTCGATCAACTCCGCAAGCTTGCGCGCCGCGTCCAGAGCGAAACCGGTAAACGCGCCGCGCTCGCGCATGTAGTCGTCTCGTTTCTTTACTCGCTGGTCTACCGCCGAAATCAGACGATAGGCCTGGCCGAGGTCGCGCGCGTAGAGCAACCGAAGATACTTGGATAAAACTGGAACAGGATCATCACCAAGATTAGGGCTATATAACCAGAACAGCACCGGCGACGCTAGTATGAGGCTGGCGCAGGTAGCGAGAAGAACTTTTTTGATCAATAGGGGCATTCGTTATTTCAATCCGAACTTTCAGTTTACGAAAGCCCCAGGCGGCTAGTTTCCCTTTGCAGGAACGGTCCAAAAGTAGATCGTGCGGCCCTCGACGCGTTCGACTTTATCCGGTTTCCAGTCGCCCATGTCGAAAGAGTGAGAAACGATGCGAGAACCCGGTTTAAGCTGGCTCAGGAGATTTGGTCTCAATTTCAAGTTGACATCCGGCAGGAGATACATGGTGACCACGGACGCCGGCGACAAATCGACCGTGAGTATGTCTTGGTTTCGAATCTCCGCTGATTCCTGGACGCCCGCCTTTTGAATATTCGCGCGAGATTCCCCGACCAACTCGGGATCGATTTCAAAGCCAACGGCTTTAGCGCCTTTTTTGGCGGCGGCGATGACGATGCGACCATCGCCGGAACCGAGGTCGTAAACGACGTCGCCGTTTTTGACGCCGGCGAGTTCGATCATTTTGTCCACCACGAATTGCGGCGACGGCACGAATGGGACAATCTTTTTGGATTCAAAAACTGAATCCTGAGCATGGGCCGAGTCCGCGAAGCCGCGCCCGCCGAAATTAAAAATCGTCGTGTGCGGCAAAGCGAGACCGACCATTAATCCCACGAACACCGACCGGCGAAGAATGCTCATAATTGTCACCTCACGACTGATTCTGCGCAACCGCAAATCCTAGTTCAATTAATCATAAAAACAACTTGGCTGCTAGATTCGGGCAAAATTCCGATTACGATTTCTTCTCCAGTAATGACAGCATATCTTTTTCCACGTCCTTGCTACGCCATTTCTCGCCGAAATGATTAAACCGCCGCACACCCTGCCGGTCGATAACGGTCGTGAGACTTGTGTGCTGGACCAAACCGCGAGCTTTTCTGATGACGCGGATGCCGAAACTTTGCCACACCTGGTTGAGCTGGGCCTCCGAGCCAGTCAAGAAAGCCCAGTTTGTGAAATCCGCGTTGTAACGTTGCGCATATCCTTTCAACACTTTGGGTGAATCCACCTCGGGGTCGGTGGTGATGCTGACAAAAAAAACCTCTCCGGCATAACGACTATTCAAATGCCGCTGTAGCTGAGCTAGATTCGCCGTGAAGATGGGACAAACATCCGAGCAGGTCGTAAAAATAAAATTCAGGGCGACTACTTTGCCACGGAGCTTGGCCGAGTCGAAGCGCTCGTTATTCTGATCCAGCAGAACAAAATCGGGCGCTTTTACGTTCACAGGCGAAAGATGTTTTGGACCGTTCCTTTGTATCTCTGAAGCCTGTCCAGCTTGCGCGAGAGAGGACAAAATCAGGACCGCGACTCTCAAGCCTGCGAGAAATTTATTTGACGACTCTGAAGTCATAGTTGAGGGTCAGTTGTCGCACCCCTTCTGGGACGCTTCCTCTGAGCATGTACGTGCCGGAATACTCTTGCTCTTCACCCGCCGCAACTGTCACCGGCAAAAGAAATCCACACTGGACAAAATCCAGATAGTCGGCGACGTTTTGCGGTTCAACCAGATGACCGATGCGCATAGTGACGGGCTGCTGCGTCGGGTTTTTTATTTTCAAGCTAATTTCAAATAGATCACCCGGCACCACGACGACTCGGTCCGTGGATAGACGGACGTCTAAACCCGGTGCCTTCGCTAAATCGAGCCGGAGCGAAATGCTAACGCCCGCGGCCCAGTTTAAAAAGACACGCCACTCGCCGTTCTCTTTGACAAGCTCGAACTTTTCTTCCCCTTCGCTCATTTCGATGGCCCGGTTATTTCTTCGCTCGTCCAACGTCTTGAGAATCTCGTTGCGTTCGGCCGCCGGCAGCGCATTCAATCGGAAACGGTCCCAGTTACGCACCAGTGGGGCAATTTTCGCCGGATCGGGAACCTTATAATAAATCTCGAATCGAGCGCGATTCGATAATTCCTCCGTCTTGACCAAGGTGACTTGGATCGACTCGCTGAGTTTCCTGCCGACCTCGAGTGTAAAGCCGCTAAAAGCACCGCGCTGTTGCACATAGCGATTGACGTCGCGAACTTTGCGGTCTTCGGCCGAAATAAACCGATACGCCTCGAGGAAGTCGCGGGCGTAGGTGGCGCGAAGGTAAGCTTGAATGACTTCTTTCGCGTCACGCATGTCGATCACGCGATCGGCGGCGTTGACATGTTCTATGGTTGCAAGTGCCACGAAGACAATTATTCTCCCGGTAAATCTTGCCGAAATAAGTAGCGGATTTGCCGAACTTGCGAGCTTAACAATTCTCATCGCGATTATTCTGCCTTGCTGTCCTCTGACGAAACGGGTGTGCTACTTTACCGCAAATTCTACTCGATCTGTGGCGTCCAATTCGGTTTGATGGTCATCGGCCACGACGCGGAGCTCCAATGTGTGTTTGCCTGGTTTGATGCCGTTGAGGGTGCCTTTTTGGCTTTCGAACATGCCCATTAGTTGGCCGTCGACGTAGGCATGCGCATGGTGGCCACGTTTGCCCTTAGTTAATTTGAACTCGATGGGGACCTTATCGCCTGTGATCACCTGACCTTTCGTTGGCGAGAGAATGTTGATGCGCGCTCCTTCGGCCGGTTTCAACACCATTGGAGCGGTCTTTGCGCTGCTCGGTTTGGCGGGCGACTCTTTGGCCTTTAAATGATCATGTTGGGCGAATGCAAACCATGGCAACGACACGATCCATACCGTCGCTAGCACGAAACAAAGAATGTTCATGTTTCAAACTCCTTGCAGGCCTACTTCACCATAAATTCGACGCGGTCGGAAGCGTCGAGCTCGGTTTGATGGTCTTCCGCAACGACGCGCAGCTCTAATAGGTGTCGTCCGGGCGTGAGGCCATTCAAAGTTCCCGCCTTGCTCTGAAACATACCCATTAACTCGCCGTCGACGTAAGCGTGCACATGATGACCGCGCTTCCCTTTGGTTAAGTTAAATCTCAAAGGCACCTTGTCGCCGGCGAATACTTGTCCGGTCTGCGGCGCTAATATTTTCACACTCGCCCCATCCGCAGGGAGGAATCGCTTTGTCAAATCGGTTATCGTCAAACCTTTTGGTTGGCCAGTCGCCGCAGCAGGTTGATGCACGGCATGAATGCCGGGAGGCAGGACGGTGAGCAAACCAGTCACGCAAAAGATAAGCAAGCCCACGAAAGTTTCCAAGCCGATTCTGCGCAACGCCTTGTGGCTCGCGGCATAACCATTTTCATTCCGGCTAACGGCCCTTGCCAACATCCGTCTGGTGGAAAGAAAGTTCAGTGCGCCAAATCCGAGCATGACGGAAAAAAGAAGCAGCTTAAACAGAAGTACTTTTCCGTAATCCGTATTGACGAGCGTCTCGAGAGCGCCGACGTGAACCCAACTCTGATAGAGCCCGGTAATAGCAAGCAGCGCTACGCTGGCTAAAGCAAGCCGGGAAAAACGCTTGACGATCTTTTCCGTCCGGGCGAGTGATTGGTTTCGCTCTCTTACGGCGAGCCGACAGAGGCGCCATAGGCCCATCAAGCCGCCCGCCCAGAGAGCCGTCGCGAGGAGGTGCAGCGCATCAGAGCTGACTATTAATATTCTGTCTTCCCGAACGGCGACCGCGTGGCTCGTCAAACTGCGGCTGGCGACCAATGGAAGCGCTAGAACTGCGAGAAAGCGAATTGCATTTGGGCTCGATTCCCTTCCCGCCAGCATCCAAGTGAGCAATGCCAGCACCGCGCCATAGGTTTCGCGCGCGATCCATACCTGACCGCTCTGCGTCATGGTGAGATAGCGCGACAGCAGCTCCGATGAGGGCATGCCTCGTTGTATTTTTGCGCCTTGAACGAAAAGCACGAGCACGTACGCGCCGAGGAACACAAGCAAGGAGATCAGCGCCCAAGCAATCAGTGAACGGCGCAATTCCTTCGGCTCGCCGTTGGGCAATAAAAAACCCGCCGCCACCAACTGGCCGAGAAGACACGCGAGCGCGATATAACCGATCGCCGAGACAGTTGCTTCCAGTGCAACCATCGACCCCCTATTTGGCGGCTGCGCCGACCGTGAAGCGCAGCGTGCCATCAGTGATATGGGTATCCACCGAAAGCACCTGCCATTCCACGGAATAATTGCCCGGACCAAGCGGCTTTAGATCAATGGCCACCGTATCATCAGCGAGCTTGCGCAACTTGCCTTGACTCACCAGCTCACCGTTTGGTCCTTTGACCGTGATCTGGCTGAACGTTATCTCGATCCCTTCAGTAAATTGAATGCGCACTTCGCGGGGAGATTCTGTCACGGTCGCGCCGTTGTTGGGGATGGATACCGCCGGATAGGCGTGCGCACGAGCGAGCCCGGCGCTCGCGTGTGTCACGTAGAGCGCCAGCAGCGCACTAAGGGCGATTGAAAACCTGGAATACATAAGTGGACTCGTAGCTGGCTCTATCTTTTTGACCATCCGGCCGTGGCGTTTCTCCGTCAATTTTCACGCGGGCGAGATACGAATCCGCCGGGCCGACGGCAAAGTTAACTCTGCCTTTCTCGTCGGTGGTTTGCTCTTGCACCGAGGTGGAACCGTCAATGCGGCGCAGGAGCGTAATCACCTGTGCCGAAATGGGTTTTCCTTTTTGGCGCAGCTCCAGCGTCATCGAACTGCCGGAAAAAACTGCCAGAGGATTGCTCGCCGGAATGAGTTCGACCGCATCGTCGCCGGCGATCGACCGGTCGAAGCCTTTGAGATTCTTCGCGGCTGAAACGGTGGGAACCTTGAATGCCGCGAATGCCGTCTTGGCAAGTCTAATCGTCAACAACTTAGGCCCCTCGCCCTGTTGAACCGTTCTGACTTGGCGAGCTAGCACCTGATAAAGACCGTCAACTTTTGGCACGAACGAAGCGAGGTGAAATCCTTTCGGACCTTTGGGTCCAATGGTCTCGGCATCCTCGCCCAGATCGATCAAGCGGTCCGTCAACGTATTTTGTTTGCCTGTGGGATCGACAATGACGAGCGTCGTATATTTTGAATCCCATTTGCCGGCGATCCGATAGCTTTTGTGTTCGTTGGAATGGTTGCCTTGAAGAAGGGCGATGGTCGCGACTTGGTTTTTTTCCACGATGGTTGGCGATATTTCCACCCAGCCGTCGTGGGCCATTGCTGAGCGAGGAAAAACCCAACCCATGCAAACCACCAAAGTGAGCGCAATATTGTGCGATAGGGTCATCTATGGTCTCCGTTAATGGTCCTATTTCAGCCCATGCCAAAAGTAAGTCATTAATTTATTGTCGCTTGCCTGCAATCGTGAATGTAAAATCGCCTTCGGTGACGTGCGTGTCTTTCGACAAAGCCTTCCAGTAAACGCGATAATTGCCGGTCCCTAATGCCGGCAGATCGACTTCAAGCACACTAGAGTCCGGGCCGCTCACTCGGCTATTGCCTTTATCGACTTTTTGTTTGGCTGAGTTATAGACAGTGATTGTGCTGAAAGCCGGTTCCAATTCTCCATCAAACCAGATTGTCACTTTCGGCGGAGCGATTGTGACGGTCCAGCCGACCCTCGGATCCGAACGGAGCGGAAAGGCGTGTCCCAAGCCGACAGTTGGAAAGGCGGCAACAATGGCTAACGAAACCATGAGGCAGATTTCGGAGTAACGTTTCAACGCTTTCACTTCGAAGTCGGACCAATCACTCCCCAGGGCGTCCAAGTGAAGACGTTGGGCCAGATATCGTCGATGAAGACGTGGATCAATCCCCTGACGCCAACGTTCTTGCCCGAAAACTTATTCATCGGCACTTGTGCCTCGAGGCCGAGTTGAAGGTATTTTCCCGCCCAGATCAGTCCGGGATTGGCAAACGCGCTTGTGGAACTCGACGACCGGGAACATTCTGTCAAAGGGCGCATTCAAGCCGACGTCTTTCACTGACGACTGAAGGTACGGAATGCTGTACATGAGGGCGACTCCATAAGCGACCGTTGTCAGATTGCGCTCCTTGTCGTCGCCGCTTCCGGTGAAGCGGTTAGCCGGATTATTGATGGCAAAGGAGCCAGTAATCGAAAACGGTTTTACATAATTAAGAGCATCGGGTAAGTCGCCAAAACCTTTTCCAAAAAACGCGGCCGGCGAAATAGTTGTAACTCTCTCAGCCACGCGTTTAGGGCCAACTCCTCCAGCTTCGACTCCCAGGCCCACGCTTAAGATGCCTTCATGCTCAACGCTTCTTAAGAAAGCGTACTTGAGCGAAAATTCAGGATTGCCCGCGCCGGACGTTCGCCGTTCACCAGCTTCTCGCGGATCAAAAAAGATGTATTCCCAGCCGACGCCGAGAGCCAGGTCGGGAGTTAAGCGCTTCGCGAACTCAAAACCGAAGCTGGTTTCTCTTCCTTCCTTATCTTTGGGCGCTCGGTCGAATGTAAACAAATCCATCTCGTCCGATGGAAATGGATCTTCAAGTGTTAATGTTGACGGAATGAACCTCTTTCCGATGACGCCGTGGGCGTGTAGTTCGGTAGCGAGAAAAGTGAGGCTGAAAAGCACGCCCAGAATGATCGCAAAAAGTTGCTTCATGGACCCCTCCAATAAATGTTGGACCGCGCACGTGGTCACGGTTCATAAAGTAACAGGGCCGAAGACAGACTAAATTCTGACAGCCTGTTGGTGGTTCAGGTGATCAGACTATTGGAGGAGCGCGGATTTGAAATGCGGCAGTGAGGAACTCGTGTTGGTCGGTGTTCTCTTGGGAGACGGAAATATTTTCTATAACGTGGGTCAGCGCCAGCAGCTCGATTTGTGCGGTGGGGCCGATGGCACATCGGTTGACCGACGCTTGGAAGACGCAGGTTGGTTCGTTGGGCGGTGTCTTTGGGCGGTTGCTATCGCTGTGATCGTGCCCATCTTCGTGCGCCGATGGTTGAATCTGCTCAAAGAAGTGATGCACCCGGTGGGGCGCAGTATAAACTAAGAAAAACAGAAAAAAAGCGGCCCACAAAGCGGGTGCGTTGCGCAGGAGCCTTGACCGGGGCCGATGCGGGATAGGGTTCATCTGAAAACCAATTGCGCTGATTCTATACGCGCTCCAGGAAACGATCAAGCGTGTATTGTTAGACGATCGCGAGCAAGAAATAAGGGCACCGGTGCGGCGGAGCCGTCAGTGCTCGTGGATCGCCACCGGCTTTCTGCCGCGCACAATCAAGGCTGATTCCAATAGAAAGAACAACGTCGCTGATGTTAGCACGATCGTTGCAGCGGACGAGATGTCGAAAGCGAAGCTCAATAACATTCCCGCCGCGCCGCAAAACGCGCCGAGCACCGGCGAGACGATTAGCAGAGTTTGAAAACGCTGCGTCAAGTAGCGCGCGATCACCGGCGGGATCACCATGGCGGCGGCAACCAACGTCACGCCGAGGATTTGCGTCGAAACGAGGACGGTAACGGCCAAAAGCATAATAAAAAGAAGATCGATTTTACCGGTGGAAACGCCGTAAGCCGATGCGACCTCGGGATCGAATGTCGAGAAGAGTAATGGTCGACGAATCACGAAGAGCGCGCAGGATACCAAGAGAGACACTAGGACAACGATCCAGACGTCGGTGTGTGTAATACCGAGAATATTGCCGAAGAGTGCGGCTTCGATATTGCGCGTGAAACTTCGATGGGTCGAAATGATCGCCACGCCGAGAGCAAAACTGGAGGTTGTCACGACACCGATAGCCGCGTCAGCGCCGACCCAGCGGCGGTGGCTGATGCCATGAATTAAGACGCCGGCGAGTAATGCCCACAGGCCCCCGCCGATAAAAAAATTGATGTTCAAGACGTAGCTAAGCACCGCGCCGCCGAAAATGGCATGGGACAGGCCGTGGCCGATGTAGCTCATGCGGCGCAGGACGACGTAGACGCCGATAAAACCACAGAGCGCACCGATGACCACCGCGGCGATGAAGCCGTTGCGAAAAAATTCGTATTCAAAGGGGGTTAGAAAGGACATTACACTTGGAAGGCGTTCCAGTCGTTCCAATGGTTCCAAATGTTCCAAAGGTGAGGATCGGTCGGAGTGCAATGAACGATTGGAACGGCTGGAACGATTGAAACTATTGGAACCATTGAGCGAAATTAGTTATGCGGCGCGTGGGGACGTTCGCCGATCATGACCATGCCATCTTGGCGCAAGACCACCATCTCGCCGCTGTAGACATCTTGCAAAACCTTGGCAGTGAACACTTCGTTCGGCGGGCCCTCGGCAATCAGCCGGCGATTCAAGCACACAGCCCAGGGCAGATGGGCGGCCACCCAGTTCAAATCATGCGCTGTCAGGACGATGGCAACTCCTTGATGATTAATTTCGTGCAAAAAGTGAATCACGTCGTCGCGCGATCGGATATCGAGTCCCGATGCGGGCTCGTCGAGCAAGATCAATTCAGGATCACCCAACAAAGCCCGTCCGATGAACGCCGCTTGCTGTTGGCCGCCGGAAAGTTCCCGAATATGGCGAGCGCCGAGGCCGTCTAGATTCAACCGCTTCATGATTTCCTGGAGTTTGCGCTTTTCCTTCTCGCCGATGCCACCGAACCAGCGACTCTTGACGAAGAACCCCATGGAAATCACTTCCTCGACGGTGATCGGAAAGTTCCAGTCGATGGTTTCCAGTTGCGGCACGTAGCCGATCCGCTCCAGTGCCGAACGTTTTGATTCCCGTCCGCGCAGCAGAACTTTCCCCGTCGTCGTCGATACCGCGCCGAGGATCGTGCGCAGCAAGGTCGTTTTGCCGCCGCCATTGGGTCCGACGATCGCCATAAACTGTCCCGGCCAGATCTTTAACGAAACATTCGTCAGCGCCGGCGTGGCGCCGTAGCTATTGCTGACATTCGCCAGCTCCACGAGCGGGACGCCGGCGAGGCCAGTGTAAGAGCGCTCTTCGATGCCGGGAGGATGGAGACTGTGTGGATCGCCGGGCCGATGGTCGTGCGGATTTGCCATTGGTTAGTTCTTTCTCCGATAGTCGGCGTGCGAACCGGCGACCGGCGCCGGATCTACTTGCTTCAGCGTCTCCGCCGAGCCTCCCAGGGCTCCGAACATGATCGTCGTATTTTCTATCATCATGCCGATATAGGAATGCTGCGGATCGCCGGGTTTGCCGGGCAGCTCATCGTCGCGGAGCTTGTCTATATAGCTGCTTTTCCCTTCGCGCGCGATCTGTTCGAGGACGGGGCTCGGAAAAACTTCCGAGCCAAAAACCGCAGGAACTTTTTCTTTGCGAATCTGTTCGATCAGTCGAATCACTTCCTTGGGGCTGGGATCGGCAAAGTCCGACGGTTGTACCGCTCCGATCACTTGGAAACCGTAGCGGCGCGCAAAATAGGGCCAGGAGTCGTGGTAGGTGAGCAGGCGTCGGTTGTTCGCGGGAATGGTTTGGATCGCGTCTTTAATCGCTTGATCAAGCGCTTCGAGCTTCGTGATAAATTGTGCGGCATTTTGTTCGTACGCGGATGTGTTTTTCGGATCGAGGCGAATCAGCTCGTCGCGCACTAGAGTCGCATAGCGCATGGCGTATGCCGGGTTTAACCACAGGTGCGGATTCGGATGCCCCTGCTCCTTGGGAAAACTGAAGTCGTAGATGTACTCGGCTGCGGTTATCGTTTTGTCGCCAAGGGAATAGATGGATGCACTCTGTGGCAAATTTGCTCGCGCGAGCTTTAGCGTTGGGGTTTCCAGATCGAGCCCGTTCAGGATCATCAGTTGCGCGCCGCTCAGCAACCGGCTGTCCGATGGCGCGGGCTCGAACGTATGCGAATTGACTCCCTCGGGAATGATTCCGGAAACGTCCGCGTTGTCCGCGACGACGTTTTCCACGATGCTTGTGATTGGCGCAACCGTCGTGACGATTTTTAATCGATGCGCGTCAACAGGATTGCGGCTTTGTTCTTTTCTCTGGCAGCTTAGGCTCAGACAAAGCCACGGCAAAGACAGGAGTAGTATCAACTTCACTCGCATAGTTTGTTAGGCTTTCTTGAACCCGCCAAACACTGCGCGGCTCTCGTCCTGCCAAAAACATTTGACGTCCTTGAAGCCGGCTTCGCGGAGCCACTGCATTTGATCTTCGATCGGCGGGCGGTGCCGGTCAAAGTTTAAAAAACAGCCGCCGGCGTTTACCAAGGGAAAAGCATCTTCGTAAATGCGTTTAATGATTTCCGGTTCGCGAACGTTGTGAATCGCGATCGACGAAACCACCGCTTCGAAGGGTCCTTTAAGTTTTTCGCTCCAGCCCGCTCGGGCGAAATCGCAAAGAACGTACTCGAACCGTCCGCTGAGATTTCTCATGCGCTCGGCACCGAGCGTCGCCATCTCCTTAGAGCCGTCCTGACAAACAGCGGTGGCTTTGGGAAACCGGTTCAGGAGAAATTGCGTCAGCGCGCCGTACCCCGCGCCGAGATCTAGAATTCGAATGGGCAGTTGTTTGCTAAAAGGAATGGTGTCGGCGAGCAAAGTAAATGCCGCGTCGCGGTCCTTTTCTTTGGGATCTTGACCTTTCGCCCAGCGCGAAACATATTCCGCTGAATCCCAGTCGTGGTGATCGTGGCGATGGCGGGAAGTAGAATCCGATGTGTTTGCCATGATTAATCTCCTTGTTTCAATGCGATGTATGATTGCTCATCTTTGCAATCTGAAACGGTAAATGTAGCTGAACTCCGCGGCAACGTTTTGCCCGTCTCGTTGCGCCGGCTCGAAGCGCGACTGCTTCACCGCTTTGAGCGCTTCTTCGTCGAATCCCGCGCCGCCGCTCTTGATGATTTCCGCCCTGGTGACTTTGCCTTCGGGGTCGACTTCGATTCTGAGCGTCACATCGCCTTCCAATCCCATGCGCAGAGCCATCGGCGGGTACGAGGCGCGGACGGTTTGAATAGGTTTCGCCTCGCGGTTGGTGCGAACGAGAGGTATCCGTGCTGGCAAACCAGGCGCGCCGGAGCCGCGCCCGAGGCCGGCGATTGCTGTGCCGGCGCCGTTTCCAGCGTTCCCGGAGCCGGTCGTGATTCCGATATCGCCGCCGCGGTTGTCCACTCCGGATACGCTACCGCCACCTTCGGATGTTGCGGTCTCCAGAGTTGAATTCAGTGGCGTTGACGGCGGCGTTTTGATTTCATCCGCTTTTGTAATCTTGTTCTTAACCGCCGGATGCAGAGGCGGCTCGGCGAAGACCGATTCGCGCTTACGGTTTGCCGGCGGTGGTTTCGGTAGCTCGGTCTTTGTCGCCTCCTCCCTAAGCGGACGAATCGTTTTGTTGTCCTGTATTGGATCCAATAGCGCAATCGAAATTAGATTTTGCTGCGGGAAATGGTTCCGTTGACCGACCACCGTCGACGCCACCACGAGCACCGTGAGATGGATCAGAGTCGACGCAACGAGAGAGGGAGCGAGTGAAAAGTATTTCGTCATCTGGCTACCTTGGGCTTGGCTGTTTCACTGGAGTGCGCAGCAACACCAGGAGGCTCATGGCAAGAAGATAGGAAGTCGAGATTACGGTAAACGCCGGCCCGAAACCGTAATGAGTCATGACGCCGCCCGTAATCAGCGTCCAAAAAGGGATCGAAACAAAACCGATAAAATAATAGAGA
>VBKY01000372.1 GCA_005879255.1 Deltaproteobacteria bacterium
AAACACTTCAGCGAGTCACTACCCCGCCCGCCCCTGAACTTACGGACAGATCGTGATAGTAATGGAATCATGACCCGTTCTTTTTTGCCGGTGGCGGAATGGAGGTCTACGAACATGGCTGAATGGCTCGAAGTGCCGGCGCATCGAATCTACGTGATATGCGCGCGTGAATTACGAGATGACTTTGACTACATCGGCGAGAATGGGAAGCCCGTGGAGCGCGCTGAAATTTCCTACCGTTTCGTCAGAAAGAAGGACGGGAAAGTTTTTAAGTGGGCCCGCTTCGCTCCGCAATATAAGGGAGTTTATGTCTGCGCGGCGCTCGAAGAGATATGATTTCAAGGAATTGGGCGACCAACGGTCATATGGGAGCGGTCGAACCTTTTGTTTTTAGGAAACCGTGCACGAATACTTGATCGTCTCCCATGAGAAAAGTTTCCGGCATGCGCACATTCACCTGACCGCGCATGAGCTTACTCGCCGAATGGCAGAAGCGGTAAGTGAAGGATTTCGAGTTGCAAGTTCCGTCCTGGAAGTTTTTTTGAAAGCCCGTGAAGAGCCGATCGAAAATCCACTGGAGACGATCCGCAAAATCGCCGAAGCGAGGCAGTTCTCGCAGAAACTGACTGATCAGGTTGTATCGAGCTACCTTGTTGAGCCCGAAGCGAGCCGGTTCGGACTGATCAATGCGTTCACTAACGCCGCGCAGAAGCTCGGACCGCTTCAGCGAATCGAGATTGAACGGGTTGTGGGAACGTTGCTGGAAGCTCCGTTACAATAGTTCTTTATGGTGATCAGCCAAGCAAAAAAGCTTGGCTTTTTTTCTTTGTTAAAATTTCGGTCCGGTTACCCAACACGATTTTATTAACGCGGCGTTCAATTGCATCCTGAAGTCAAATAGGACCTTCTTGACAGCCCTTTCCTATGTGATATTCGTGCCCACGTAACAAGCCTCCCCCATCATTGAGAAGGCTTCTGGTGTGATCTGAGGCCGAACGAAGGAACGCAAACCGTTCCTCGGAGGGGGAAATGACGAGAAGAGTTTAAGGCCAGCCGCTCTGCGATGCCATTCGCAGGGTGTGCTGGCTTTTTTTGTAGCCCGAAAGGAGGTTTTGTATGCCTAAATATCTTATGCAGGCTTCCTTTACACAGGAAGGTATAAAAGGCCTTGCACAGGAAGGTGGATCTAAACGGCGGCAGGCAGTGGAGAAGTTTTTTGGGTCGGCCGGCGGAAAATTAGAGGCTTTGTATTTTGCCTTCGGCTATACCGACGTGTTTGCGATTGCGGATCTCCCTGACAATGTGAGCGCTGCTGCGCTTTCTCTTGCCGCCAATGCTGCAGGCGCGGTTCAAGTCAAGGCCACAGTGTTGATCACTCCTGAAGAGATGGACCAAGCGGCACAAAAAAGCCTTGGGCTACGACCACCGACAGGCGCATGAAGCACGGAGGTGAGAAGGATTAAAAGATCCTAAATTCTGGCGCCAGTGCTAGCGTAAAATAATTATTCAGGAGGAGCCAATATGTTTGTTGAAAACTATCGTTTGGAGAATGCCGAATCGATCATGGCCGGAGGAGAAACCACACCGATCCCATATCCAAAAATTTCCGACGAGGATTGGCGCGTATGGAATTTTTTCTTACCCGTTCGGGCAGAGAGTTTTGACACGAAGCTCGCCCTCAACCTGAAGGCGCATCATCTGTACCGATTGCACGGCATACCGGAGCAGGTTGCGACTGAAATCCAGCGGGGAACCAAATATTTCGACAGATTTGAAGTTTGGCGTAAGCGTGAGGACAAAGATCCCATCGCAGTGGGCTATCAGGGAAACAACCGTTATCTGATTGCGCGGTGGGGTATGGAACAGCTAGTTCCGTTTGAGACCATTAAAGAAAGCATGCCTTTAGTCCTCGCCTGGAAGTACGGAATTGACGCTTTAGGTGCGCTTGCCGGTTTGGCCGGCCTCAGTATTCTGGCGTGGAACCTTCTCGCGTGATCATCAGATTGGGCGAATAACTCCCGACCGCACACACGGTTCTGTGTGGGGAGAATCCAAACTCTCGATGCAGGGTTTGCCACATATCGCATTTAAGGAGGCACATGAAAACAGTGGAGACGGTGAAACCTATCGGTGGGACTTTCGCCGGCTGCTGCCGCTTCGAGGCGTTCTCTTTCGGTTCGATCCGCATCGACGGCGTCACTTACGAGCACGACGTGCTCATCGATCGCGGGCAGGTCCGCAAGCGTAAGAAGAAGCCCTCCAAGAAATTCCGGGAGGCTTTCGGCCACACGCCGCTTTCGCCGGAGGAAAAGATCCCGTGGAAATGCAGACGGCTAGTCATCGGCACCGGAACGGGCGCTTTGCCGGTCATGGACGAAGTGAAAAAGGAAGCCAAGCGCCGCCATGTCCAGTTGCTCATGCTGCCGACAGCCAAGGCGATTGAGGAGCTGCGCGCGAACCCGGAGGACACAAACGCCATCCTGCACGTGACCTGCTGAGCGACTGTCCGGACGCATGCTTTGAGTCAAAGCACCCAGTTATGACGGCTTCGGGCTAAGAGGAGGTCTTAGATGCTCGAATTAAGCCAAAGCGCCTTGGCCAATTCAATGGCCATATTAACCGCGGCCTTCTATCTACTCTTTTATTTGATCAACTTGAGTGCACCTGGATTGTTCAGGTTTCTGTTTAACGCCCAGTTCCTGGGTGCTGACGTGGCCTCTTTGCTTCCGAAAGAATTTGCCGCGGGGAATTTTATCGTTGCCTTGGTTTTGATGGTTATCACCGCTTGGATTTTTGGTTATGTGTGGGCCTGGCTGTATAATCGCTTAGCAAAGTAGGAGAATTCTAGATCTGTATTTTTTGTTTTCAGTCGTCCTGAAGCTCTCGCCAAGGACAGCGCGCGGTCGTTTCTATCAGAGGCGGCTTGTTGTCAGTTAGGCCACGGAAGCCGCGAATGAACGAAAAAAGAAGGGAGGTGTTACCATGGCACGTTTGCTTATCATCAGTACGCATGGTTCGGAGGACCCCACCCGTGCGGGCCTAGCATTCTTCATGGCCAAGGGCGCGGTAGAAGCCGGGCACAAGCCGGAGATTTTGCTGGCCGGAGACGCCTCGGTGCTGGCGCGTAAGGTGGTGGCAGATTCCGTCCTGCCACTCGGGATTCCTCCGCTCAAAGAGCTTGTCCAGTTCGCGTTGGACAACAACGTTCCGGTGTATACGTGAGGGGCCTGCGGCCGCGCCCGTGGGGTGTCGGACGAGGACCTGAAATGGCTCTCCTCGAAGTGGACCACACCTAAGGAAGTCGCGCAACTCTGCGTTGATGTAGACCGTGTCATCACGCTGTGATCGGTAAGATCGATTCAGTGCAAAAGCGAGGCGTGCTGAGGCGCAGCCTAGCGGCCGCCGGCTCCGGTCCGCGGGTGATTGGAAATTAATGGAGGAGCTATTATGGCCGTCAAGATCCTGATTCAAAGAAAAATTAGGCCGGGCAGAGAAAAAGAACTTAACGAGGCTGTGCGGGAGCTTCGGTCCAAAGCTATCCATGCCCAAGGGTATATTTCCGGAGAGACGTTGTGCTCCATTGAAGATCCTTCTATCCATCTGGTGATGAGTGCCTGGAGAAGTCTTGAAGATTGGAATCGTTGGGCAGATTCCGCCGAGCGGAAAGCATTTCAGCAAAAGGTAGATGCCATGCTGGAAGACCCAACGAGAGTTACTCCGTATCAGTACGAATCCATTTCTCCTAACGTGGATGAAATATTCACCGGCCTTGACTTTAGCGTCCAGGATGAATAGCGGGTCCGTACCGCGCACGATAAAAGAGGTTTCATCACCTCTTCTTAGCGGCCGCAGCCTTTCGGATTATCGCAGCGCACTTTGTGGAGTCTGCGTCAGACTCAAACCCAAAAACCGCTGAGTATTTCCTTCCCACAACCTGGGCCACAACAAAATCGATGTTGATTCCTGCATCAGCGATTGCCTGCGCGGTCGCATAGCCAAGGCCCGCACGGTTATCGCCCTCGACCAGCAGAGCCGGGATGGCTGACGCGCTGAATCCCGCTTCCTCGGCTGCAGTAACGGACTTCTTCCCCGTAACCGGAAAAAGCTCAATTGCGGCTTTGGATTCTTGTCCCGGAAAACGATAGGCCATCACCACGTGGATGTCTGTGCCGGTGTTGGCAAGCGGCGCTAGAGCGTTGGCAAGAACTCCGGCTTTATTTTCAACCTCTTTTCGCCAAAGCACAATTTTTTTCACGGTCACTGCCATAGTGAGTCCCTCCCTCTTGTCGCAAGAATTCCTTCCCGCTTGTTGTACCGGGAGTGTATTGCGGACCGAGCACACCTGCAAGTTCCAGCACGGAGTTGCCGCGTTCAATAGGCTTTATTAGACAGGTGCGTAAATAGCGTGGTTCAATCTATGCGCGAGGTGATCCTTATGAGCCACAAATCATTCTGCCTGGTAGCCGGAATCATCTTCATGATTATCGCGTTACTTCATCTGCTGAGAGTCATCTACGACTGGGGCGCTGTCATTGGCGGCTGGCCAGTTCCGAAATGGATAAGCTGGCTAGCGTTGGTTATAGTCGGCTACCTTGGTTATGAGGGATTGAGACTGAGTATCAGGTCGAATAAGGCGCGTTGGTTTGAGAACCCTATCCTGCGAGGTCTGCGATCCAATAATACTTAGGCTGCGTTGTCGGTTTTCGTGGCACGCAAGCAGCCTGTCTAACGACGCTCTGAACATATAGCTGCTGTTAGATCTCTGATTCGGTTGATTTCTCCCTCTAACAAATCCTGTCAGTGAAGGGTCAGTTGAAACATCGTTGCGGAAACTAACATCTTACTAGCCCTTGATTTCTCCACCGGCTTTGAATATTTACTTGTCGCATGAGTATATCCGACCTAACCATCAACCAACTCAAACGGGCTGTGGCAATCAAAGAACAAATTGAGCGTTTGAACAAAGAGCTGCGCGTCGTCCTCGGCGCGCCGGTTAAATCCCGAGCTGCGTCAAAGAAAAACCGCACCCTGAGTGCTGTGGCTAGAAGGAAAATCGGCGCTGCTCAAAAAGCAAGATGGGCCAACTTGCGACGGGCTAAACCAGCGACGCGTTCAGTCAAACGCGCTGCTAAGGCCAAGAAGAAGAGAGTTAGTGCGGCAACCAAGGCGAAGTTGTCCGCTAAATTGAAGGCTTACTGGGCTACAAAGAAAGCCGACAAGAAGTAATCCTGGAATTTCTGGTTCAGCTAAGTCGCTGAGTCCCGGCCGCTCCAGCGGATCGAGATGGAACGGTTTGCCGGGACGTTGCTGGAAGCTCCTTTGCAATAAATTTTTGTTCTTTTCTCACTTCAGGCAAGCAAAAACGCTTGCCTTTTTTCTTTTCGCTCACGACCGGGATTTAATTTCATCAGTAAAATGGGACGGAACTGAAGCGTCATTGCACCTAAGCCGAGACTTAAATATGATCCTCAATCGCCGATGAAGTTCTTGCGATTCAAGGAACACCTGAACGAACGGGTCGGCCACGCACCACCAACAAACGCTCGATTTGCTTTATCGAAGACAAGACTGATAGGATAAAAACGTTCTTTAGGGCTTATAGATTCTACTTACTTTGCAAAGCCTCTGAGCTTTAAACGAGCCGGAGGCTTTTTTATTTCTACTGAGGGAGCGAGATATGGTAGAGAGAAGAGTTGAAGTCAAATTGCAAGACGGAACACTGATTCGGCATAAAGTGGCAGGCTATGAAGGCCGGATAGAAGGCACAACCGCGATCAAAACCTGCTTCACCGCAAGAGGAGAGTTATTGATTCATCCTACCAGCAAACAGCTGTTTCAATATCGGGTAGTAGTTAAGGGGGAGCCGATGCGCCGGATCGCGCCCGCCGAAGATTTTGAAATCCTGGACGGGGTTGTGGAGATCATCTGACCTAGGTGCCAGAGCTCTTTCAAGAGCAAGCCCGGCCTTGCAGACAAACCCGGCGGCCGTTGTCAGTGCGGCGCATGGATTTGCCCGACCTGCTTAGCTTGTCAGGATACGGGCGAGGAACCTGCTAAAAGCCAGAAATCTTCCTGCCTGAAGCAGCGGAAACGTCTAGCCAGGAGGTTAGCCATACAGAAAAAAGCGATGGCGGGTTCACGCGTGGGATGGCATTAACGTAGTGTGAGTTTCCTACTTCAGTATAGGACCTTCTGAATGATGAAATGGCGACGGTTGAAGGTCTAATCAGTCTCTCCTTGGGAAATGATACCTAAAGGACAAACCGACCAGTGGTCACGTTCTCGGGGCCGAAGACTTTAACATTCTCTTAAAGGAGGAGAACATGGGGAATAAATTATACGTTGGCGGTTTGCCTTATTCGGTGACGGAAGAGCGATTGCAGGAGATATTCGCGGCGCACGGGACCGTGGAATCTGCCAAGGTAATCAAGGATAAATTTACCGGTCAGTCACGGGGTTTCGGGTTCGTGGACATGGGTTCCGGGGGAGAGGCCCAAAGGGCCATCCAGGCCCTTAACGGCACCCAACTGGATGGGCGTAGCTTAGTGGTCAATGAAGCCAAGCCGATGGAAAGGCGTGGCGGTGGTGGAGGGGATCGGGGAAACAGAAGCGGCGGACGTGACCGCTGGTAGTATTCTCGTTCTTGAGTAACGCAAAAAGGGGCAAAAGGTCGGTTTGCCCTTTTTTCGATTTGAACCATCACTGAACACTGATCGAGCAAGTGGATCGTGGCAGAATAGCCTGGTAATACTTGCAAGAGAATTCCAAAGATTGAATTCGCTTTCCTTTAATCCCATCCTGCACAGGATTCAATTCAAGCTCAGATCGCAGAGCAACCGTGCAAGCCTGCAGGGCTAGCAGTAATTCTTTTCAAGATTGTTCATTATTAGACATCAAATTCTACCGAGCCAGCATGAAATGCAAAAGACTCTGTTTACTAAACGTGAGAGTAAGGCTTGCCCGTAAGAAGGAAGGTGACGTGGCTATTTATTCGGTTGATGTGCGAGACGGAATGATACAGCGGGTGACTCAGAAATACCACAGGGTGATCGAACCCGCTTCCGCGAAACAGGCATGGGCAAAGGCCAACTCTGCACCGGAAACAAATGGCAGCGCCGTTTGTGGTCATGCCGCCACCGTCTTTGTAGCTTTTGCGAAGATTGCTCTGCCGCAAAACGATACTCGGACTATTGGATTTGTCACTGCTGCGGGGAGTTAAACCGGCGAGTTCAAAAATTACATTTAAAAGGGGTGTCTAATGGATTTGGAGAAAATTAAACTAGGTTCATGGAGTGCCCTCGGCGGTGCAATCGTATTAGCCGTTGTCGGATTTTACTGGGGTGGATGGGTTACTGGCGGTACTGCTGAGAGAACGGGCAAGGAGATGGCCGCCGATGCTGTCGCTGAGCGCTTGGGATCGATTTGTGTCGCACAGTTTAACCGGGACCCGCAGAAGAGCCAGAAGCTCAAAGAAATGAAGGATAAAGATGTTTGGGACAAAGCCCGCTATATCGAAACGCAGAGCTGGGCGATCATGCCTGGTGAGGACAAAGCCGATAGCAAGGTTGCCGATGCGTGCGCCAAGCAACTTACGGAGAAACCCGCATAGAACTCCGGGCGGCGGATTCGCTGCAAATCGCTCGTTAACGATAAATCTATACTGACGACTTAGTGGCGCCCTCGCGGTGAGAAGGTGAGGGACAATGGATAAGGAGGTACGCAATGGGAGACAAAGGCAAGAAGGATAAAGACAAGGGTCGGAAACAGAAGATAATCAAAAAGGAACAGGACGCGAGAAGGGCTCTGGATAAGCTACCAAAAACCCCTGAACGAAAAGCGTAGTGACATGTCCCCGAAACCTTGCGGCCAGCGTCGTCGTGTCCCTTGCTGGACAGGCGAGAGCTTACATTAAAGACTGCGTACTAGATTTAGTTTACAGTCACAACCTTTAGAGAGGATATTCTGGCAACTGATGTCGTTTCGGTTAACCTTGCTGAACGGATAAAATTAACCGAAGGAGGGTCAAGCCGTGGCTGATGAAGTTAAGCGAGTCTTGATGGTGGCACTTTAAAGAGGCAATTTCTTATGCTGCATGATCACGGATATGCCGCGTAGCAACTCGCGCCTCCGGCGAATCGAGATGGAACGGTTCGCAGGGACATTGTTAGAACCTCCTCTATAGTTCTTTCAGTAAGTCGCAAGCCAAGCAAAAGCGCTTGCCTTTTTTCTTTGGCAAGCGGGTAGAACTCCGGCTTTTGGGGATTTAACTGACGCGGCGTTCAGTTCAATCCTGGCCTAAAGTACAGCCAACGCAGGCCTACCGACTCTTGTCGCATTCCGCTGCTGCAAGTCACGCCAACTCTCAGATCCTTCTTTACTTTTGTAGCGTGATAAACCCGGCAAAAACAGGGTATGAAAAATGAACCAGGCTGGTCTGTCATCAATCTTGGTAGCGATGGCACTGCTTGCTATTGGAGTGATAGTCGTGGCGCAGCAGCCGGCCAAGATCCCCCGCATCGGCATTCTCGCAGGCGCGTCCGAGTCCTCCACACCGCCGTTCGAGCCATTCCGGCTCGGCAGCCGTGACTCTTCTTGAAATCAAAACACTTCAGCGAGTCACTACCCCGCCCGCCCCTGAACTTACGGACAGATCGTGATAGTAATGGAATCATGACTCGTTCTTTTTTGCCGGTGGCGGAATGGAGGTCTACGAACATGGCTGAATGGCTCGAAGTGCCGGCGCATCGAATCTATGTGATATGCGCGCGTGAATTACGAGATGACTTTGACTACATCGGCGAGAATGGGAAGCCCGTGGAGCGCGCTGAAATTTCCTACCGTTTCGTCAGAAAGAAGGACGGGAAAGTTTTTAAGTGGGCCCGCTTCGCTCCGCAATATAAGGGAGTTTATGCCTGCGCGGCGCTCGAAGAGATATGATTTCAGATCTGGAGTCGAGCAGCCGACCCCATGGCTGTCGGAGTCATCGGAGAAGAAAACCCGCGTTACTTTTCTATCGTGCGCTGGGGGGACGCGAAACTCACGCTGGCGCAGGTAAAAAGGAGACTGTGGGTCGAGAAATGGCTGCTCTTGTTGACTGCGACAGGGGGAATCGGTTTTCTCACTGTAATGTTGGCTGCCATGCCCTATGGCGGATAGAGATTCGCCTGTGTCCCTACTCCCCTTAGACGAAACTTATTGGGGATTCCCTTGCAACCTACGTGGGCGAGCTCTTGAAAACCGGGGTAATAGGAAAAATTTGCACGAATGACGCGCTGACGGTTGCGGTGCGTGTATCCAGGTGAGGTGGTATTGGATTCGCTCATATCAAGACATGTCCGAGACGCCTAACGAAGTTGGCCTTATTGGAGAAGAAGGCTTCGGCCCGCTCTTTCGTGATGCGCGCTGATTTGCTGCCAAACACATGAAACTTGAGCGAGGAGACCAGGCTCCTACAACCGAGCTTGTCGTACTGGGCGATTTGCCGAGGGACACTCATGTCAATGACGTTCGAGCGGAAGGTTGGGCTCGAACCGTCATGAGGTTCTTCCCGTTCACGTGGAACGAGGTCGAAATGTGAGAACTTCCCAGTCGGGCGATGCACGACGTATTCGACGGTCATTGTCCCAGCTTCAGCAGCCGGGATCTTGATATTTCGCGCCCTGGTGTTTAGTATCTCGGCTTCCCGCGAGATCGCTGGCCTCTTTGCAAAGACGTTGTTATCGACCGCCCAGAAGAACCAGTCGGGGTCGGCGAACAGTACCTGCGGCAGGCTCTTTCCGGCGTGCTTTCCAAAGTTTAGTTCTGTCCAGGACATCAGTACGTCTCCACGTAAGCCGCAAAAACAAGTCGACTCTAAATTTCTGGGTCTCGATACGAGCTTCGTTTTCTTCGCTTACTTGATCACCTTATCTGCTCTTGCCAGCACGTTCGGTGGAATCGTTACGCCGATCTGCTTCGCTGTCTTCAGATTGATCACGAACTCAAATTTCGTCGGTTGCTCTACGGGTAAATCACCGGCCTTTGCCCCTTTTAGGACTTTATCGACGTAGGTGGCGGCACGCCGGTACATGTCACCTATGCGGGGTCCGTAGGTCATGAGTCCGCCTTCCTCGGCAAATTGATTGGTGGGGTACATGCCAGGCAAACGCTGCTCAAGCGCCAGCTCGACAATCCGCTTTGAGTTGAGAGTCATGAGCGGACTCAATGTTGTAAAAAGTGCGTCTGGTCGCGCCTTTGACATGTCCGCAAATGCCTTTTCAATTTCGGCCAGTGTATAGACCTCGTAAGACCGAAGCTGCAAAGCAACAGCTTGTGCTATAGCTTTTGCTTGATCAAAAGAAGGATTCGCGAGTACCGCACTGGGGTTCCACAAATAAGCCACTCGGTTCATTTTCGGAAACGCCTCTTTCAGAATATCCAGACGTTTTCCGCTTAAATCCTCCTCGATAACACTCAGGCCAGTAACGTTGCCGCCAGGTTTTGCTAAGCTCTCGGCGAGACCCGATTTAACCAGGTCTGCTCCGGTCGTTAGCACAATGGGTGTTGTTTTTGTCGCTTGTCTAGCCGCCCGAGCGCCCATTTCGGCGGTAGTGACGATCACGTCCACCTTCAGCTTGACTAGTTCAGCCGCGAGTAAAGGAAGGCGATCTATTTTGCCCTCCGCATAGCGATACTCGATAGCGATATTTTTGCCCTCGATATAGCCGCGCTCCCGTAAGCCTTGCTTAAATGCTTCTAGGTGAGGCTGGTTGCGGTCGCCGATAAAAAGTATTCCAATACGCGGAACTTTCCTCGCCGGTTGCTGCGCCTCCGCCGAAACGCAAATCGCAAAGGCCATAGCCCCTAAAGCCAGCTTGAAGAGGTGCTTCTTCATTGTATACCGTTCACGCTTTGCGCCTCGCGCCTATCGGATGACCTTGTCTGCCCGCGCCAGCACGTTGGGCGGAATCGTCAGGCCGATCTGCTTGGCGGCTTTCAAATTGATGATCAGCTCGAACTTCGTCGGTTGCTCGACGGGAATGTCAGCAGGCTTGGTTCCATGCAGAATCCTATCCACGTAATATGCAGCACGACGGAAGACTTCAGCATCGCTCGATGAATAGGACATGAGGCCGCCGGCCTCCACAAAGTCACTTCCTTCCCACATCGAAGGCAGCCGGTTCTTGGTGACAAGGTCCGCAATCTGCTTTCGGTATCTTATGAGAAGGACAGTCCTAACCGTAATAAGCGCGTTCACGCGCCCCTTGGCCGCAGCTTGGAATGCCCCCGCCAAATCAGGGTTCGGACCGCGTACCTCCAGGGATTGAAGCTGTATTTTTAATGCGCGTGCTGCAGGCTCGAA
Organism: Deltaproteobacteria bacterium; assembly: GCA_005879255.1. The sequence goes on from VBKY01000372.1 coordinate 11,342, forward strand.
ATCTTGAAAACTAGCCCGTATGTCCGTACTAGCATCATCAAGGACTCCTACGCGCGATATCTTTGGAACCGCCTCCTTAAGCAATTGCAGCCGCTTTCCGCTTAACTCTCTGGTGAACCTGGTGAGCCCCGTGACATTTCCGCCAGGCCGCGCGAGGCTATCGACGATCCCGGTTGTGACGGGATCGTCGTTAATCACAATGACAATGGGAATCGTCTTGGTCTCCTGCTTGAAGGCGCGGATCGCTAGAGTATTAACGGAGACAAGGACATCGAGCTTGAGTTGCAAGAGTTCGGCTACAAGGCTTGGGATACGGTCCACCTTTCCTTCGAAGTAGCGATACTCAATCACGATGTTTTTCCCTTCAATGTAACCGAGGTTTCGCAGTCCTTGCCGCAATGCATCGGCGCTCGAATCGGGAGTTGTGGGGGTCGGGTTGGCCCTTGCCGATACAAATCCTATCCGGGGGACTTTCTTCGGCTGCTGCGCTTCAGTGACCACTCCAAAAGCAAGCTGTGCCGCGAGGGTCAGGATTGATAAGAGAAACGTTTTCTTCATCGCCCACCCTTTTCTTGAAACTACTACTTATCACACGTAGTAATCGCGAAAAGGATTATTTACAGGAGAAGGGAAACCAGATTCGTGGAGAAGAAAACAGCTAGATTCGGCCTGAGATTGAACTGTACGGATAGGTTTTAACCTGAATGCGAGCGCAGAACGATCAGGCGAGAGCAATGAGAGTCGGACGCATTCAGGATAAAACCCGTTGGACTAAAGCGTTGGGTGAAGCAGTGGCGGTTGTCTATGGGGATTGTAACCATGGCAGCGCGCCGAGCAAACATCGCCGTGCTGGTGATCGCGTGACGAGCGGGGCGCATTCGAGTTGACTTGTGAGATGCATCGGCTA
>VBKY01000373.1 GCA_005879255.1 Deltaproteobacteria bacterium
ACGCTTCGGCTTGCAGCTTCTTCACCTCATTCGCTTTGTCTTCCGGCAACACTTCGGCGATGACCGTATCCATTCCGAGCTGCCGCGCGACGCTGTCAGCCGTGTGGCGGTTGTCGCCCGTCAGCATCACTGTCCGCACGCCGGCGTCGTGCAAAAATCTGATCGCCTGCCGGGCGCTTTCTCGAATCACGTCTGCGACGGCGACCACGCCGGCGGCACGTCCGTCGACCGCGACGTACATCGCGGTTTTCGCGTCCTTCGCCAACTCGCTGACTTTCGCTTCCAAGTTATCCAGCTTCACGCCTTCGCGCATCATCAACCTGGCGTTGCCGATGTGAACGCGCCGCCCATCAACTCGCGCTTGAATACCGTGGCCGGGTATCGAGTCGAACTCTTGCGGCGTGACTAACTCAACGCCGCGCTTGCGTGCACCCGCAACAATCGCTTCGGCTAACGGATGCTGCGAAGGCTGATCGGCGGACGCGGCGAAACGCAACAGCTCGTTCTCGCTCATTCCCACTGGGATCACGTCAGTCAGCGCGGGCTTTCCCGCAGTGAGCGTTCCGGTCTTGTCGAAAATCACGGTATCGATGGCGGCGGTGGCTTCGAGCGCTGTCGCATTCTTAAACAAGACGCCTTCACGCGCGCCCTTGCCGACACCCACCGTAATCGCCGTCGGAGTAGCGAGCGCGAGCGCGTCCGGGCAGGCGATAACCACAGTCGACACGGCCGCGGTGAGAGCGAACAGAAAACCGGCGCCGCCGATGAAGTACCACAGGAGAAAGGCCACAAGTCCCGAACCAATGGCGACGAAGACGAGATATTTTCCCGCCGTATCAGCCAAGCGCTGCGCAGGCGCTTTCGAGGCTTGCGCGTTCTGCACCATCTGCACGATCCGCGCGAGCGCGGTATCCGCGCCGACGGCCGTCGCTTTGAAGTTGAACGCGCCCGTTTGATTGACCGTCCCGCCGACGACCTCCGCCCCTGTAGTTTTAGCGACAGGCACAGGCTCGCCCGTAATCATCGACTCGTCAACGTAAGACGAGCCCGACATAACTTCACCGTCCACGGGGACGCGGTCGCCCGGACGCACGACGATCTCATCACCAACCGCTACTTGCTCAAGCGGGATTTCCACTTCTTTGCCGCCGCGTTTGACGCGCGCCGTCGCGGGCGCGAGTTGCAAAAGGGCTTCAACGGCCCTGCCCGTCGCAAAGCGGCTGCGCATCTCCAGCCAGTGCCCGGCGAGGCTGAAAGTCGTGAGCATTGCCGCCGCTTCGTAGAAGACCTCGCCCTCAAATAGAAATGTCGCCGCTAGGGAATAGAAATATGAGACGAGGATGCCGAGCGCGATCAAGGTCATCATATTGACCTCGCCTTGACGCAGTGCGCGCCATGCCGCGGAGATGAACGGGTAGCCGCCCCACCAAACGACGGGAGTGGCTAACAGGAATTCGAACCACGGCATCGATAGCCCGAACGGAAGCGCAAGGTGCAACCCGAGGAGGGCGCCAACGTGCGAGAAAAGGAAGAGCGGCAGCGACAAGATCAGGGATACGATAAAGCGGCGCAGCAGGTCTCTTGCCATCGCTTCACCGTGTCCGGCGTGTGCGTCATGATCCGCTGCAGGTCCGGCGTGCGTATCGTGCTTCGTCTCGCGCTCCGCACCGACTGAAGGATGTCCAGCATGCGATGGTGAGCCCTCACGCGGCTGGCAGTCGCAACTGTAACCAAGCCTTTCAACATCGGATTGAATCTTTTCCGGCGAGGTCTGCGAGGCGTCGTAACTCAAATGCGCTACGCCGCGCGTCGGATCAAGATGCACGTCCGTAACGCCCGCCAATTCGCGCAGGCATCTCTCCAGGCAAGCGTACTCACTGGCGTCGTAAGCGTTGCGAATGGCGATTTCCGCCACCTTCGGTGAAGGATTCGCGCTGACCTGACGAGATTTATTTAAATGTCCATGTTCTGAATTCATAGCCATGATTTTGGGCTCATGATTGAGAAAACTCGTCTATTCATCCTAAACTCCGTTAAGACATTGGACACATGTAAACTTAACTTGATCCTGGTGCAGCTTCGATTTGATGGAAAATCCCAAGAAAGCACCGACGCGCTGTGTTTACTTCTAAACCTGCCTTACGCACCATATCTAAGGGTTCGCGATTCCAATGACAGGCTGATGCCTTTGCAAACTGATCTGCATGGCGATCCTGCCAACGGCCAAGCCGCTCGTTATCGCTCCGGCCGTGCTCCAGCAAAAACACTCGGCCTTCGGGTCGGCAAACTCGCGCCATCTCTTCAAGCGCAGCAACGGGATCGGGAAATGTACAGGTCGAGAGCGACGAAACTACCGTGTCAAAACTCTTGTCCGAAAAAGGGAGAGTCTCCGCATCCGCGACTAAGAAGGAAACTTGCAAGGATAGTTTCGCTGATCGGTTTCGGGCGACTCTCAACATCTCGCTACTGAGATCCAACGCGATGATCCGGCAATCTCGCGGATAATATGGCAGGTTCTTTCCTGTCCCGACCGCGACTTCGAGTACTTTGCCGGATGCTCGCCGCAAAAGGATCCGGCGCAATCTGCTCAGTCCGAGCAGATTCAAAATGCTCTCTAGCCAATCGTACCACGGAGCGACCCGATCATATTTTGCCGATATGTCTCGTGACGCAAATTCCACAGCCATCTAAAATCCTGAAAATAGCGGTTCTAGTTTTTATCTTTCATCATCATTCGCATCATCAGAAACATACCGACCGGACAAGCCAACAGCGCCACAACGCTCAGAGCTCCGCTTGCAATTGCTCCCAAAGACAACCCCCAAAATGCCACTGCGCCCACGAGAAGAAGCGGTGCCCCACAGCATATCGCCATTGTGAGGCCGCCATTGAGCCAGCCTTTGCCCTGCATATGGCAAGTCGAGCCGCTTTCAGCCGGTGCTACGACACCTGATGGACTTTGCGAACTCTCTTTTTCTTTTCTTAAGCCAACTTCGTTCGACATAAAAACTCCTTTCCTGAAACAACGAGATCTATAGCGTCACTTCTCGATATCTCTTCTAATCGTTTCAAATTCATCTCGGCCGATCTCGCCCTTCGCGTAACGTTTCTTGAGCATCTCTAACGCATTCTCTCGATCGTTCATCAAGAATGGCATCTTCGAACCCCAGAGCCATTTCACGACAGCAACAACAACTAGGACAAAGAGAACGACCAGGAGCAGTCCAAAAAGAAACATAAGAATCATCATACCCATCATGCTCCCGGCGTCCATCATCATGTTCATAGTCCAGACAAATGAGCAGGGGCTCGGAGCCCCTGCTTAAATGGGTTTCACTGCTTTTGAGTTTCCTTGGCCTTATCACCTTGGTGCTGGGCAGACTTCATCATATCGTTGCACTGCTCCATCACCTTCATCATTCCCATCATCCCACTCATGTCGCCCATGCCGTGCATGCCGCCTTCACCGTTTTGTTTCCCCTTCATCATTTCCGGCATCGAGTCCATCATCGACGAACCTTTTTTTTGATCCCCCGATTGTTGCGCTAGGGTTACTCCCGATAACGTCAGAAAAACCGCCAATACAGGTAATGCTATCTTTTTCATAAGTGTTTTTTTCCTTTGTGATTTGATGACCAATTTGTATTCCTGCGCCAATTCATTGTGCCAAATCTTCAGGCAGGGCTTGCTGCTTTCTTAATCAACTTTCGCTCGCTCTCGTCATCGTGACTTCTCTTACACAGAGTATCGCGTTGTTTTCGCAAGACATTTAGATCCGGTACAACAATTGCGCATTTCCCGATGAGATGAAACGCAGCGCCGGACGATTCCTGATTTTCATCGGAACTTTTACACTTGCCTTGTTGCCGTCCTTGGCTAACGCGGCTCCTTCAACGGACGAGCTTTGTGAACGGCTGTATGCCGAGTACCTGACCAAAGCACAAAAAGCGCTCGCAGAAGAGAAGCTTGAAGAAGCGCTTCGGTTTCTGCTCGAAGCCCAAGCCGTCGCCCAAAAATGTGCGGACTCCGCCGAAAGGCCGCTCCCGCAGAAGCAACTCCGCGAGAGCGACCATGCGTTTGCCGGGCAGCATAACGAACTCAGTTAACTCTGCCACTGAAAATGACGTCGAGCTCTTTGGGATCGACAGATTGCCCAGCTTTCAATCGCTCGATAATTTTCTCGATCTTGGCCTCTCTCATAAGCCAAAGCAACTTTGGTGCTCCAGTGAGTCTCTTTGATTCCGACTCGCTTTGGGTAAGCCTTTTTTCGAACTGAGCCAAGAGATTCGCATCGGGACTCTTCTCCTGGGCCCACAAGGGCGCTACCGCGAAGACGTTCAAGGCGATTGCCAATGTAAGAACTTTGGTTTTCATAAAATTCTCCTTCTGTTTTCAGAAAAACGCTAATAACTTTGCCGATTTCGCGAACCAAGTCTTAAAATTGTCGCACTGATCGGCACTACGATTCGTGAAGAAACGCTGAACAGAAGGGGTGCTTAGATGCGAAGAACCAGGTAAGAAAGAGTCAACGGAAGTTTGAAAACCGGATGGAAAGCACTTTCAATTACAGGAGCTGCAGGCGAGTAAACGAGTTGGATTGGATTGTCAATGGAAATCTGTAGCGGGGGAACGGTTTGTTGGGGATTACCTGCCGCTGAAATCGACGGTTTGACAGACAAAATGCTGTCGCGAACGGACTGACAGATATCCCCCTTGTTCTTGCTGCACGGAGGGTTGCCCCCACCCATGTTCATCGGGCTTTGTTGTACGACCGCACCCACGAGAGCCAACCCGGAGCAGGCATGCGCAATCGAGACAGAAAGGAACGCGAACACTATGAATAATGCTGTTGCAGCCGAAAGCCTTTTAACCATGAACCATCTCGAACTTTGCAATAACTAAGTTAACACAAGCTTTGATCCCGTCAAGAATCCCACTCCGACGCTTAGATTTCGCTGTCGAGAAAAGCGCCTGCTCAACACCTTGCGCTGCCATACGAGCCAAGAGGCTTGTTCCAATTAGAACCAGCGCTGCCAAGAATGGACTTTCGATCTTCACTCGATTCATCGCCTCTTCTGACCATAGTCAGGGCAAGGCCTGTGCCAAAGACCTTGATCTCCGAAAACGTGCGAATAAGTGGCGAGAATCAAGAACGTTACCGGCTGTGGCGATTCTCATTATTGAAAGTGGTGAGGAAGAGAGGGTGTCGACCTGTCGGCAGCCGCCGAAATGATGGCGTCGCTCGATCGCTATTTCGTTATCCGCACACCCACCTTATCCAAGTACTTCAGCAAATCAGGCATCTCGCCACTAATTTGGATGCAGTCGACTCCTTCTTACGTTTTCCCTGATCCAAAAACTGCCACTATCCGAAATATCAGTGGCGGAAGAAAGAGCATCTGCGCAATAGGGACAATACCGATACCAAGCCCGGACACGGTCGGCATCTTCTCCGTGTACTCCCATCGCTTCAAGACGTGCACTCCCAACCACTCGATCAACACCGCCATCACCAACCCCGCAGTCACCATAACGACGTAACCGAGAACATCCGCCTGCTCAAACCAGTCCCATCGGCGCAGTGTGATCCAACCCGCTACGACAATCAGCAGCACGATAATTCCATCGCCCAAGCTCGCAACAAAACAGTGCCAGAAAACTCGAGCATTATAGTTCTCCAGGTCGGCGTAAAGGGGCAATAATTCAGCAAGACAGCCATGATGAATACTGTAATGAGCGCTCGCATCCTGAACGTCCGCGCTATTTCAACGATGTCCGACGACGTAATCATAGGTGATGATGGCCCGATGGTTTTTTCCCGAAGGGGGTTTCTTGTCGCTGCCCCCTCAAACCTCATAGATCGCCGCATACACGATCAGGTCAAAGAGAAACGATGTGCTGACCCGGGCGTCGCATCATCAGTCCGAACAGCGCCACGGTCGTGAATCCGGCTCCGGCGTAAAAGGTGGCCTGCGGCCCATACTGATCCCAAAGCCAGCCGGCGAGAAAGCTGGCGATTAACATTGCAATGCCGCTCGCGAGGTTGAAGACACCGAATGCGGTACCGCGAAGGGTTGACGGGGTGGTGTCAGCCACTAAAGCGGCGAGCAGACCTTGTGTCAGCCCCATGTGAAGACCCCACAGCATTACGCCGACCATGACCTGCCACACACCAGTGGCAAGAGCCAGCGCGACATCGCTTCCGATCAAGACCCCGAAGCCGGCCGCCAGTACGAGTCGCCGGTCCATTCGGTCAGACAGATGACCGGCCGGATAGGCTGAGACAGCGTACGCCACGTTCATCATCACCAACACAAGCGGCACGAGAGCGACGGGCAGTCCAATGTTCTGGGCGCGGAGCACCAGAAATGCTTCGCTGAAGCGTGCAAGGGTGATGACTGCCGCGATTAACACGAGCCACCAGTACGCGGCCCCGAGCTGCCGGAGGTCTGCGCCTCGAATAGGCGCCCGAGGCTTATCCGCCGACCGAACCGTCTCAGGCTCCTTCACGAATATCATGAGCGCCAGTGCGACAAACGCGGGGACCACGGCAATCCAGAACACTGTGCGAAAGCTGTTCAACGTGAGCGCCATGAGAACCGTTGCCATGAGAGGTCCGGCAAATGCGCCGATGGTATCGAGCGATTGGCGCAGGCCGTAGCAAGCGCCCCGGAGATGGAGCGGCGCGATATCACCAATCAGAGCGTCCCGAGGAGCACCCCGAATGCCCTTGCCGATGCGGTCAATGAAACGTGCTGTGACGACCCAGGCAACTGAGGGCGCCAACGGAAATAGTGGTTTGGTACAGGCTGCCAAACCATACCCCAGGGTGGTGAGGAGCTTTCGTCGCCCGAGATAGTCGCTGAGAGTGCCGGAGAATACTTTGGTGATCAGAGCAGTCGACTCAGCGATTCCTTCGATCAGACCAACCGCTAATGTACTCGCCCCGAGTACGGATACGAGGAACACTGGGAGCAGGCTATGGATCATCTCCGATGAGATATCCGCAAACATGCTTACGAAGCCGAGTGCCCAGATGCTTCCTGGTATCGCTCGCAGTCCGTTCGGTAGATGCTGCGCACCGTTGACCTGTTCAATTGACCTGGACACTTCGGAAGAACTCCCGATTAATGCTACTTGGCACGTCTATTCATCGCTGCTTCAATTGAACAAATATCAGCCAGCAGAAATTTCTCCTACACCTTCGGCTCTCTGAACCAACCGTTTCATCTCCCAGTCTTTCCAGATCTCATAGATCGCAGGATAGACGACCAACGCGAGGAGAAAAGAGCTGATAACCCCGCCGATCATCGGCGCGGCGATCCGCTTCATTACATCCGCCCCGGCGCCGTGACTCCACATGATCGGCAATAGACCTACGAGGATCGCCATGACTGTCATCATCTTCGGACGGATGCGCTTCACCGCACCCTTCGGTGATCGCTTCCCGAAGATCTTGCGTGGTCCGCATACATTTTCCGCGGAGCGGTTTTGCAGAAAAGAAAAGGGGAACCTAGATGCGGAGAACTACCTGAGAAAGATGCGGCGAAACTCCAAGCCCGGAAAATGGAGGAGCTTGAGATCGCCAAAATGAGGGCAGGGAGTCGGGCAGCGAAAAGCGGACGAACAATGCTTCTTGAAGCGGGATTGAATAAAGTTTAAATAGGTCCGTGTCAGAAGCGGAAGGTTGTGTAGACAGCATGCCGTAACGAACGGAGTCACAGTTGTCCTTTTCCGGTTTACCGCGTGGTTCATTTTGTGACGCGGGGTGATCGCAGGGTGCTTGTACGATCGCCTGGATAGAGCTCAAGTCCGAACATGCGTGTGCGACAACCGTGAAAAGTACGGCAGCAGTCAAGACTAACGCGATTAGAGGAAATGTTCGTTTTGACAAGAGCGTCTTTGTTAGAGCTTCGAAATTAAGACAACGTTGAATGGCTTCTCACTCCAAGTCAAGCATATTTTGTTTCGTCGAATCACGATTTTACATCGCAGTAAAATCTCTTCTCGCTACAGGATAAATCAGAGTAAAATTGCCTTCTTGCTCCCGCTCTAGACGACGCTCTGTTCACTTCCCGAATGGCCACAAGATACATTTTCCGGCCGCAAGAGTTCTTTGTGCGAGCCGATGACGGCTTGGAGTGTGGTAATAACGATTATGGCAGCGATGAGTAGAGCAAAGAGCGAATCGAAAACAGAACTTCCCGAAGTAAACACCAATATTCCCGCTGCTACCGGAACGAGCGAAACCATAGTGTCACCCAGGTTATGCACATAGGCAAGACGAATCGCGGCGTCCTCTTTACTCGACTCACGAAGCACTCGAGCAACGCCCCAGTTGGCTAATGCACCGATTAAACCTGCAACGATCGGGACCATGCCCGGCACTTGCACCGGCGATGCCAGGCGCTCGACGACGCGCCAGACAAGAAATGCGCAAATGGCCAGCAGGCCGATCGAGTTGAACAGGTTGGCGTAGCGCAAAAGTTTACCGGAAAGACCCGCTCTCAGGCTGTAAGCCAACACCAAAAGCACAAGCGCGACCTCGTCGGAAAGATTGTGAACGCCGTCCATGATCAGGCTGAAGCTGTTAGAGCCAATCCCCGCAGCGATCTCCACGACGAGGACGGCTGTGTTGAGTTGCAACGCACGGACAAGGGGAGGACGACGATGTGACATGTAAATCTCTCCTATGAGTCTTGCTCGATTTTAAATTTTTTACTTACTTCGGCTGCGGCCCCAGGACCACCTGCGCCAGATCGTCGAGCTTTAGCCATTTTGCGAAGGCTGCTTGCACATCTGCCGCCGTGAACGCCGCGTAGCGTTTGGCCGCGGCGATGGGCTCGTCCAGCGGTAGATCGCGCGTCGAGCGATCGAGTAACCCGCCGGCGATGCCTTGGATGCTCGATTCACTGAGCGGTATGGCGCGCAACAGCAAAATTTTCGCTTGATCCAGCTCGGCGGCCGTAACTGGTTTGGTCTGCATGATGCGCAAATTGCGCTCGATTAGCGACCTCGCCTTGACCACATTCGGCGGATCGCACGCGTAGGAAACGGCAAACACGGACCGGCTCTTGCCGGACTGTAAGTGGGCGTCAATGGAGTATACGAGACCGCTTTTTTCCCGTAGATCCTGGTATAGCCGGCTGGCGTAAAAACCACCGGACAAAACCTGCAGGCCGACCTGGAGCGCATAGTAGTCGTCGTCTTGACGATTGAGCTCGAAGGTTTGGCCAAGCCTGACCTCATCTTGAACCCGGCTTCGATCCGGGACGACGGTGACGCTTGCCTTATTGCGCGGCACCGGCGGCAAGTCCGTTTCGGGCTTTGGACCGGTGCCTTTCCACGAGGCAAAATATTTTTCGATGACGGCGCGCGCATGCTCCGGCGTCACTTTGCCGATGACGACGATGGTGGTCAGGTCGGGCCTGAACGCTCTCTCATGATAGCTACGCACGTCTTCGAGCGTCAGCGATCCGATCGTATCGGGCGTCGCCTCACGCAAAGTCGGATCCTTCTCGGAATAAATCGCCTTTAGAAAGGCGCGCCCCGAGCGGTAAACCGCACTTTGCAGTTGGCCTGCCACGGCTTGAGCGGTGCGCTGCTGCACGGCTTTGAAGGCTGCTTCCGGCAGCGCGGGATGCAATAGATTATCCGCAAGCAACTCCACGCCGCGCGCAAAACCGTCCGGCAGGACCTCGAGTGAAAAGCTGGTTCCCGCCTGAGCGTTGGCGCCGATCTCGTCGAGGGCTTCTTGGAAAGCGATGCGATCAAGCTTCTTAGAGCCGTAAGCGAACAGGTCGTTGAGAATCTGATCGGCTCCCTCTTTACCGGCCGGCACTTGGAGCTCAGGGCGATTTTTTACCCGGCCGTACACGCTGACGGTGTCGCTGATGGTTTCCGGTTGAATGATCAGACGCAATCCATTGGGCAGCACGGTAACGCTCGGATTGACGGTGGACGTCGGCACGGCTAATGGCGCAAGCGCTTTTTTCGCCCAAGCCGGCAGCGGCACGGCTTTCGTCTGCTTCGGCGCAAAAGATTCGCCGCCCGAGCGCGCGCCTTCGGATGCCACGGCCTCGCCCGATTCGTGCGGCGTCATAATCACCGTAACCGCACTGTCGTTGATGAGGTATTTTTTCGCCACTCGATTCACATCGGCGACGGTGACCTTTTTGATCGCTTCGATGTCGTCGTCGATAGAAGTGCGCCCCTCGACGCTCAGCGCTTGCGACCATTCAGCGGCCAATCCGGCAATCGAGTTTCGGCGAAATTCCGCTTCCGCCACCTCGCGGCGCTTGGTCGCTTCGACTAAATCGGCGTTAACGCCTTTGTCGACATAGCCGGCGATGATGGCTTTCATTTGTGTAATCAGAGCGGCGCTGTCTTGGCCGCGAGGAAATGCAGCGTTTGCGTAGCCGAATCCGGCCACGGGCAATGCCATGCCGTCAAAACCGCCGGATAGGGCTTTGCCTTCGGCGGCAAGGGCGTAAAGTTCGCCGCGACGGCTATCGAGTGCATCGGCTAGCACTACACCGGCGGCATAATCGGGATCGTTGAAGCCCGGCAATCGATAAGCCACGGCCGCCAAGCCGTAAGGCAAATCCGAATCCACCTCGATGGTCGCGGGCTTTAACGGCTGCAGCGCGATTTTTGGCCGCGCCGGCACAGCCCGAGCTGGAATCGATTCAAACAATTGCTTGACCGTTGCCAGTGCCGCGTCAGGATTGACATCGCCGACGATAACTAAGACCGCATTGTTCGGCGCATACCACTTGCGGTGAAAATCCTTGAGCATTTTGCCCGTGGTTTTTTGAAACGAGGGTCGGGTGCCCAGCGCATCGTGTTCGTAGGGCGTGCCGGCAAACATTTGCGCCAGCAAACGCGAGTAAAATAAATACTGCGGGTTGGAATAATCCTGCGCCACCTCTTGCTCGATGGCGCCCCGTTCTTGGCGCCACAGCGCGTCGGTGGCGAGGACGTCGCGCATCCGCACTGCCTCGATGCGCAGCGCGGTTTCGAGATCGCCGGTTGGCACGGTGAAAAAATATTGAGTGACGATTTGTTGGGTGTTTGCATTGAAATTGCCGCCCATGGCTGCGATCAGGTTGGAAAGCTGGGCGGATGAAAGCCCCGGGCTGCCGCGAAACATCATATGCTCCAGTGCATGCGCCATGCCGGGAAATCCGGCGGGCGCTTCATTGGAGCCGACTAAATAGTTAACTTGAGTAGTCACAACAGGCGCGAGCGTGTTTCGGACAATCACCACACGGAGGCCATTTTTCAGTGTGGCACGCGTAATTTCCGATTCGGTTGCAGCTTGAGCTGGACCGGACGTGTAGTTCACCAGAGCACCCATAATTAGCAGAGATCCTAAGATTTGTTTTTGCCGCCCTTGCCCCATCTCATTTTCTCCGTAACATAGACCTATCTTGTCTTCGCACACCAAGCCTAGTCTTCCATGATATCTAATAAGAGCATCAAGCCAACACCCAGTCCTATGGCGAGCAACTGCACGACTGACTTGCCAAGCTTCGACTCCTTATTTAGCTCCGGCACCAGGTCAGAGCCGGCGATATAGATGAAACCGCCCGCCGCCACCGGCAACATCACACTGGAAAAATTTTCCAATGTGGAACCGACCAGGAGGGCGATAATCGTCCCTAAGATCGCAAAAACAGCAGATAGAAAGTTGAAAAACAGCGCCCTTGTCTTGGTGAATCCGGCATACAGCAAAATAAAGAAGTTGCCCAGCTCATGCGGGATCTCGTGAAAGACGACAGCCATCGTAGTTGCGATGCCGACATGAAGACTCACG
>VBKY01000374.1 GCA_005879255.1 Deltaproteobacteria bacterium
TCCTCCTTAAGCGATTTTTCGCCGCAAACTTGACTGCCGTCATCATAGTACGGTGAGACTCAAGCGATCAACCGGTCGATTCATTGTTGACCACTGGCCGAGGAAAATGAGTCGAACAGGATTGCTAAAGCCTCCAATGGGCCGGGCTGAGGGACGCCGTTGACTAGTTGGACAAAGTTCTCGTTAGGATCTTCGAAACCCCGGAGGTCAAGATTCCCACTTGGCGAGCGACCTCGGCCCCTACTCCGTAATTTTCCACGAGCCCGCGAACTATCCTCGTTCTCACCGCAGGCAACCTGCCCCGACGGCTCCCGCTTTGGAGTTCCGTTAGCGATACTCCGCTCTTCTTGCATTCCTCAGCCACGACACGCTCGGCGTAACGATTTCCCCGTCTCGCTGCATGTTGCCGCAGCGCTCGTGCATCCGGCTCTCTAAGAATGCGCGGGACAAATTCTCCGCTCCCCAATATCTGCCTCAGCCAATGCTCCGAGTCGTCGCACAAAATTTCTTCGATCCGTCTCGTCAACGACAATCCGCCGCTTTTCAACGCCTCGAACCATCACGTGGTGCAGGGTCCCTGGACTATCGAGTCTTGCTTGCCTCGGCATACCTTTCTACCCCCATATTTTCTCTCCGTGTCCACTTTGTCCAGTTAGTCAACAGCGTCCCTCTACTCCTCCCCACGAAAACCACACAACCCGCTTAGCTTCGGGAGATCGACGATTGTATAGCGCTCGCGCGGTTCTTGTGGAGATCGGGGGACGTTGTTGACTAAATGGACAAAGTTCTTGAAAGGATCTTCGAAACCCCGGAGGTCGAGATTCCCACTTGGCGAGCGACCTCGGCGACCCCTACGCCGTAATTCTCCACCGAGCCGACGAACTATCTTCGTTCTCACCGCAGGCAACCGGCCGCGACGGCTCCCGCCAAATTTTCCCGTGTGAATTTTAATTGGACTTTGAGATGAGTACTTTGGTAATGTGACCGCGACCTAGACGTTTAAGTTTAAAAATTGGGCCAGAGAATTTTGGGCTGAATTACAGAACCATTTACTTGGGTGATAAATTCCAAATTGAGGGGGGCCGCAGTGACAAATCTCACTGCGAAGAAAGAGAAAGTATCTTTTGCTAACATTGAAAAGTTTCGCGCGCCTGAGAGGGTTGCGCTCTCTAACTATCAGATCCGTGTCCTTCTAGACTCAACGGCAGAAGCCTAAAAACAAAAGACTGCTGTCGCGCGCCGTTTCCAGTCTTGAGTAGCATGGATACCTGCCTACGGTGTTCGCGCGTTCCCGTGTTTTCATGAAGCGAGTAGGGTTTGTTTTGCAAGGCGAAATATATGGTTGTAAATAGCTGACTCACGCAGCGTTTCGGCATACGGTCATATGAGTGCTTCAGTTGTTCGACGTCACAAACGGAGCAATCCTCGTAAAGCGCTGCCATCGATAACCCGATCACGCCTGCGTCTGCTCTACAACCTTAAGGCAGGTCGCAGAGATCTATTATTCAGCATCGGAGCCTTGTGTTGCCTGTGGGTGGGACTCCTGAAATTTGGATGGGCCCGTTGGGGCGACGTTACCGTCGACTGCGGCCGCGAGCTATACGTGGCGGCCGCTTTGGCTGAAGGGAAGATGCTTTACCGCGATGTATGGTATTTATACGGCCCAGGCGCACCATACTTAAACAGCTTGCTATTTCGGACCTTTGGAATTCACCTGAACGTGGCATATTTCGCGGGATCCCTAGCTGGCCTGGCCGCAATGCTGACACTGTTCCGTTGCGCGCTGTACTTTGCTCCGCTATCGGTGGCGTTTGCGATTGGCTATATAGTGTTGATCCAATCTTTCGGCGGGGGGTTCTTTAATTACCCGCTGCCGTACGCCTACGCTTCCGTGTACGGGTCCGTGGCAGCGTACTTGTTTCTATTGTATGCCATCCGGGGTGCCCTCAATCCGACGAAGACCAACCTACTTTGGGCCGGAATCTGGTCAGCCGTCGCGCTGATAACCAAGCTGGAGTTTGGATTCGCTTGTTTCGGATCGTTGGCAGTACTGCAGGTTGGTCTCATCTTGCAGCAACGATCATGGCGCACGGCGTTCAGGAATCTGTCGGCTGTCACACCGGCTCTGTTAATTTGCGCAGTGGTGATCGCGTGGATGGTGTCGATCGGGGGAGTGGCCTTCATTACGCAAGAAAACTTGATGAGTTGGCCAACATCCTACTTCATGCGGCAGTACGGCCAGAATTGGCTCCGGTTGACCGGCTATGATTTGTCGTTGGCGCAGCTCATGAAAGCGCTCGTGCTAACTGTCGGCTTCGTAGCTTTCTGGGTAGGATTTCGTTTTTGGCTACTGTCGGTTTTTCGCAAACTATGGCTTCGTGCCGTCTGTATAGGGACCGTCCTCGGGGCTGGCACGGTTGCGCTTTTGATGGAACCACCGAAACGATTCGACATCAATATCGCGTTGCTGGTCTTTCCGCGCCCGATGGTCTTCATAGTGGCGCTTGCTATCCCACTCGCCGGCTTTCTATTCTGGCGCTCTCGCTTATGCGCGCGAAGGTTGGCCATCTTGGTCGTGATGATTTTCGGTCCTCTACTGGCGTTTCGCATTCTGTTCAGGATGACTTCTCGAGACTATGCGATCTACTACAATGGGCCGGTGTTGCTCGCATTTTTCTTGTTGTTACTGGCAATCGCGATCCCAGGGGGCCATTTCCAGAATGGCGTTGGAGCGCGAACAGCAAGATTCTTTGTATGCGCAGCTGTCTGTGGGTGGGTGACACTGGTCGCAATTCCGCCTTACCTTGACCTGAGGATTGGACGAGTAGCGATCGAGAGTGAGCGCGGGACGATTTACGTACCGGAGACTATACTGCCTGCTTGGGCTGACGCGGCTAATTTTATGCTACAAGCGAAACAAAGCGGCCAAGTAGTGATGTCGATTCCCGAAGATACGGCTCTGTATTTCTTCGCCGGTGTGCCATCCCCAACTCGCGTGTTTGCCTTCACACCGGGCACACTGTCACCGGGACCCATGACGGCTAAAACAATCGCAGAGATGGAGGTAGTTCCAGTGCGTTTCGTGATCTGGTCAAACCGACAGTTTTTTGAGTACGGTGTACCAGAATTTGGAGTAGATTTCGATGTGCCGTTCGCCGAATACATTCGGAGGAATTACCGGCCCGTGCGGGAATTCAGCTACATCAATCGGCCAGATTTCTGGCAAGCAACCTTGTGGGAGAGAAAGCCGGATAAGTGAGGCGATAGGAGGCAAAGCAACGGTCGGGTCTAGTATCATAGCACAAGCGAACCATCTGCTATCTCATCCCGCGGGTGCGCTCACTCGCTTAAGTGGCTGGTGCACAATTCGCCCGACTGTGGTGAAATGAACTCCAAATTCCTTCGCGATTTGATAGCTATAGGCCCCGGTCTCGTACGCTGCCCGAATCGCGTCGTCCCGATTCTTGTGTTGCCGACGTATCGCGCTGAGCTTTGGTGCCGGTCCCCATTGTTGCACCCTTGGTATGTTAACATCCTCGTCGCGTTCGCCTAGCTTGCCCCGCATCCGCTCGACAAAGTCGTCATCGCCCAATATAGATCTGTCCTTTGAGATCTTTCCACATGCTCTCTGCGCTCATCCCCTCCTCGATAAATTGTTGGTACTTCCGTCTCGCCCCAGCACAGGTGTGTGACCCCGTGATCACGTGTGACCCTGTTGCCCTCTCTGCTGAGGGCTGGGCACCTTACTTGCCGCTCTTTTTCTTCTCGGCTTCAGCCAAGGCTTCGTTAACGACCGCGTAAATGGGCGTCATGTCCGTCCATTCGGAGCGAAACACGGTCATATAATTCACCCCTTCGATCCTTCGGTTGTCGGGAGCGACGTCGTCTTTCGGGATGTCGATCCTGAGAGAGTCCGGTGCGTCGGCGATCTTTGTCATGTCCTTTTGCAGCGCGATCTGCGCCTTTCGCGAGAGATACCAGTTGATGAAAACTTTGGCGGCGTTGGGATGCGGCGCGTTCTTGAAAAGGCTCAGGGTTCCGAAACCGACTCCCATGGGCACCCCTTCTTTGAAGGAGCTATTGTCGATAACGTCTACGGGCAGTCCCTGTCGCCCGGCCATTTTGACATCCGAGTTCGAGAAAAAAATCGCCAGCGGAAACTTTCCCTGCCCCAGCCAGTCGATCCCCTGGCGGAAATCCCGCGTCAAGGTCAAATCCATTTCGCTAAAGAGGCGGTGGATGAACTTCGGGCCGAGTCCCGGATGATGGTAAAAGAACCGCATATTATCGCCGCCCGGGCCCGCAATCCTGATGTCGCGCGCGACGATTTTTCCCTTCCATTTTGGATTGACAAAATCCCAGTAGGATTTGAATTCGGCGGGGTTCAAAGCATTCACCGCGTAGGCGCCGGTCCCGGTCATGTTGCCCACATAGACAAAGATGTATTGCCCTTCAGGATCTATATACCAGTGTTTTCCACCCCACCATTTCGATTGATCCGTGACCTCGGGGAGAATCAACGCGGACGAAATCGGCTCCAGGATCTTGGACGCGTAAAAAAGCTGGTAGTGGGGGTTCGCACCCGCGCTCGAGATGTCGGCGAGATATTTTCCCGCTCTCCGCTCGGCCAAAATACGCGGGCCCAGTTGGCCGGATTGCCCCGTAACCGCGACGAGCTTGATCTCAGGAAAGTCTTTTTGGAAATGACCGGCATCGAGAGTTGCGCCGTAACCGCTGATGTAGACCGTAACTTGGCCTTCCCGTTTTGCCGCCTGGACGGTCGCCTGCCATTCTTCTTGCCAGCCCGCGGCGATTTCGCCGTGAGAAGCCGCCAGCACTAAGAACAGCGCCAACGAAAAAATTCTCGGAAGGCAACAGATAGCTTGGACCTCGGCGGTTGTCTTTTTCGGCTTCACTGCTTTCCAGGACTATGGCCCGCTGCCGATGATTCTACGAATAGGAACCCCTGTCTCATCCGCATCCCCGTTCGAGCGAAACCTATCTTACCTCCCGGGAGAAATCAATTTTTCTCAACCAGCTTCAACGCCCCGGCTAAAACCAAGGGCAGTTCCAAACGTTCCAAAGGTTCCAATCGTTCCAGGGGTTCCAGTCGTTCCAGCGCTTCGCTCGGTTCCATGCGCGGCCAATGCGTGGGCTAACGCGGAAAAATTCATCATCGGAGGAAAATGGCGGTCGAATTTTTTACCGGTACCATTCAACTGATCACCACTAGCGAAAACGCGCGTCGGCTTCGAAGCAGCATGAAGTCGTCTCGATTCCTGGTGTACAGCGTCGCGCCGATCGAGCGAGCGCTCAAAGCCAGCAAACAATCGTTTACCAACGCAGGCAATTAACTTTTAGGTCCGGCCCGGCCTGTCGCGCAGAACCTTGGCCAAAATGCCTCCGGCATTCTTCCAGTGGTTGTGACCGGGAGTTACAACTCGACCGACTCTCTCGAAGGGACGGAATAATATTTCTACGCGCTTTCTCGCCGCAGGAGATCGGGCGCCAGCAAGCAATTCTTGAGCTACGATGGAACTGAAGTAGATGCCGGGAGCGTCTTTATCGTAAAGTTCACGGATGAAAGGGAGAGTTGTTCCGCTTTGGATAAGGTCGATGTATAGGTCAGTGTCGATCAGATGCTTTGCCACTAAAAAACCTTTTCTACTCCACCCTTGCCCGCTACTTTTTCCAATGACTTGAGAATTTCTTTCCTGAAAACTACGAGGTTCAAAGCAGCGTCAATCGCCTCGGTCTCGGTCTTCGCGCCCAGGATCGTCCTCACGCGACGGATCTTTTTCTCGTCAAGATAATAGTTTTTCCGTTTGAGATGCGTTTTCATAGGATCTCCTGATACAGACAATTGATTATTTCATACGTATCGACTTAGAGTTCAAGCCTCAGGGATATTTAGCTCGGGACGATGCCGGCAAGCGGCAGTTCAAAGATTCAAGGTTCAAAGTTCAAGGTAAACGATTGCTGCGGAAATTCCCGGGCCACGAGACTGATTTTCGTGATGTCACTTCGACGTTGGTATCCTTTTGTATACTGAGACCGTCGTGGTATAGAACCGAAATAGCTCATTGTTGGCGGGAGCGTTTCTGTTTATGATCGGCCCCATCACGGCGCGGGGCCAGGCGCGGCCGTCAGACCTGGTGTCGAATATCAGTGGTTCAAAACGTTCAACCGCTTCGCTCCGTTCAAATCGTTCAGGACGGTCAAACGGTTCAAGCCGTTTCAAATTAGCGAGCGTCAGGGGTTGCCGCCAGAATTTCTTGAGTGCTACGCACGACAGTGCTAATCCACTAATACTTTGAGAATCCACTGGTTCAAATTTGAAGGAGATGAGTACATGCGTATTGGCTTATTTGAGGGTCCAGGCGCTGACCAACGTATCCGTCCCGGCGTGCTCACAGACCAGGGTATCGTCGATGTGTCAGCCGCCACCGTCCATCTCGTGGCGCACTCCCCGCAGCATTTTATGGCACAGATCATCGATCACTTTGACGAGGTGCGGCCAGCATTCGAGCGGCTTGCTGACAGAGCAGCGCCGTTGCCACTGGACGTAGTCCGCCTGCGGCCGCCGCTGCCGCGGCCTGGGAAATTTCTCAACTGCATCGCCAACTACTGGGAACACGCCCAGCGCGCGCCGCGCGCCCTGAACATGTTTCTAAAAAACTCCGATGCCGTGATCGGCGATGGCGACACCATCGTGCTACCCGAGATCACCGAGGCGCCATTCTATGATGGTCCTGGCCCTTATGTTTTCCAGCATGAGGCGGAACTCGGGTTGGTGCTCAAGGGGCCAGCGAAGAACGTCAAGGAGGCTGATTGGCGCCAGGCCGTGTTCGGCTGCACTGGTGTCATTGACGTCTCCGCCCGGGTGGAGGGGCGCTTCAGTTGGCGGCAGGGAAGCTGGATGGGCAAGAGCTTTGATACGTTCGGACCGATCGGGCCCTGCATCACGACGTTGGATGAGATTGGCGATCCCAATCAGTTGCGCATTCGCTTCTACAACAACGGCGCGCTATATCACGACTATGTCACAGACGACATGGAGCACAAAGTGCCGCAGCTCATCCACTTTGCCAGCACCATTATGACCCTGAATAGCGGTGATATCATTGCCTGTGGCACGAACCATGAGGGCCTGGGTCCTCTGCAGGACGGCGAAGTGGTAGAGCTGGAGGTGGAGAAAGTCGGCAGGATGCGACTCTCCGTCCGCGACCCGCTGCGGCGGCAGTGGGCCCGCAGCATTTACATGGGACCGAACTCCACCGCCCAACATGTCGTTGCGCTGCGGCGCGAGGCGCAGGCGCGTGGTGAACCAGAGCCCGAGGGTGGTTGGCAGAACTGGGTGCCGCCGGGCTGGGAAGCGCGTACATCACGCTAACGTCGCCGCAAGCGGCAGTTCAAGGTTCAATGTTCAAAGTTCAAGGTTAACGATCGCTAAACGAATATGAGTGGTTCAGTTTCTAATCGACTTCTTGTAATCGCGAGTTAACTATGGAATGACCGTGAAAGCACGAAAATTTTCGCGAGGTTATCTTATGGACGCCGCAAAAAAGGTTCACATTGGACTACTGACATCTCGCAGCGGCGACCGGCCCCACTTCGGCGACTTTCGCGGCCTGGTTCCCGCAGAAGTTGGAGTTACTATCGAGAGCGTCGGCGTTGGCCCGGAGGCGACTGTTGATGCCAGAAGCGAAGCGGTCCTGCGCCGCGTCACAGAAATAGCGAGGGATCACCCGATCGAAGGCTTGATCATCACGGGCGCGCCGCTCACGGTTCTCAACCCAGAGATCGAGAAGAAAATTGCCGAGGCCATCACGATTCCCGCGACGACCCCCATTCGCGCCGCCACAGCGGCGCTGCATGCCGTTAATTTGAAGAAATTGATTCTCATGACACCGTTCGACGACGAGATAAATTCCCTGATCCAAGCTCGGCTCAAGCAATCGGGATTGACCGTGCTCTCCCGCCCTTCTCTTGAATATCTCGGCGCCCGCACGGGAACGCACGTGCCAGCCGATAAGATCTTCGGCATCATGGAAAAAATCGTCCATGAGACGCCCGATGCCGATGCCATCTATTTTCAAGGCGCGCCATTCAATCCCTTGCCGATCATCGACAGAATAGAAAGCGAGCTGAAGCTACCGGCGATCGCCAGCAACCCCGCGATGCTGTGGCACATCCTGTCACGCTTGGGTCATAACTTCTCGATTCAAGGCTATGGCAGGCTGCTGGCGTCTTGGCCGCCGCTCAATTGACTCTGTAGACTTCACTCGATTGCCGAGCGGCGGTTCAAAGGTTCAAGAGCCTGCCCTGAGTTCGTCGAAGGGTTCAAAAGTTCAAGGTACGATCGGAGTGTTCACTTAATACCGCGCGGCCCGTTCCAGTGGTTCGACCAGCTCACCATGAACGGAATTTGATTCGCTACGCTCAGTTCAAATCATCTAAGAAAAAAAACGCAGAACTTCGAGCTTAGGGAATCCTCGAAACGCGTGCCGTTGCCACCGCTAGGCAATCCCAGCCGCTGCCACCTTGCTTGACAGCGCCTCGCTTCCCGCTTTGACTTGACCGCTGCGCTGCCGGCTGCGCCAGAGGTCCAAATCGTCCAGCACTTCCTGCAGCGCCAAGACGTCGGCATACTTTTGATTCATATCGAACAGGTTCATAGCGTGGGTTGCCTGGTGACGATCAAATACGCATTCCTCCGCGACGACCATCCGGAAACGATAAGTGCTTCCATCAACAACGCTCGCGCGCACGCACCCGCTCGTGCTCTCGCCGCAAGTGATGATCGTGTCGATATGGAGAGCGTTGAGATGTCCGATCAGCGGGGTTCCCCAAAAAACGCTGGGGGAAGCTTTGCGTAGAACCGTCTCGCCTGGCAGCGGCGCTACCTCATCAATAATATCGTATCGGCGTCCGAGCCGGTCTTGTGCCTCTGAGTCGTGATTGGTCTGAAGGTCCGACTCGCGCCGCGGCGAGCGCGACGCTACACCGGCGCCGTCAAGCCCCGTCGAGTGGACAATCGGAATGCCCACCTCGCGCGCCTTGGCCAAAAGTTTTTGAATTTGCGGGACAGCGTCCCACCCTTCCAGGCCGCAGCTACTCGGCCATTTTTTCATTGCTTCCAAAATCGGTTCCGGTTTGTCTCCGAAGACCCAACGATAGAGATCGATGAGGAGCAAAGCCGGCTTCTCGCCGAAACCGCGCCGGCGAGGCGGCCGCATCGCCAAATGCGCCCGGTCCCGTTCGGTTAAATATGGATCCCAAACTCGCTGTGCCATGAAACACCTCCTGGCTAAATTGCCGACTGACCTTTTTCGTTTGCCGAACCGCGCCTGTGCTTCACTACAGGGCGGCCAACTGCCTCGGGTTGCGGCGGGCCATGTAGTCCACGTCTTCCGGCGCCATACCGTGGTTCAGCAAGGTCGCGATGAACATCCGTAAACCTTCCGGCGGTGGCGGCGTGGCATAGGCGCCAAAATCAGTGCTGATGATACACCGTTCAGGACCGATCTCGCGTATCGCGTCTACAGTTTCTTTCGGAGTGGAGGTCTTGGCCCGGGTGAAAGGCATCATCGAGACGAACGTAAGTTCCACTGTGGCTCCGAGATCGGCCAGCTGCTTGGTCTCTGCCACGGTGTAACGGCAAGAATTCTTCGACAATGGGTGATTGGCAATAATGCGCTTGATTCCCTTTTCTCTAGCCGCCTTCACAATCGCCTCAGCTTCTGGAAAGGACACGTGCCCCGTGCCCAAAAGCATGTCGTAACGGGCTACCAAATCCAGAATTTCATGGACTTCGGGTAATAACTTGCCCTCGATGTCTAGGACACGAATTCCCTTGTCGTCGCCCGCGCCGCCTTCGACGAGCGTACTGTTATGATGGGCCGCATGATGTGTCGGAAACCATAGGATGCGCGCGCCAAGCTCCCCCGCCATCCGTACCGCGTGCGGATTCAACCCACCGACAGTTTTGTTAAGAGTTATTCCGCCAAGGAGCGTAACTCCGGACACCATGCGACTTGCCAGGCTTGCCAGAGAGGCCGTTACTTGTTGATGGCTCTTACAAGCGACCGCGGGTTGCCCTGCGGTTTTAGCCATTTCTCCGACCTGGGCGACATCATACCGGCGCGTGCCGCCGGCTCGGTGGGAAGGATCTGGACCGACATGAACGTGGAGATCAATAGAGCCTACGAGTAGATCATCGATAATAGTGTCTTTGTAGGCCACACGGGTCTCCTTGTATCAATACTTCGGTTTAGCAATTTGAACGGAGTGTAGCGAATCAGATTCCGTTCATGGTGAGCTTGGTCGAGCCACTGGAACTGAGCGCACCGAATCTGACTTTGAACTTTGAACCTTGAACCTTTGAACCGCCGTTAGGCCGCCTCAGAGATACTTTGTCGGACGCCGGATGGTGCGCCACATGTGCGCGGTCGGGCTGTTGTCGAAGCCCAAGCCTTCGTCCGGCTGCTTGAAGTTACGCCCGACGATGTCGATGAAGGGTTCCCAGCTCACCACCGCGTTGGGGTCGAAGGAGTAGATGTCGTGGACGGTAATCATGCGCGCAGTCATGTACCACTTGTGATTCCGGGCGCGCTTGTACGCTTCCTTGATGTAGTCGTCGGGCTCGTAGTCCGGCCCGAAATGCTTGACGTACATTTCCGGATACGAGTAGCCGACCGACTCGTCAGGGAAGAAACGCAGCGCCTGGTGCGCGCGGACCGCCCAGCATACCTCCTCGTCGACGTAGGGCTCGATCAGCTGCGCGCCCCAGTAGCCGTGATCGCTCTTGATGAAGATTGCATTGGCGATATCGTGCAGAAGGCAGGCGAGAATCGTTTTCTCGGGCATGGACGCTTTCAGCGCATGGGTCGCGCTTTGCAGCAGATGGTTGATGCCCTTCGCGCGGCATTCGAAATAG
>VBKY01000375.1 GCA_005879255.1 Deltaproteobacteria bacterium
TATCTCGTCAAACACACTTGATCCGCTCTTTGACCGGGACGTCTCCGATCTCTCTAGCGCGGGACGTCTGTCGGACTCAGTACATGAAATAAAGAAGGCGGCGTATTCCCGGATGCTAAACATCGAGTCCGAGATATTAGACAAGCTCGTCGCTATCCTTTCGCAGCGCGCATCCCTGGGAGATCATCGGGCTTTGGGAAGAGCTGGAGAGCAGCGTTTCCCGTGATGGCGCGGCTTACATTGGCCGCGAAACGCGAAATATCGAGCGCCACTGGCAATATCTTGTCGACGACATGAAGGAGTACGAAGAGTGATTTGGTATCAAGTCAGAAAAAGGGAATATTCCGAAAAGATATCCTTGGGGCCGTTAGTCCTCTATTTCTCGCTTTAGGCAGTGAATGGGTGAGTGTTGACGCCTAGCTTATCCATTCGGAAAATCCTTCGTCAGAGATTCGTAATCGTAGGTCATTATGTGATGAGCTATCATGACATTAGCGCCCAAAGCTTCCGGATAACCATCAGGCTGCGTCTTGTGATGCTTGCCCATTGTCCAAGCAATAAGATCGGCTGCTTGCAGCGGACATAAGTTCGAAGCGCTTCCGAATTCGATCCCTTTGATTTGTTTTGGCCAACCGGCATTGGGACGATTTCTGCCTTTGATCCAGTTCCTATAAAGAGTCTTCAAGAATGGCTCTCCGCGATCAAACACGAGGAAAATTTCTGGATGCTCAAGATTAGAGTCGAGATCAACCGGCAATCCGTTGAAACAATAGCGAGTGCAAATCGCTTCCGGTTCTCTCAATTTAGGATTTGCGGACTTCGCCCGGTGATAATCCTGCATTATAACGGTACATGAGCGGCCATATAGATTAGAGTTCAAGGAAAAATTATCTGTCCATCGATATTTCCCAATGACGTTCCAGAGATCTTTCATCAATTCAAAAACCTTTGGTCTGCTCCATCCATTCCCCCCCGAGAATCGTCCGCTTAGCGACATGGCTTCGCTCGTGTGAAAGTCGGACACTTGATACTTTTCTAGAATTGCCCGCCAAGATTTATCAAACCGCTCCCAAACGCTTTCGCTGGCGATGACGCCCGTAAGAGTGAGAAATTCGGAGTCGTTAGATTTGCCACTGCCGTCGTAGTATCCAGGCAGCATATTTTATCCCCCTTTAATCGATCTTCTGCCATTCCTGCCATCTCTCCATCTCACGGAAAAAGGGCAGGGAGTCGGTTGTCAATTCACTCCGCAGTAGCTTGAAGCGTTTTTCGAAAAGCTGGTCGGCTTCGGGCTCTGTAATAGGAAACGGCGGCCCCGACGACCTTTGTCCATACAAGAAGACGCCAATTAATCTGCCTCCGGGCAACAAAAGGTCTGCCGTTCTGTTCACGTACTCAGGCCAGCGGGAAGGAGTCATTGAACAAAGAAATGTTCGTTCGTAGATGAGGTCGAAGCGGCGCTGGCCGAAGTCGTACGTAAAGAAATCTCCTAGAATAACCCGTTCAGCTAAAGACCCGAGCACCCGTTTGGCCTGCTCGACGGCAGCAGGCGAAAAATCTATTGCTGAAACATCGTACCCGGCTGCATGGAACGCCTGAACCTCGTAGCCGGAGCCACATCCCGGAATCAATACCCCGCCCGGAACAGAAGATCTCTCAAGAAATGATTTTAAGGCCGATGGAACACCGCCGAAATCCCACGGCGTCCTACCCGCGACATAGCGGACGGTCCAGAAATCCGGCCGGTTGCTATCAGAAGAATTTTCCATTGGATGTTTCAACCGTATGCGATGCGGTTCGTAATGACAACAATGTGTACTTTGCGGGATGGAATCGACGAAGTAGAGGTTAATCGCCGCGAAATCGAATTGTTCAAACTGCCGCCGGTGTGCTAGGTAGCACAATTGGAATATTGGAGTGATGGCTCGGGAGGTTTTGATGCTCAAGGTCGGCTATTTCTATCGAACCGAGATTTTGATCGCGCTCTTTGGCTTGATTCTAGCGCCCGGTCTCTGGGCGCAGACGAGACCCATCGCGATAGTCGGCGGTACTTTGATCGACGGAACCGGGGCAGCTGCGGTTGCGGATTCCGTTGTCGTGATTCGCGACGGCAAGTTTCAGGAAGTCGGTGAGCGAGGCAAGGTTTCGATTCCGCAGGGCGCCGAAGTCATCGAGGCCAAAGGCAAGAGCATTCTTCCTGGCCTGATCGACGGGCATTGCCACTATCGCGATTGGATGGGCGAAGTTTATCTAGCCTACGGCGTTGTCACTTGTCCGAACATTTCCAACAATCCGGTCGAATGGATCGTCGCGCAGCGGGAAGGCGTGAAAAACGGCAGCGTGCGCGGGCCGCGCGTGTGGGCATCCGCGAACATCATCGATGGGCCGCCGCCGGAAGGCACTGGTACGCTCCGACGCCAGCGGACAAGTATTATCGTCGACAGCGAAGACGAAGCGCGCAAAGCGGTTCGTGGTTTGGTCGAGAAAGGCGTAGACGGTATCAAACTATTCGAGCGGCTGAAACCGCAAGTCGCCAAAGCGGCGGTGGAGGAGGCGCATAAATACGGGCGCCCGGTGTTCGGCCACTCGTTGGATATTTTCACCTCGGCGGAAAATGGCTACCAGTCCGTCGAGCATTCCTGGTCGGTGGTCTACACGTCGATCCAAGACCCAAAAAAGAAACATGATCTCGACATCGGCCGCATGTTGGGAAAAGTTGATACCGCTGAAGTGCATGCACAGATGGAGCCGGCGATGTTCGATAAAATTATCAAAGTCATGATCGAAAAAAATGTGCACTGGAGCACGACCTGGGCGACATGGTTTCGCCCGCTGTCGACGCACGCCGCCGAGATGAAGCAGCGTGAGCTAGCGCTGCTCAGAAATCCGCAGCTCAAATATTTGCCCGCTTATATTCTCAAAGACACCGAAAGCTTTTTTGCCAAGTACGAAAAGATGGCGCCGGAGAAGCGCCAAGAAGTTGTATCGGGTTATAAGATGCTGCAGGAGTTCGTGCGCCGTTTCACTGCGGCGGGCGGCAAGATTCATTCGGGCTCCGATCCTAATCACGTGGTGCCGGGTTACGCCATCCACGCGGAGCTCGAGATGCTCGTGGAAGCGGGCCTCACGCCGCTGCAAGCGCTGCAAACCGCGAGCATCAACGTGGCGCAGGCGTGGGGCAAAGAAAAAGACTACGGCAGCATCGAGAAGGGCAAAGTCGCGGATTTCTTCATCGTGCGCGGGGATCCGTCGAAAAATATTTCGGATACGCAGAATGTCGAGATGGTTTTTATCGACGGCAAGAAGATGGATACGTCGTTTCACGCCGATTATAAAAATCCCATGCCTCGGCCGATCGAGGATCGGCCGGAGGGAGGTTCTCAGTAAGGCCATGCGGGTTTTAAACGCCCTGCAAATTTCTTTCTCCTCGCCCTCCCGAGGAGGCAGAGGATGAAGGTGAGGGTGGTTATTCTTCGAAGGACCCTCACCCCTGCCCTCTCCCACGTTGTGCTGATCATGTTCCATATTTCCGTATGCTGGACACTGACAATGATTTGTGGCACAGTATGCGCAGATGGATGCAAGTGTGGTGGTGTGCGGGCGAGTTTTTCCGCACGAGGTTTTGCAGCGCATCAACGCGGCGGTCAGCGGTCAACCGCAGTGGTCGCGGGCGGAGCTGGCGCGCCGAGTCTGCGATTGGTTGGACTGGCGCACCGAGGGCGACAAGCGCAAGCAGATGAGCTGTCGGGTGGCGCTGGGGCGATTGGCCGAGCGCGGACTGATCAATCTGCCAGCGCCGCGCCGCACGGTGCGCTTTGGCGGATCGAGCTTTGCTCGGATTCGATTGAATGTGCCGAGTCGACTTGAGGGCACGGTCAAAGAGCTTGGCAAGCTTAAGTTGGTTTTGGTCAGGGCTAAGGACGGTGAGCTGGACTTGCAGTGGAAGAAACTGGTAGCGACGCATCACTATCTGGGATACCGACCGTTGTGCGGGGCGCAGCTGCGCTACCTGATCGTCTGCGAGCACGGCTACGTGGGAGCGCTTGGCTTCAGCGCGGCCGCCTTGTATTTGAAGGCGCGCGACCGCTGGATCGGTTGGAGCCATGCGGCGCGTCAGGCGCATCTGCGCTATGTGGTGGCGAACTCGCGCTTTGTGATTGCGCGTCAGGTGAAGGTGACGAATCTTGCCTCTAAGGTTCTGGGCATGGCGCAAAAGCGTTTGGCTAAGGACTGGCACGAAGCGTATGGTTACAGGCCGCTGCTTTTGGAAACCTACGTTGAAGCCAAACGCTTTGCCGCAACTTCCTACCGCGCTGCCAACTGGATCGCTGTGGGTCGCACCTGTGGCCGCGGTCGCCAGGATCGAGCCCACCGAACGTGCCAACCGATCAAAGATATTTATCTGTATCCATTGGACCCCGATTGCCAGCAGAAGCTTTGCGAAGAACCGGGTCCGGCCAGGCTTTCGCCCACGCCCTGTACCAAGCCGCGCAAGCCGCCGCGCGATTGGGCGGAGCAGGAGTTCGGGAAGGTGCGACTGCGCGATGGCCGTCATCGGCATCGGCTGTTTAGCGTGGCGCGCGACTTTTACGCGCAGCCGGCGGCCAATATTCCCCAGGCCTGCCAAAGCCGCGCTAAGACTAAAGCCGCTTATCGGCTCTTTAAGCACAAGGCGGTGAGCATGGAGGCTCTGCTTTCCTCCCACTATCACGCCACCATGGAGCGCATTGCGCGAGAGCAGATCAAAGTGGTGCTGGCGGTGCAGGACACCACTAGCTTTAACTATGACACCCATGCCGAGATGGAAGGGCTGGGACCGATCAACAAACGGGTCGACGGAGCGCAAGGCCTTCTTTTGCACGACACGATGGCTTACACCACCGAGGGCACGGCCATGGGCTTGGTTGATATCCAGGTGTGGGCGCGCGATCCTAAACAGTTCGGCAAGCGTGTCACTCGTTACCAGCGGCCCATTGAGCAAAAAGAAAGTTTTAAATGGCTCAAGAGCTTTCGCGCCGCCGCGCGCTTGCAGCGCCAGCTTGGCGGGGCCAGCACCGTGGTCAGTGTGGGAGACCGCGAAGCCGATGTCTACGAGCTGTTTTTGCTGGCGAAAAGGGATCCCGCCAACCCCAAGCTTTTGGTTCGAGCCGAGAGCGATCGGCGCGTCAAAGACCAAAGCGCGTGTCTGTGGGAGTATATGGAAAGCCAAGCGGTGGCGGGTGAGCGCGTGGTGCACATTCCCAGAAAAAAGGGGCGAGCGCCACGCCATGCAGTGCTTCAGATTCGCTTTGCTCCAGTGGAGCTGCGTCCCCCCAAGCGCAAGCCCACGCTCGGGGCGCTCAGGGTTTGGGCCGTCTATGTCACCGAGGTCCATCCGCCTTCGCAAAAAGAGGCCGTGGAGTGGATGCTGTTGACCACCGTTGAGGTCAATGATTTGGAGCAGGCGCTGGAGAAGGTCGACTGGTACAAAAGACGCTGGGGCATCGAAGAGTATCACAGGACGATCAAGAGCGTTTGCCGCATCGAGAACCGCCAACTCGGCGATCGCACGGTTTGGCAGAACTGCCTCGCCATTGACTTGGTGGTGGCATGGAGAATCGAGCACATCAAGAAGCTTTCGCGCACCACACCCCAGGCGCCTTGTACCGTTGCTTTTGAGGAGCACGAGTGGCAGGCGCTGCTTGCCTTTAAGCGCCCTGATCAGCCGCTGCCTTCCACTGCACCCAGCGTGCATGAGATCACGCGCTTCACTGCTGAGCTTGGCGGGTTCCTCGGCCGCAACAGCGATGGCGAGCCCGGCTCCATAACGATCGGACGCGGCCTGCAACGCCTGCACGACATCGCCATCGGCTTCTTGATTGGCAAACAGCTTCATTCTCTACAACACCTCACCGCCTCAAAACGCCCATTTCCCAGCGGGGGGGATTATGGGTAAAGAAAAACGCTTGCGGGAGAGGGTGAGGGTGGTGATTTTACTTCGTCTTCCCTCACCTCATTCCTCTCCCAAAGGGCAATCCCGGGATAAATCCCTTGCACCA